>NZ_CP146606.1:900000-1180000 GCF_032842945.2 Roseovarius sp. W115
ATCGGCGGCGGGACCACTGAAGTGGCTGTTCTGTCGCTGGGTGATATCGTTTATGCGCGCTCGATCCGTGTGGGTGGTGATCGGATGGATGAAGCGATTATCAACTATCTGCGCCGCCAGCAAAACCTTCTGGTAGGCGAAAGCACAGCAGAACGGATCAAAACCTCAATCGGCACAGCCCGCATGCCCGATGACGGCCGCGGCACGTCGATGCAGATCCGGGGCCGTGACCTATTGAACGGTGTGCCCAAGGAAACCGAGATCAGCCAGGCGCAGGTGGCCGAGGCATTGGCCGAGCCTGTCCAACAGATTTGCGAAGCGGTGATGACCGCTCTGGAAGCCACCCCACCCGATTTGGCCGCCGACATCGTGGACCGTGGTGTCATGCTGACCGGTGGCGGCGCGCTTTTGGGGGATCTGGATCTTGCCTTGCGCGAGCAAACTGGTTTGGCCGTATCGATTGCGGATGACAGCTTGAATTGCGTTGCGCTTGGCACTGGCAAGGCGCTGGAGTTCGAAAAGCAGCTGCGCCACGCGATTGACTACGACAGCTGAAACGCCCACCCTCTGAGGGAAGGGGGTATATTTGGCCCGAGACAGAGCACAAAACGGAGACTATTCTGGTCCAATCAAGCGGCTGCTGATTGGCTTTCTGTTGTTGTGCCTCGTCGGTTTCTTTTTGGTGTGGCGCATTGACAGCCCAAGGGTGGAACGGTTTCGAGCGCAGGTCATTGACCGCGTTGTGCCCAGTTTTGATTGGGCCATGGCGCCCGTTACCGGAGCCGTGAACATCCTCCGTGACTTTCAAAGCTACCAGAGAATTTATCAACAGAACCAAGAACTTCGGCGCGAATTGCAACAAATGAAGGCGTGGAAGGAAGCTGCTCTTCAACTGGAGCAGGAAAACGCGCGGCTTTTGGATCTGAACAACGTGCAGTTGGACCCTCGCCTGACCTTTGTGACGGGTGTGGTTCTGGCTGATAGCGGCTCGCCGTTCCGGCAATCAGTGCTGATCAATGTCGGTGCGCGAGACGGGATCATTGATGGCTGGGCCACAATGGATGGGCTGGGGCTTGTCGGGCGCATTTCCGGCGTAGGCGACAACACCGCGCGCGTGATCCTTCTGACCGATACCTCCAGCCGTATTCCCGCAACGATCCAGCCTTCGGGCCAACAGGCACTTATCATTGGTGACAATACCGCTGTGCCGCTCATTGATTTCCTGGAACTGCCGGATCAAGTCCGCCCCGGTGACAGAGTGCTCACCTCTGGAGACGGCGGCGTCTTTCCAGCAGGGCTTTTGATCGGTCAGGTGGCGCAAGACCCTGGCGGGCGACTGCGCGTGAGACTCTCTGCCGATTACGAGCGGCTTGAATTTCTCAGAGTTCTGAGAAACCGGGGCAACGAAAAGCTAACGGACCCTGGTTCCCTTATCGGACCTGCCGAACCCGACCTTCCGCTGCAAGGGCCGCCCAGCCCGTTTGAAAGCTCCGAGGCCGCCGATGGTTGAGAATGCGGCTGTGCATATGTGGGCGATGCGCGTGATCTATGTCACGCTTGTCTTTCTGGTGATCTTCTTTCACCTTCTGCCGCTGCAAACCTTGCCACTTGGCTGGGCTGGTCCGGACATCTTGCTGGCGCTGACGATTGCCTGGGTGCTGCGGCGTCCGGAGTTTGTGCCGCCTGTTTTGATTGCCTTAGTATTCTTGCTGTGTGATCTGATGTTTCATCGACCACCTGGGCTCTGGGCCGCGCTTGTTTTAATCGGATGCGAAACATTGCGCGCACGTCACATAGACCTGCGCGATCTCACCTTCGCGATGGAATGGGCCTCTGTGACGACAACGCTGGTGACGATCACACTGATCTACCGCGCCATTCTGGCAGTGCTGGTTGTAGATCAAGCACCTCTCGGACTGAGCCTGATGCAGCTTGTCGCGACGCTGATTGCGTATCCTTTGGTTGTTGTGGTCTCGCAAAGCGTGTTCGGAGTGCGTAAATTGGCACCAGGAGACATTGACGCCCTTGGAGGCCGGACATGAGACGCCCAACACGAGACACCGCCGAAAGCCATCGCCTTGTCACACGGCGCAGCCTTGTGGTCGGTGGATCGATGGCGGCGTTTATGGGCCTGTTGGGTCTCAGGATGCGGTATCTGCAAGTCGAGCAGGCCGATCAGTTTCGCCTTTTGGCGGATGAAAATCGCATCAACATTCATCTCATCCCTCCCTCTCGGGGTCGCATTTTTGACCGCGAAGGGCGGGTGGTGGCTGAAAACGTTCCGTCCTACCGCATCAACATGATCCGGGAACAAGTGGGCGATGCTGATATTGACCAGGTGATCGAACGGCTAAGCCAATTGGTGACACTTGATCCCGCAGAGGTGGAAGCCGCGCGCGAAGACCTGCGCAAACTGCGCGGCGACACGCCCGTGACCCTTGCAGACCGTGTCAGTTGGGAAGACATCAGCCGTGTGGCGGTGAACACCCCGGCCCTACCCGGTGTGACACCCGAAGTGGGCTTGTCGCGGCATTATCCCTTGGGACCCGACTACGCGCATCTCATTGGCTATGTGGGTCCGGTCAGTGACCGCGATCTGGAAGAGATTGACGCCCCGGATGCTCTTTTGCTGATCCCACGTTTTCAGATTGGCAAGATTGGTCTGGAGTCCAAAAAAGAAGACACGTTGCGTGGCAAAGCCGGTAGCAAACGGGTCGAAGTCAACGCTGCGGGCCGCGTTATGCGCGAGATTGACCGTGTAGAAGGCGAGGCGGGTGCGGATGTCCAAGTCACTCTGGACAATGCCTTGCAAAGCTACGCCGCCGCGCGACTGGAAGGCGAGAGCGCCGCGGCCGTCGTGATGGACTGCGAAACCGGGGATTTGCTGGCGTGCACGTCCGCGCCAAGCTTTGATCCGAACCTCTTTGTGCGTGGCATCTCTGTAGCCAATTACAGAGCCCTTCTGGAGGACAAATACCGCCCCTTACCAAACAAAGCGATGCAGGGCGTTTATCCTCCGGGCTCCACGTTCAAAATGGTGACGGCGCTGGCAGCAATGGAGGCGGGCGTGGCAGACCCCAATGAAACGGTCTACTGCCCAGGGCATCTCAGGGTATCGAACCGGCGCTTTCATTGCTGGAAACGAGCTGGACACGGTAATGTGGACCTGCATCGCAGCCTGCGTGAAAGTTGTGATGTGTATTACTACGAAATGGCAGTGCGCACCGGCATCGATAAAATCGCTGAGATGGCCCGCAAGCTGGGTTTGGGCGTTGAGCACCAATTGCCACTGACCTCTGTTTCAGAAGGTCTAATCCCGACCAAGCTCTGGAAGGAAACAACGCGCAATGATGATTGGCGCGTAGGAGACAGTGTGAACGCCTCCATCGGTCAGGGCTTTGTTTTGGCGTCCCCTTTGCAACTGGCGGTGATGACCGCTCGCCTGGCAACTGGACGCTCCGTATCGCCACGTCTTGTGAAGTCGGTTGATGGTGTTGAGCAACCCGTGAACCGTGGCGAACCCCTAGGCATAAATGAGAACATGCTTCGCGAGGTTCGCAACGCTATGAATGCAGTGTCCAACAACAAGCGCGGCACAGGCTATCGCAGCCGGATCATAGAAGACGCCTTTCGCATGGCAGGCAAAACCGGCACAAGCCAGGTGCGCAACATCACCGCTGCAGAACGCGCGCGCGGTGTGTTCCGCAACGAAGACCTGCCTTGGGAGCGGCGCGATCACGCGCTGTTCGTCAACTACGCGCCGGTCGAAAACCCGCGCATTGCCGTGGCCGTCATTGTTGAGCATGGCGGTGGTGGCTCCAAGGCTGCGGCACCGATCGCACGAGATATCACTCTACAAGCACTATATGGGGGCGACCCACCGCTTGAAGCCTACCCCACCGCAGACAGGGATCGCATCCGCGAACAACAAGAACGCTTGCGGAGGGCACGCCCCAATTTTGATGACCCCAACAGCGACAGGGCCTAGTGCAGCGCGATGAGTTATCTTGAATATACCGTCAAGCACACGCCCACAGGCGTTCGCAAGCTACTCTACTTGAACTGGCCGCTGATTATACTGATCTCAGCCGTGGCCAGCGTTGGCTTCCTGATGCTTTACTCAGTGTCGGGAGGGTCTTTCTCTCCTTGGGCCGAGCCACAGATGAAACGCTATGTGCTCGGCCTTTTCGTCATGCTCTTTGTGGCAATGGTGCCGATCTGGTTTTGGCGCAACATGTCGGTGCTGGCCTATATCGTCTCGGTTTTGCTGTTAGTGGCTGTGGAACTTGTAGGTGTCGAGGGAAAAGGCGCGCAACGCTGGATCGACCTTGGATTTATGCGCCTGCAACCCTCGGAGCTGATGAAAGTGACGCTCGTGATGCTGCTTGCGGCCTACTACGACTGGCTGCCCTTACAAAAGATATCGCGGCCCTTGTGGGTCATTTTTCCGGTCATACTGATCCTGATCCCTGTGGCCCTGGTTCTCAAACAACCCGACCTCGGAACTTCGATCCTCCTTATCACTGGCGGCGGTTTGATCATGTTCATCGCTGGTGTTCATTGGGCTTATTTTGCAGCGGTGGTTGCCAGCGGCGTTGGTCTGATCACTGTCGTTTTCCAAAGCCGCGGCACAGACTGGCAGCTCCTGGCAGATTACCAGTTCCGCCGCATCGACACATTCCTTGATCCTGCAACCGATCCCTTGGGCGCGGGTTACCACATCACCCAATCCAAGATCGCGCTCGGCTCAGGAGGGTGGACCGGGCGTGGGTTCATGCAAGGCACGCAGTCACGTCTGAACTTCCTGCCCGAGAAACACACCGACTTTATCTTCACCACATTGGCCGAAGAGTTTGGGTTTGTAGGGGCCTTCTCGCTTCTCGTGCTTTACGCGCTAATCATCATCTTCTGTATATTCTCTGCACTGTCCAACAAGGATCGGTTTTCGTCCCTCCTGACTCTTGGAATCGCCGCAACATTCTTCCTCTTCTTTGCTGTCAACATGTCCATGGTGATGGGTTTGGCACCCGTCGTGGGCGTGCCGCTGCCGCTAGTCAGCTATGGAGGTTCGGCCATGCTCATCCTGATGCTGGGTTTTGGTCTTGTGCAAAGCGCACATGTGCATCGTCCGAGGTAATCCATGAGCATCAACGTTCTTTTCGCCGCCAAGGCCGAGCGGTGGGTGACTTATGAACCGACCCTGCAACAGGCATTTGGGGAGCTTGGTTTGGATGTGAACCTGCGCACGGAAATACCGCCTGAGGATGTGGACTATATCGTTTATGCCCCCAACAGCGACCTGCAGGACTTCACGCCTTACGCACGCACCAAAGCCGTGCTTGGCCTCTGGGCCGGGGTCGAGGATGTTGTCGGCAACCAAACCCTGACACAGCCCTTCGCCCGCATGGTGGATGAGGGCCTGACACGCGGCATGGTGGAATGGGTGACCGGCCATGTTCTGCGCCATCACCTTGGCATGGATATGCACATTCTGGGTCAGGACGGACAGTGGCGCGATCATGTGCCTCCTCTGGCAACAGACCGATCCGTGACCGTTTTAGGCATGGGCGCTTTGGGACAGGCTTGTGCCGAGGCGCTGAGCTTCCTGGGCTTTACCGTCACAGGGTGGTCACGCAGCCCCAAGGACATCGCAGGTGTGACGTGCCTTTCAGGCGATGACAGGCTGAGTGAAGCCTTGAGTGGCGCTCAGATTATCGTGCTTCTGCTGCCCTCCACACCAGACACCGAGAACACGCTCAACGCAGAGACCCTGGCTCTTCTGGAACCCGGAGCCACGGTGATCAATCCTGGACGCGGGCCCTTGATTGACGATGATGCGCTTCTCGAAGCATTGAATAGCGGGCAGGTCGGACATGCGACACTGGATGTGTTTCGCGTAGAACCTCTACCTCCCACGCATCCCTATTGGTCCCATCCCAACGTCACAGTCACCCCGCATATCGCGTCCGAAACCCGTCCGCTGTCAGCCTCTCGCGTCATCGCGGAAAACGTGCGCCGTGGCGAAGCAGGCGAGGATTTCATCAATCTGGTGGATCGCAAACTGGGGTACTAAACCCTTCTTCTGGCCAGAAGTATCCCCGCCGGAGGCATCCGGAATTTAGAAAATTCCGGCACCTTAAACGCAAGTCTCACCGCAATTTCGGCGGCAGGTCCGGGTTCATTCCCGGCGCGGCACCGGGCGTTGCTTTCAGTTCCGCTTTGGGCAAATCAAATCTCAAACCGACCAAAGCCATATGCGCACAAATCTGATCAGACGCTTGAAAAAACCCGACATCCAGCATAGCCGCTTCCAATCCGGAAAATTGCAGCACTTCCGAAACGGCCCGCGCCAGAGCCTCATCAGCACCGGGATGCGCATCCACAAACCCCAGAAGATGACCCTTGGCACCGGACTCGTAGCTCACACCAACAAGATAGGCCGCCTCTGCCAACCCTTCTGCCGCGGCCAGCCGCGCGTCAAGTGCTGTGACAAGGGATTCTGGCAAACCAGCCGGAGCATAGATTTCCTGCGGTTGTGCCTCCACCTCTATTGGCACATCTCCAAGCGTCTCAACCAGCCAAGCCATTGCTTCTGGTGGCAACAGCATTGCGGATGGCCCGGCTTCGAGATTCAAACCAAGGCCCAACTTGGCCTCAGCCAGCATTTCGGCCACAACGCGACCGGAAAGCGCCACGTAATGTGCTTCTTGACCCGCGAACCCCGCGAGGCGCTCTTCGGTGTCAAAGGCCAATACGAATGCCTGGCCGTCAACCTCAAAGGCCTGCGGGGCCACCTGATCCCCCTCCGCCTCACCGTCCAGAAGCAAAAACAGCTCCGCCGCCACAAGCGTTTCATAAAACCGCAGGCGTTCACTTTCACCACCAGCCTCCATAGCAGCATGCGCGCGGTCCAAGTGCGTTTCATCCATCTCGCATCACCTCTTGCACCCGTTTCCGTAGCACAGGCAACAATTCAGCCTCAAACCACGGGTGTTTCTTCAGCCAGCCGGTATTGCGCCAGGACGGATGCGGCAAAGGAAAAAGATCCGGGGCGTGACTGCGCCAGTCGGCCACCGTATCGGTCACCGGAGTTTTTACGCCCATGTGGTACTTTTGCGAATATCCCCCGACAATGACCGAGAGCCGGACCTTGTTCAGCGTCATCATCACCTTTTCATGCCAGGTCTTGCCACATATTTTGGGCGGCGGCAGGTCGGAGCCTTTGGCATCGTATCCCGGAAAGCAAAACGCCATGGGCACGATAGCCACGCGGCTTTGGTCATAGAATTCGTCCGGCGAAAGCCCGAGCCAATCGCGCAACCTGTCGCCGGAGGGATCATCAAAGGGCTTGCCGGACTGATGTACACGCATGCCTGGGGCCTGCCCTGCAATCAAAAGCCGTGCCGAAGGTTTGAACCAGGCCACTGGTCGCGGCGTGTGGCCCGTGTGCGTTGCGGCAAAGCGATCTGCGCAAATGCGGCAGGCCTGGATGTCTTTTGTAAGAGCCAAAACCTCAGGCCAGTGTGACGCCAGCGGCGGTCATCCCCTCAACCGCGGCGGCCAGCGACCCGTTGAGATCAATGGCACCGCATAGATCCTGCCGCACGGTCACGGCATATCCCAGCTTGGCGGCATCGACGGCAGAGAAATTCACGCAAAAATCCGTGGCCAACCCCACCATGGTCAATTGATCAATGCCACGCGTTTGTAAATAGCCATGCAAGCCCGTCGGCGTTTCGTGGTCATTTTCAAAGAAGGCGGAATAGCTGTCGATGGCCGGGTGATAGCCCTTGCGCACGATCATATCGGCGTGCGTGGTGTTCAGGTCGGGATGAAAGTCAGCTCCTTCAGAGCCCTGCACGCAATGATCCGGCCAGAGCACCTGCGGCCCGTAAGGCATGTCGATCATCTCAAGCGGTGCCTTGCCTGCGTGGCTGGAGGCAAAAGAGGAATGGCCCTCTGGATGCCAATCCTGCGTCAGGATCACGGCACCTGCGTCCTGCATCAGATCATTGATCCCGGCCACGATCTCATCCCCACCTGCCACGGCCAGCGCGCCGCCTGGGCAAAAATCATTTTGTACGTCAATTACGATCAGGGCATGGGTCATAGAGCACCTCCTCATTGCCTAAAAGGGGTAGGCACGCAAAGGTCTCGCGTCAATGGCTGGCCCCTTGCTCTAAAACTGACAAGGCCTTAGATCACGCGTTTATGTACACGATTGCAGCACTCTATCATTTCACGCGGTTTGATGACCCTGAAACGATTCAGGCGCCATTGCTTGAGCTGTGCGAGGCGCAGAAAATCTCTGGTTCGCTCTTGCTGGCGCGCGAAGGCATCAACGGCACCATCGCCGGACCGCGTGCCGGGATTAACACCGTGCTGGCTCATATCCGTGCCTTGCCCGGTTGTGCCGACCTGGAATGCAAGGAAAGCACAAGCGCCAGCCAACCCTTTCGCCGTCTCAAGGTGCGACTGAAAAACGAGATCGTGACGATGGGCCAACCTGATGTCGATCCAAAGGCGCGTGTCGGGCATTACGTGGAGCCAAAGGAGTGGAATGATCTCATCCAAAGCCCGGATGTCGCCGTTATCGATACGCGCAATGACTATGAGGTTGCGATTGGCACGTTTGAAGGTGCGATTGATCCCGAGACTGAGTCTTTTCGCGACTTCCCCGCCTGGTGGGAGGCCAACAAGGACCGGTTCCACAACAAACGCATCGCGATGTTCTGTACAGGGGGCATTCGGTGCGAAAAGTCGACCAATTACCTGCTCGGCCAAGGGGTTGAGGACGTCTACCACCTTAAGGGCGGTATTCTGAAATATCTTGAAGAGGTCCCCGAGGAGGACAGCACATGGCAAGGCAGTTGTTTTGTGTTTGATGGACGTGTGTCAGTTGATCACGGCTTGCGAGAAGGTCCGCACCTGCTTTGCCACGCCTGTCGTCGGCCAATCTTACCAGAGGATACAAATCGCCCTGAATACGAGGAGGGTGTGTCCTGTCATCAGTGTGCCTATGAGACGACCGAGACGGACAAGGACCGATTTCGGGAGCGGCAAAAGCAGATGGCCCTCGCCGAGGCGCGCGGGGAACGGCATATCAAGATTGTGCATGACGACTAGGCGGCCCGACAACCAGCAGGTATGGCTAGTGCGATGAACCAGAAAGACAGACCATGAGCGACCGGCGTCCTTCCGATATTGCCCGCACAGTTCTGGAAACTGAGACGAATGCGCTCAGCCAGATGCGCGAGGCCCTGCCCGATGCGTTTGATGCTGCAATTGAGCTTCTGCTGGCCACCAAGGGCCGGGTCATCGTCTCTGGTATGGGCAAATCTGGGCATGTCGCTGCCAAGATTGCCGCCACATTGGCGAGCACGGGCACGCCTGCACAATACGTACATCCCGGAGAGGCCAGCCATGGCGATCTGGGGATGGTGACAGCACAGGACGCGATGATCCTGATTTCGAACTCTGGCGAGACCAGGGAACTGGCTGACATCATCGCCCATTGCGCTCGGTTTTCTGTGCCAGTGGTTGCGATCACCAAAAAACCAAGAAGCACATTGGGACGTCAGGCAGATCACGTGCTGACATTGCCCGACGCCCCCGAAGCCTGCGGCATCGGCGCGCCCACCACATCAACCACCTGCACGATGGCTCTGGGCGATGCAATTGCGGTGGCCATGATGGAGCTACGTGGTTTTGAAAAAGAGAATTTCCTGGCATTTCATCCCGGAGGCACGCTGGGAGCCCAACTCTTGAAGGTATCCGCCGTGATGCACACCGGAGAGGAGCTGCCAGTTGTGACCCCAGACACCACTATGGGCGATACGCTTTTGGAGATGACAGCGAAAGGGTTTGGTGTGGCTGCAGTCGTCGTTGACAACCGCCTGCATGGCGTGATCACCGACGGTGACCTGCGCCGCAACATGGACCAGTTGATGACGCGTTCTGCGGGCGAAGTGGCAACGCAGAATCCCATGACGACAAGCCCTGATACTCTCTTGGTTGAGGCGCTAGGTGTGATGAACACAAACAAGCGGACGGTGCTTCTAGTCGTTGAGGATACCGGCGCGCTTTGCGGTCTGGTCCATATACACGACGCGCTGCGCGCGGGTGTGGCCTAAACTTTTCTGAAAAGTTTAGGCAAAAGCCTTCAGAAGGCTTTTGCGGCGACTACCCTGCAACCTCATCCAAAGCCGCGCGCAGCAAATCCCATCTGCCTTCAAGCGGATAGTGGTGATTGCCGACAAAGAGTCCGTTCTGGTCAATATCATTGGCATGACGCAGCTCACCATGGATCACATGATCCATGTGCTTGGTTACAACATCGTTCTTGGCGAAATTGCCCGCCACGATGGGACGGCAATCGACATAGTACTTTCCCAGCGCTGCGATCAGATCGGCGCGGCTGAAGCCCGCATCCGGCTCCACTACCATGGAAAAGCCAAACCAGCTGCTCTCCCCAATTTCCCGCTGAATGCGGATCTGAGGGTATCCCTGCATGAGCGCGCGGAACTGTTCGGCATTCTTGCGCCGCTCAGAGACGATCATCGGTAATTTGGCAATCTGCTCCTGCCCGATCGCCCCGCTCATCTCCAGCGGGCGCAGGTTGTAGCCGGGCAGGACAAACTTGAAGCTTTCCTCAAAGGGATCGTCCGATTTTTCGCCCGTCACATGGTTGATTTTGGGCAAATGCCGTGTCCAGCCATGAGAGCGCACCGACAGCATGATGTGGTAAAGCTCTTCGTCATCGGTGACGACAAGCCCGCCTTCCATGGTGGCGATATGGTGGGAAAAGAAAGATGAGTAGCTGCCCGCGATGCCAAACGTTCCGGCCTGCCGCCCCTGATAGGTGGCCCCAAGGCTTTCGCAATTGTCTTCCAGGATCAGGATGTCCCGGTCAGCGACAATGGCTTTGATCCGGTCAAACTCATTGGGATTGCCCAAAAGGTTCACCACCATGATCGCGCGGGTTGCGTCCGTGATGGCGTCCGCCAGAGCCTCAAGATCATAGTTGAGCGTGTTAGGATCGATATCCACGAACTTTTGCAAAAGCCCATACTGATGCAGCGGATAGTAGGTCGTGGACCAGCTCACCGCAGGCACGATGACCTCAGCCCCTTCCGGCAAACCGTGTTTGGAATGATACCGCAGGGCCGCCACGATGATCAGGTTGGCCGACGACCCGGAATTGACCATCACCGCATGGGCCGATCCCATGGCGCGGGCAAACTGGTCTTCGAACTTGGCCACTTCCGCCCCCATCGAGAACATGCCGGATTTCACCACGCGCTCGATGGCGGCGTATTCCTTCTCGTCCCAGCTTGTGGTGGCCAATGGAAATCCGTCGGTATCACTCATGCGTCGCCTCGTTTCAAAAGGTCCTGAAAGTGCAAATATGTCTGTGCGATACCGTCTTGCAGAGTGGTTTTTGGCGTCCAGCCAAAACGTGTCTGCGCGCTAACGTCGAGAAGTTTCTGCTTCATACCGGTGGGCTTTGAAAGGTCATGCGTGAAATGACCCTTCCATCCGATCACTTTTGCCGCTTCTGTGTAGTACTCATTGATCGAATAGTCATAGCCCAAACCGATATTCATCATACCTGGCAGGCTCTCAAACCCGTCTACCGCGGCCCAGACACCGTCTGCCAAATCCTCTGAGAACATGAATTCCCGCCGCGCTGTGCCGTCCCCCCAGATTTCAACCGTGTCTGCGCCTTGTTCTTTTGCCTCATGCACCTTGCGGATGATCGCCGGAACTAGATGCGAGACCTTGGGGTCGAATTTGTCGTTGAGCCCATAGAGATTGCAGGGGATGAGCGTTTTATAGGCTAAATCAGCACGTTCCTGAGAAACGAAGGCACAGAGCCGGGCGACCGCTACCTTGGCCAGGCCGTAGCCCTCGTTTGTTGGCTCAAGCTCCCCTTTTCCAAGGCTCTCTTCGTGCAGAGGATTGGGCGCGTCATGTGGATACATGCAGGAAGACCCAAGGTTGAGCACCTGCGGCACACCTGCCTCGCGCGCGGCCAGAACCACGTTGAAGCCCATGTCCATATTGTCCGCCAGAAAGGCGGCAGGTGAGGCCATGTTGGCTTGAATCCCGCCCACACGCCCGGCGGAATGAATGACAATATCCGGCTTTTCACTGGCCAGGATCGCCATCACCGTCTCGCGGTGCGTCAGATCAAGATCGGCACTGTTGGGGGCCAAAACCTGATGCTCGGACGCGCGATCATGCGCCTGAATGGCGCGGCCCACCATCCCGCGCCCGCCTGTCAAAAAGACCTTCATGCGCGCGGCAGTCCTGCTTTGGCCTCTTCCAGATCACTCAGGGCCATTTCCTCGACCAGTTGCTCAAATGGGGTTTCCGGCTCCCAGCCCAGTTGCTGACGCGCCTTGCTGGCATCACCCAAAAGCGTCTCCACTTCGGCAGGCCGGAAATAGGTCGGATCGACCCGGACAATGATCTTACCCGTCTCGTCGCGACCTACCTCATTCACGCCTTCGCCCTCAAAGGTCACTTTCATGTCCAGTACACTGGCCGCACGTTCTACAAACTCGCGCACAGAATACTGTTGCCCCGTGGCAATGACGTAATCCTCAGGCGTGTCCTGTTGCAGCATAAGCCACATCATCTTGACGTAGTCGCGCGCATGGCCCCAGTCGCGTTTGGCGCTCAGATTTCCGAGACGCAGTTCATCCTGCACGCCCAGCTTGATACGCGCTAAGGCACGGGTGATCTTGCGCGTGACAAATGTTTCGCCGCGAATAGGGCTTTCGTGGTTAAAGAGGATCCCGTTGCAGGCGTAGATGTCATAGGCCTCACGATAATTGACCGTGATCCAATACGCATACAGCTTGGCCACCGCATAGGGGCTGCGGGGATAAAAGGGTGTCGTCTCACGCTGCGGCGTTTCCTGCACCAGCCCATAAAGCTCGGACGTGGAGGCTTGGTAGAAGCGGGTCTTTTCACCCAACCCGAGAAAGCGGATCGCTTCCAGCAAACGCAGCGCACCCATTGCATCAGAGTTCGCGGTGTATTCGGGCTCTTCAAAGCTTACCGCGACATGTGACTGCGCGGCCAGGTTGTAAACTTCATCAGGCTGCACGGATTGCAAAATACGGGTCAATGACGAGCTATCGGTCATATCCCCGTGGTGCAGTTGAAATCGCCCCGATTGCCCCGGTTCGCCTTCAAACAGGTGATCAATACGAGCTGTGTTGAAGAGCGACGTGCGCCTCTTGATTCCATGCACCTCATAGCCCTGATCCAGGAGGTATTCCGACAGATACGCCCCATCCTGACCCGTGACGCCTGTGATCAATGCTTTTTTCATGGGCTGCGCCCTCGCTTACTTTCCTTTGCTGTTCGGATACTGGGTTGGCGGAGAAATGAACAGAGGGTTGATTGTTGTTTCAACCAAGAGACCCAACAACAGCAACGCAGACATCGTCTTATACGGCAGAAAGCACAATTGACGCGAAAACGATCAAGGTCACAAGCGCCAACATCGCGGCGACAATCAATTTGGGCTTGGAAACATGGCCGTATTTTTTGGGGAATGACGGATCAAGTTGAATACAAAAGAAAAACCGCAGCCAGCTGTATCGACGCTTGTTTTCAATGGCGTGCCGTTTGTAGCGGCCGTATTGCGTGCCCAAAAAACAGCGATACGCACAGGTCAAAAATAACAGGTAAGCCAACAAGAACAACAGGATAGTGGCAACAGCCACCACGCCATTTGGTTGATCAAATACACCGCCCACCGTCAACTTCCATGCAAACACCCGTAATCATACTCGCTTCATCACTGCAAAGGAAGGCGGCTGCATTGCCCATGTCTTGTGGTGTTGAAAAGCGGCCCAGAGGAATGGTCGACAGGAACTTTTCACGCATCTCGGGCGTGTCTTCCCCCATGAAACTCGCCAGCAGCGGCGTTTCCCCGGCCACGGGGTTGAGCGCGTTCACGCGTATACCCGACGGTGCGAGTTCAACAGCCAATGCGCGCGTGGCGGTGATCATCCAACCCTTTGAGGCATTGTACCAGTTGAGCTTGGGACGAGGGCTGACTCCAGCCGTTGAAGCGACATTGAGTATTGCGCCAGAGCCGCGCTCTTTCATTGCGGGGACAAAGGTGCGTGCGGCCAGATAAACGGACTTGCAATTGACTGCGAATACCCTGTCAAAATCTTCTTCGGTGACATACTCGGCCGCTTGCGGCAGATGCGTGATACCGGCGTTGTTGACGATAATATCGGGCGCACCAAACGTCTTGTCAGCGGCCTGCGCCAAGGCCTGCATGCTGGCCCCATCCGAGACGTCCACTGGACAAGCGGATGCGCCCAACTCATTGGCCAGAGTCAGCGCTGCTGTCGCGTTGATATCAGCTATCATCACCTGCGCGCCTTCGGCCAAAAACTTGCGTACGATGCCCTCACCGAACCCACTGGCTCCGCCTGTGACGATTGCCGTTTTGCCCTCCAGTCGCATCATGCACCTCCCTTGTCCTGCCGTTCTTGGTAAAGCCTTTGTCGCGGACGCGCCAGTCAACAGCCACAAGGTCTTGTCTTATCCATCAAAAGGAGTGACCGATGATTCCGAAGTTTGGTTCCGAAACCGCTCTATTGCTTATTGACGTGCAAAAAGGCGTCAATGCTCTGACCCATTGGGGAGGCCCAACAGGGCGACGCAACAATCCAGATGCTGAGGCCGAAATGGCACGGCTGCTGGAGACCTGGCGCACAGCGGGCCTGCCGGTGATGTTCACGCAGCACGACTCGCGCGAGGCGGCTTCGCCTTTGAAACTCTCTTTGCAAACAGGCGAGATGATAGATGGGTTTGAGCCGCGCGATAGCGACATCGTCATCCAAAAGGACGTGAACTCAGGATTTGTTGGCACTAACCTTGAGTTGCGCATGCGCCAGCTTGGCGTGTCACGTCTGGTGATCGTCGGGTTTTTTACCAATTTCTGCGTCGAAACCACAACGCGAATGTCCGGAAACATGGGGTATGACACCTATCTGGTGCCCGATGCTTGCGCGACGACGAACCGCGTGGGGCCAGATGGCATGGATTATGACCCGGATCTGGTGCATGCCATGTCTGTCGCGTCGCTCCACGGCGAATTCTGCACGGCAATCACCCCGGATCAGGCGATTGCTCTGACCAAGGCTGACGCCCCGGATTTAGAGCGCGCGCAAGGCAACGAGTAGATCACACCGGGCGCGGCACTTCCCAATCCACATCCGAGATACCGGCCAGTCGAGCAAATCGCGACAGTTCCCGTTCAAGTTTGCCCAGCCGTGACGCTGTCCACTTGACGCGTGGTTCAGGCCAAAACCCGGTCACGCGCATCCAGCCCTGATCACGGTTCGCCTTCAGCTCCAAACGCCCTACGAAACGCGCGCCCTCGAGCAAGGGATAGACATAGTAGCCCCAGCGCCGCTTGTCCTTTGGCACAAACATCTCGTTGCGATAGTCAAAGCCAAAGAGCCGCTCCAACCGGTTGCGATCGCGGATGGCGGGGTCAAAAGGGTTGAGCAAGCGCAGATGAGAAGAGATCTTCCCGGCCTCTGCCAAACGGTTTTCGATGTCATCCGCGCCCCACATCGCACGCCAGCTTCCATCGGCGCCCTGCACCTCCAACGGGACAAGGTTGCGCCGTTCCGACCACTGCTTGGCCTCACGCGCGTTCATGGCCTCCCAAAAGCGCTGGACCTCTCCTGTCGTTGCCATACCAAGCCGATCCAAGGCCTGATCGCAAAGCCAGGTGCCAGACAGATCCTCTCCTGCACACTGACATAAATCGGGCGGGAAGACCCTCTCTCCAAGGTCATAGAATTTTACAAAGTTTTCGCGGTGACAGGTGGCCAGTTCTCCGGCATACCACATCTGATCCAGGGCCTTTTTGTGCGGCGGGCGCGCCCACATGTCCCGGCTTTCGGCTTTGGTATCAAACGCATGGGTCGAGAGCGGCCCCTCCTGAGCAATGCGGTCGCGAATGCGGCGAATTTCATTCTGTCCCAGCCCGGACTGATACCAGTCACTGTTGGCCACTTTGTCCCCGAGCCGCCGGAACTGACGCTGCCAGAAGGGCAACACCTCTATCGGGATCAGCGAAGCGTCATGGGTGAAATGCTCAAACAACTGCCGCTTGCGCAAAAGAGGCCATAGTTGTTTTTCCCGGTAATTGCGGTTGCGGGACCACAGGATATGGTGATGCGCGCGCGTTACATTCCGGATCGTGTCAATCTGCAGGAAACCCAGGCGACGGATGATGCGCATGACATCCACAGGCCCGCTGGGGTTGTCCGCCAGATCATTTGCATGGAGCCAAAGCTGCCGTGCCGTCCGATTGTCGATTTGTAGGGCGGCCGTCACGGCAGGCTCATGTAAATCAGCGTCTCACGCAGCGCGCGCCCCTCCAGTTCCATGACCGTTTCCATGAAAAGCCGCCCGATCTGACAGGCCTGTCTGTTCCCAGCGCGCTCCAGATTGCCAATGGCCGAGCGAAGGGCGCGCGCGTTTTCGGACTCTGCTATCTTCTCAGACAACCGTCCGTTGACCCGATTCTCAACTTCGACGCTCTTGGCGGGACTCAACAGAACTGGATCGCGGGTAGCGCCAAATCGTGCCGCCTTGGCCTGAACCCGGTAATACTCGCGCAACGACGCCACATTGAAACCGGCGGCGAGACGCGTGATCAATTCTGAGAACTTTTCCGGCGGCAAACGATCCCTAACCGCCCGTCCACAGGTACGCTCCGGCAAAGACTGAAGCATGATCTGTTCCACACGGTAGTAGTACCGAAGCTCCCGTGTGCTGAGATGCCCCAAACCGCGGCGGATCAAACCTATGACCAGACCACCAGAGTTACGATCAACGCTCTCTGGCGACTGGTAGGCCGCAATCAATCGATCTGCCAGATACCCCGCCAGAACCGGATCTCGATAGAGCAAACCCGCCTGTTCGACAGCAAGATCGAGCTTTTCGCCGGAATACCCTAGCGCCTCATATTCCTGGCGGATCACCGTGAAATTAGGAATCTCTCCCAACAGCCGAATGACATCGCTCCGATTGGCCGTCACTTCAGGTGTTTGGGCGTGTGCAGGTGAGACCACGCCCAACAAAAGCCACGCCAGAGTCAGAAGAGAAAGAGCACGCAAGAAAATCTCCCATTTGGTTGGTGGCCTACGTCGTGGATCTTACCGTAGCGGTTTCGCGGCGGATGGAAAGAGAGGGGAAGGCTCCTCATGTTTGCTTTGCTGACAAAATCAGGCACAAATACGTGAGCGGTCAGATGAAGCCACCAAGTTGGTGCCAAAAAAGATGAGCACAATAGTCATCCCAATCAAAGGATTGTGCCTTGCGTCAGAGTGGATTTAAGCAAATTTTACTGCTAAGCCGACAGGAACGTCTGACCGCGCCACGAGGGACTCCATGAGCGCTACTGCCCAAAAATCCGCCCCGATGCCGGACGATATCCGCGCGATGAAGGGCGGCACACCGATCGTATCGTTGACAGCTTACACAACGCCAATGGCCGAACTGATGGACGCGCATTGCGACTTTGTGCTTGTGGGCGACAGCGTGGGCATGGTGCTACACGGCTTGCCGAGCACTCTGGGTGTCACGTTGGAGATGATGATACTTCACGGGCAAGCCGTGGCGCGTGGCCTGAAAACCGCCATGATGGTGGTTGATATGCCGTTTGGTTCCTACGAGGAAAGCCCGGCTCAGGCGTTTCGCAATGCCGCGCGTCTCATGGCAGAAACCGGTGCTGGTGCAGTCAAGCTTGAGGGTGGCGTGGCGATGGCCGAGACGATCCGCTTTCTGGTGGATCGCGGTGTGCCGGTGATGGCGCATATTGGCTTGACCCCTCAATCCATCAATACATTGGGCGGCTACAAAGTGCAGGGCCGCGACGAGGGTGCCGAACAGGTCCTTGCCGATGCGCGCGCCGTGGCCGAGGCCGGGGCCTTCTCGGTCGTGCTGGAAAAGCTGCCAGCCTCTTTGTCGGATAAAGTGACCGCTGAGATCCCCATCCCCACCATCGGCATCGGCGCGTCCGCCGGATGCGACGGTCAAATCCTGGTCCATTATGACATGTTGGGCCTCTTTACCCGGTTCAAACCAAAATTCGTCAAACGCTATGCTCACCTGGGCGATGACGCGGAGAAAGCCATTGCCGCCTATGCCGATGAGGTTCGCGCGCGTGCCTTCCCGGCCGAAGAACACATCTTTGCCGATACCGCCCCGAACAAAGGCAAAGCCAAATGACAGCTCCGATTTTGCGCGACCTGCCGAGTCTTCGGGCGATGAGCCATGACTGGCATATGGCAGGTGAAAGCATCGGTGTTGTCCCGACCATGGGGGCCCTGCATGACGGTCACCTGTCGCTTGTGGCCGCGGCAAAGAAGGTCTGTGACCGGGTGATTGTCACGATCTTTGTGAACCCCAAGCAGTTTAACAACCCCGACGACCTCAAGAACTATCCGCGCACCGAGGAAGATGATGCGCGCAAGCTTGAGCGTTTCGAGGTTGATGCGCTTTGGGTGCCGGATGGTGATCAGATGTACCCTCAAGAGTTTGCCACGACTGTCTCGGTGGCGGGCCTCACAGACGTGATGGACGGGGCCTATCGCCCGGGCCATTTCGACGGTGTGGCCACGGTCGTGACGAAGCTTTTCACGCAAACCGCCGCGACAGACGCTTTCTTTGGCGAAAAAGATTTTCAACAGCTTCTCGTCGTGCGCCGCATGGCCGCTGACCTTGACCTGCCCATCACCGTGCATGGCTGTCCGACAATCCGCGACATCGACGGTCTGGCACTCAGTTCGCGTAACCTGCTTCTCAGCGACCGTGCCCGCACTCTGGCTCCGCGTCTTTTCGAAGAGCTCGAGGGCATTGCCGAAGGCCTTAAAGCCGGACACATCTTTGCCAGTTTACAAGACGGCGCCAAAGACAGGCTTTTGAAAACCGGCTTCACCGAGATTGACTATATTGATTTGCGCGCTCAGAGCGATTTGGCGCTGGTCACCGATACGTCACAGCCTGCGCGCCTCTTTGCTGCTGCCTATCTTGCAGGGGTGCGCCTCATCGACAATATCGCGGTCTGATCTGGCTTCTTTCTTGTCAAAAATACCCAATCCAGCGCCTGATCTTATGCGTCCAGCAAATCCTGGAGCGCCAACGCCATCACCTGCGCACTTTCCACCATATCTTCGATGCCCACATACTCATCGGGTTTATGCGCCAGATCAAGAATGCCGGGGCCATAGGCAATACAGTTTTTCAACCGGCCAATGCGGTCGATATGCTTCTGATCATAAGTGCCCGGGCTGACCACATAATCCGCCTCGCGGCCAAAAACATCGCGCACCGCCTCGGCCACGGCCCCCACAACGGGCGCATCACGCTCGGTCATTGTGGGTTCGACACTGTGAATGCCGTGAATGTCATAGTCAAATCCAGGCCGCGCCTCGCGCACACGTTCCAGCACATCGCGCACTTCCTGCTCGACCTCGCCGATGTCTTCCTCAATCAAAAACCGCCGGTCGATCACCATGCGACAGCGATCCGGCACGCAAGGGCTGGGTAAACCGGTATAGTCCTCGTCCTGTTCCGGCTCGCCACCATGGATCGAATTGATATTGAGCGTGGATTGCTTGGCCCCTTCAGGCACCACCGGCATATCGGTGCGTTTTTTCGCCAGCGCGGGAAAAAGACTCTCCTCCATCTCCGCCACCACGGCCCCCATATGCCGCACCGCACAATCGCCAAGAAACGGCATTGAGCCATGGGCAATCTCACCCTTAGTTTCAATCTCGGCCCACCAGACGCCCCGATGACCCAGGCAAATGCGGTCCTTGTTTAAGGGCTCAGGGATGATCACATGCTGCACACGCTCGGGGCTGAAATAGCCCTTCTCCGCCAGATAGGCGACGCCACCAAAGCCACCGGATTCCTCGTCCGCCGTGCCACTGATTTCAATTGCCCCTGCATAATCCGGGCAGATCTCCAAAAAGGCCTCGGCGGCAACAATGCTGGCGGCTAGGCCTCCCTTCATATCACAGGCGCCGCGGCCATAGATCTTGCCGTCCTTCACCTCTCCGCCAAAGGGATCTGCGGTCCAACCATGTCCCACTTCGACCACATCAATATGGCTGTTAAAATGTACGCATTGGCCAGGCGTTTTACCCTCACGCCGCGCCACGATGTTCCAGCGCGGATGCGCATCGCTGTCGCCAATGGCGCCTTCGGCACGGATGAGTTCGGTATGGAACCCGGCACGCAACAGGCGGTGATCGAGATAGTCGCAAATCTCGCGGTAATTAGCCCCGGGAGGGTTCAGTGTGGGAATGCGAATGAGGTCTTGTGTCAGCGCGATCAAGTCGTCACGCCGCGCCGCAACTTCTGCTTTCAATTTCTCGGCAATGCCCATACCCAACCTTTCCAAATTAGGTTAGCCTAGCACCGCTATGTCACTGAGTGAAAGCCGCGCTTACGACAAAAGCCGTTGAACGAGCGCAGGAAGTTCTGCGAAGTTATCAAAAGCAGCGTCATGGTGAAGTTGGTCCACCGGCGTCTTCCTGTAGCCTTCGGTATAAAGCGCGAACGGCACGCCAGCGTGCCGGGCCGTCTCAGAATCCACCTCGCTGTCTCCGACAAACACCACCTGCGTGGCCTTCATCCGCGCAATCGTCTCCAGAAGCGGTAGGGGATCTGGCTTGCGTTTGGGCGTCGTGTCACCCCCGATGATGACCTCAAACTTCTGGTCAATACCCAAATGCGACAGCACCGCCTGCGTCGGGCCCTCGGGTTTATTCGTGCAGATGGCCATGGGCAGCGCATCTTTTGTGAGTGTATCGAGACAGCTGGCAACGCCGGGATAGAGCTTGGTCAGGTGCACCGCGCTTTCGTAAAGGGCGAGAAAATCAGCCAGCAGTTGATCGCGCAGGGCGGTTTCCGCTTGGCGCCCCCGTGCTGCCAGACACCGCTCTATGAACACCAAAGCCCCATGCCCCACAAAGCTGCGCGCCTCTTCCAGCGTGAAAGGCGCAATACCCCTGTGCATCATCACCTTGTTGGCCGCCGCATGGATATCCGGCGCGCTGTCAATCAGCGTGCCATCAAGATCAAAAATGACGGCCTTGGTCATCCCACGCAGGCTTCTCGGATGGCCGCCATATTGGCGCCGTAGACCTCTGGCTTATCTACCGAGCCGCCCTTGAACACCGCCGATCCGGCAACCAGCACATCGGCCCCGGCCTCATGCACCAAGGGTGCGGTCTCTGGCGTCACGCCGCCGTCAATTTGAATATGGATAGGCCGGTCGCCAATCATCTCGCGCAGACGGCGGGTTTTCTCGACTCCTGAATGGATGAACTTCTGCCCACCGAAACCTGGGTTCACCGTCATGATCAGCACCATGTCCACCAGGTCGAGCACATGCGCGATGCTCTCTAACGGCGTACCCGGGTTGAGGCTGACGCCCGCCATTTTACCCGTGGCCTTGATCGCCTGCAGAGTACGATGAATATGCGGCCCCGCCTCGACATGGGCGGTGATCATATCTGCCCCTGCTTCGGCATAGGCCTCGATATAGGGATCGACAGGTGCGATCATCAGGTGCACATCCATGAAGGTGTTCACATGCGGTCGAAACGCCTTCACCGCGGGCGGCCCAAAGGTCAGGTTCGGCACGAAATGCCCGTCCATCACATCCACATGCACCCAATCCGCGCCCTGTTCCTCAATCGCGCGGATCTCTGCGCCGAAATTGGCGAAATCCGCAGACAGGATGGAAGGTGCGATTTTCAGCGACCGGTCAAATGGCATGTGGCAGGCTCCCCTTTGTCTGCCATGCTCATGCGGTCTTTGGCGGCGCAGGTCAACCACCCGGATTGATCATGCCCCCCATTCATGCCACGAATTGAACCCGGTCAACCCAAGAGGCACCCCCATCATGCATGGTTTGATGCAGCATCATCCGCTTCGGATTATCGACATCCTGACCTATGCCGCCGAAGCCTTTCCCGATGAAGGCATCGTGTCTGTGCGCGAGGAAGGCGATGTGCATCGCATCACCTATCCCGACGTTTTGAACCGCGTGTCGCAACTGGCACACGCTCTTCAAAGACTTGGTGTTGGCATAGGCGACCGCGTGGCGACGCTGGCCTGGAACGGGTTTCGCCATTTTGAGCTTTATTACGGCGTCTCAGGCATCGGCGCGGTCTGCCACACGATCAATCCGCGGCTGTCACAAGAACAGCTTTGCTTCATCATTGCACATGCTGAAGACAAGGTGATCTGCGTTGATCCAAGCCTTCTGCCGGTTCTTGAGGCTGCCAAGGCGAAGCTACCTCAAGACATTGTTTTCATCGTTCTAACGGACCCGGTGCACATGCCGGACACATCACTTGACGTGCTCAGCTACGAAGAGCTTCTCGCGGCGGAGCCTCCAACCTTTGACTGGCCTGTCTTCCCCGAAGAAACAGCCGCCGGGCTGTGCTATACTTCCGGGACCACTGGCAATCCCAAAGGGGCGCTATACTCACATCGCTCTACGGTGCTGCACGCGCTAATGGTGGTCGCGGGCCATCCGCAAAGCCTGGCCAACGGCAAGTCGGTTCTGCCGGTGGTCCCGCTCTTTCACGTCAATGCCTGGGGCATGCCCTATACCGCGCCACTTGTGGGCATGACGATGGTCATGCCCGGATCAAAGCTTGATGGAGCCAGCCTGTTCCGACTGATGGATGCCGAACAGGTTTTCTCCGCCTGGGGCGTGCCCACGGTCTGGGCCGGGCTTTTGCAGGAAATTCAGACCCAAGGCCGTCTGCCAAAGGGCTTTGTCGATCTTGTGGTCGGCGGCTCTGCCGCGCCACGGTCGATGATTGCCGCCTATGAAGAGATGGGCGTCAACGTCAACCAAGCCTGGGGTATGACCGAGATGAGCCCCATCGGCACGCGCGGCATTCTGCCCAGAGGCTTGCAAGATGCGCCGTTTGACGAACAGGTAGATGCCAAGGTGGGCGCAGGTCGTAGGCTCTTTGGTGTGGACTTCAAAATTGTCGACGAAGATGGCATGCCCCTGCCCCATGATGGGCAGACGGCTGGCGAGCTTTTCGTGCGTGGCAACACGATCATCTCGGGGTATTTCGAGAACGAGGATGCCACACAAGCGGCGATGGACAGCGATGGGTGGTTTGGCACGGGCGATGTCTCGACGCTTGATGCCAACGGGCGGCTTATCGTGCGTGACCGGGCCAAGGACCTGGTCAAATCGGGCGGAGAATGGATCAGCTCGATTGATCTTGAAAACGCCGCCGTGTCGCATCCCGGTATCGCCGCCTGTGCAGTGATTGCCATCCCCCACGCCAAATGGGACGAACGCCCGGTGCTGGTCGTGGTGCCCGAAGGCAAAGCGCAGGTTAGCCTTGAGGAGATCCACGCACATTTGACACCTGAATTTGCCCGCTGGCAGTTGCCCGACGACATCCTTTTTGTCGAGGCGCTGCCCCTGACTGCCACCGGCAAGGTCTCCAAGCTGACCTTGCGGGCACAGTTTGCCGACTACGTGCTGCCAGATGAGCGCGACGCATGAGCCTTGAGCTTGACACAGAGGCGGTCGCGGGTTGGGCCCACAGCCATGTTCCCGGGTTTCAAGGGACACTCTCGGCCACCAAGTTTTCAGGCGGACAATCCAATCCCACCTATCTGCTGAAAACACCCACGCGCACTTACGTGCTGCGCCGCAAACCACCCGGCGTTCTGTTGAAATCCGCCCATGCGGTCGACCGGGAGTTTCGCGTGCAAAAGGCCCTGGCTGGCACGGACGTTCCAGTGGCGCAGATGCTGGCCTATTGCGCTGATGACACCGTCATCGGGTCTGAGTTCTACATCATGGAACATGTTGAAGCCCGCGTGTTCGACCAGCCCAGCATGCCGGACCTCACCCCCGAGCAGCGCTCTGCCATCATGAACGACATGAACCGCGTACTTGCCGCCATCCATGCCGTGGATATCGACACTGTCGGTCTGAACGACTTTGGCCCGCCCGGCCACTACTGCCAGCGGCAAACTGATCGCTGGACAAAACAATATCGCGCCACACAAACCGAAGCGATTGCCGATATGGACACACTCATCGACTGGCTTCAGGCCAACATGCCCGCTGATGATAGTCAGCGATCTCTCGTTCATGGCGATTACCGGCTAGACAATCTGCTCATAGCACCCGACGCACCCAAAGTGGTCGCCGTGCTCGACTGGGAATTATCAACGCTGGGCCATCCCTATGCCGATCTGGCTGCCGTGATCATGCAATGGTCCATGCCCGCCAGCAAGGAGGGCCGTGGCTTGCAAGGCGTGGATCGGGCAGCATTTGGTTTGCCTTCGGACGCGAAGTTCATCGAGGCCTATTGCAAACGCCGCGGTCTGCCCGGCATCGATGATTTCAACTTCTATCTTGCTTTCTGCTTTTTCCGTATGGCCGCGATCCTGCAAGGTGTGAAAAAGCGCGCGTTGGATGGCAATGCATCAGACCCCCAACGGGGTCTTAAACTCGGAGCCTTCGTTCCGCATTTCGCCCGCGCCGGGCTGGAGGCCGCTCAAAAATGACCCGCAATCTTGATCCGCGATTGGCCGAAGCGCCCTCACCCTTGTCACGAACCCTCGGGTTTAAGCTGACCGACTGGACAGAGGGGTTTGCCCGTGTCGAGGCGCCCTTGGCTGATCATCTGATGAACCGCCAGGGCCTGCCGCATGGCGGGGTGTACGCGGCGATGCTCGACACCGCGATGGGATTTGCCGGGTGCTACACGGGCGATGCGAAGGTCAGGCAAAACGCTTTGACCCTGTCGATGACGGTCAACTACCTCAGCCGCGCCACGGGCAAACACCTGATTGCCGAGGCGCATGTGACGGGGGTGGAAAATCCACGTTTTTCGCACGCGGAGAGGTGCAAGATGACACGGGCACGCTGATTGTTGAGGGCACAGGCGTGTTCAAATTGCGCGCACGGTGCTGAACGCCACCTCTTGACCTTCCAGTGACTAGAACCTTTATTTACAGTGTGACCACTTGAGGATCACACAATGACCACGCTTCGCATCGAAATTGACGGGATGACCTGCGCAGGCTGCGCCGGGCGGGCGGAGCGTGCCTTGCGGGCCGTGCCCGGGCTTGAGGACACGCATGTCAATTTCGCCACGCGGTCTGCGCAGATCGACCCAAGCAAAGCCGCGCTCGGTGATATCACAAATGCGCTGAAATCAGCAGGCTACCCAGCGCGCCAGGCGCAGGTGACCTTGTCGATCCCGACTATGCATTGCGCTTCTTGCACCCGGCGGATCGAGGACCGCCTGATGCAAACGCGGGGCGTTGTGGCGGCCAATGTTAACCTCGCGACGCGCAGCGCGGACGTGACCTATCTTGAGGGAACAACCCAGCCGCAAAATCTGGCCCATGCCGTCACAGATGCAGGGTTCCCAGCCGAGCCCGTGGGTGAAGACACGAACGCAGACCTCTCGGACCGGCAAGCAGAAGAGATCACCCATACCCGTCGTATGATGATGATCGCTGCGGCGATGACTTTGCCAGTGTTTGTCATGGAAATGGGTGGACATCTTGTCCCTGTGTTTCATCACTGGCTACACGGCACGTTCGGCACCACACAAATTTGGACGATGCAGTTTGCCCTAACCACGCTCGTTCTCCTCTGGCCCGGACGCGGGTTTTTCACTATTGGCATTCCGGCTCTTTTGCGCGGCGCGCCTGAGATGAACAGCCTTGTGGCGCTCGGCACGTCCGCCGCTTGGGCGTTTTCCACCGTGGCGCTCTTTGCCCCCGCGCTTTTGCCCGAAGGCACGCGTGCTGTTTATTTTGAGGCCGCGGCCGTTATCGTCACACTTGTCCTTTTGGGCCGCTGGCTGGAGGCGCGGGCGCGCGGGCAAACCGGCGTCGCAATCAAGCGCCTTATAGGGCTGCAACCCAAGACAGCCCGGGTGGAACGCGATGGCACACCGCGTGACATTCCCATTTCTGAGGTCGTGCAGGGCGACATCCTGCATGTCCGCCCCGGTGAAAGCTTTGCCGTGGACGGCAAAGTCTTGTCTGGCGCGTCTTTTGTTGACAGAATCTATGATCTCAGGCGAGCCGGTGCCGGTTTCCAAAACCATAGGCGACACGGTGATTGGCGGCACAGTCAACGGCGACGGGCCTCTGACCTTCCGCGCCACGGGTGTTGGCGAAGACACCATGCTCGCGCGCATCATCGCGCTGGTCGAAGCCGCGCAGGGTGCCAAGCTGCCGATCCAGGCGCTGGCCGACCGCGTGGTGCGCATCTTTGTACCCATCGTCATGGCCATTGCAGCGTTGGCCGTTGCTGGCTGGCTGATCTTTGGCCCTGACCCTACCCTTGGTCTTGCTTTGGTCGCCGGGGTCTCGGTCCTGATCATCGCCTGCCCCTGCGCCATGGGGCTGGCCACGCCCACGTCGATCATGGTCGGCACAGGCCGCGCCGCTGACCTTGGTGTGCTCTTTCGCAAAGGCGATGCGCTGCAGCGATTGGCCGAGGCGCGCATCGTGGCCTTTGACAAAACCGGCACGCTCACCCAAGGCAAACCGAGCCTGACGCACATGACCCTTGCGCCTGGGTTTGACCGCCGCGAAACATTACGCCTCGTTGCCGCCGTCGAGGCGCAATCGGAACATCCTATTGCGCGTGCGATTGAAGCGGCAGCAGAAGAAGAAACCCTGCAAATTCCCACGGCAGAAAAAGCCACTGCCCTGCCCGGCTTTGGAATGCAGGCAGAGGCAGAAGGCCACACCGTGCTGGTGGGAGCCACGCGCCTGATGCAGCGCGAAGGGATTTCAACCGACGCTTTGGAGGGCGATCTGAGAACACTCGGCGCACGCGGGGAAACTCCCGTCTTTGCCGCCATTGATGGACAACTCGCCACCCTCATCGGTGTCTCTGACCCGCTCAAACCCAATGCCAAAGCTGCGATAGATGCACTGCATACCGCAGGTCTCACAACAGCATTGATCACCGGCGACAGTCGCGCCACCGGGGCGGCCATCGCGAAACAACTGGGCATCGACCATGTCGAGGCGGAGGTGTTGCCGGAAGACAAGCTCACCGCGCTGCAAGCCCTCAGGACACGCCACGGCACCGTGGCCTTTGTCGGCGACGGGATCAACGACGCGCCCGCACTGGCCGAAGCCGATATCGGTATCGCCATGGGCACCGGCACGGATGTGGCCATTGAGGCGGCAGATACCGTGCTGATGTCCGGCGACCCGTTGGGCGTGCTCAACGCGCTGCGGCTCTCACGCAAGACATTGGGCAACATACGGCAGAACCTCTTTTGGGCGTTTGCTTACAATGTCGCCCTGATCCCGGTGGCCGCAGGTGTGCTCTACCCGCTGACCGGTCAGCTTCTGTCGCCCATGCTGGCCGCAGGGGCAATGGCGCTCAGTTCAGTGTTCGTGGTCAGCAACGCGCTGCGCCTGCGGCATGTGCGCCCGGTTGAGATTGGAGACACGCCATGAACATCAAGGACGTCTCCGCACAAACCGGTCTGCCTGCCAAGACAATCCGCTATTACGAGGATATCGGCCTCGTCCGCCCGGACCGCAGCGCCAATGGCTACCGGGTGTTCAGCGACACCCAAATCCACAAACTTGCCTTTCTGGGCAGGTCACGGGCGTTGGGCTTCTCCATTGAAGACTGCCGCACCCTGCTGGCGCTCTATGAAGACAACAGCCGCGCCAGTGCGGATGTGAAGGCGGTGGCCGAGGAGCATCTCAGCCAAATTGGTGAGAAGATTGCGCAACTGGAGGCGATGCGGGACACATTGCGCACATTGGTTCAAAGCTGCGCGGGGGATGCGCGTCCGGACTGTCCAATTTTGAAGGATCTGGCGCGGGGATGAGGGTTAGGATGGTGGGATGAAATCCCACCCTACGGCATTGAAATGTTTCGCGCGCGAAACGCTTTAAGCCCTTGTTAGAGTTTGCGCCTTTGCGATGTGAGACGCAAGTCGCGCGGATGACCGCAGATGTAGGGTGGGATTTCACCCCACCTCCCTCTCACAACTCCCGCCCGGCCTTCCACTCGCCCCATTTCATCGTCGCGGTCGCTCCGAGATAGGTAAACGGCAAGGGCGGCAGGCGAGAGGGTTCCCCCTGCCCCATCACGTCCGTCACAGTCTCACTCTCGACGCCCGAGGCCATCTCCGCCATCGCCATCCCGTGCAGCGTGCCCCGCGCAAGGCCAAGCCCATTCTGGCAGCAGGCGGCATAAAGCCCCTTCTCCACTTCCCCCAAGGCGGGCGCGCCGTTCCAACTCAAGCAGAGACGCCCGCCCCAGCGGTGCTCCATCTCGACGCCCTCAAGCATGGGAAAGCGCGCGGCGAAGGACCGGTCATGCGTGCGGCCCATCGCGGCCACGCGGGCCTCTGACACCTTAAGGCTGGGATCATAGGTCACCCGGTTGCGCATGATGATCCGCGTGCCGCCTGTCCCATTGATCTTGCGCACCGTGCTGCCCATGGGGTCGGCTGGTGTAAGACCCCACTGTGCCGCCCCGCCCAATCGCTTGCTCTGCGCCTCCGTCAGAGCGCGGGTCATGGAGCCGTAGAGGAACACATGCAAAAGCCGCCCCTTGAAATGCCCAAAGCTGTTGGCATGGCCGTTGACGGCCAGAATGACCTTGGGCGCGGTGATCTGACCTTTTGGGGTTTTGGCGACCCAATCGCCTCGCCGCTCCAATGCGACGACCGGCGTGTTTTCAAAGATCTGAATGCGGTTGCTGGCCAATGCGCTGGCAACTCCACGCACAAAAAGCACAGGCTGCAGCATCGCTGTTCCCGGCGTGTAAAGCCCGCTTTGATAGTAATCCGACCCGGTCAAATCACGCATCGCTGCGGCATTAAGCACTTCATGCGCCTCACCCATCCGCGTCAGGTGCGCGGCATAGTCGAGATTGTGCTGATGTCCCTTGGCGCTGGCGGCGGCGTTGGTCTTGCCAGATTGGGTAAATGCCTCTGCGCTCAACCCATATTCCGCTGCCATCTCAGCAGCAAAACCGATGGCCCTTCTGTTCATCCGGGTCTGCGCGATATCTCTTTCCAACGCCCCGCCGTAATCCTCGGACGCCAGATCATGTGGCAGGTCGATCATAAAGCCGGAGTTGCGCCCGGCAGGACCCTCACCGATCCGCTTGGCATCCAGCAGCACAATCCGCGCATCGGGGTGCAACTGGCTGAGCCGCCGAACCGCCGACAACCCAGCAAAGCCGCCACCGATCACAAGCCAATCCGCCGTGGTTTCAGCCTCCAACATCTGCGCTGGTGCTGCGTCGGGCAAAATCGCGTTCCACCCCGTGACACCGGGGTCGCAGGGCATTTGGGTGATCTTCATGGCAGGCTGAGCTGAGCCATACGGCCCCCATCGATGGTCCAGACCTGACCGGTGACAAAACTCGCATCGTCGCTCGCCAGCCAGCAGATAAGCTGTGCCACCTCCTCGGGTGCGCCCGTGCGGCGGATGGGGTGAATGCCACCGATCTCGGCGCGAAACGCATTGGGGTCAGGCATGCTCTCAATGAAATCCTCATTGAGCGGCGTGTCGATCCAGCCCGGCGCAACCGCGTTGCATCGCACACCCTCCGGGCCATGATCCACCGCCACCGCGCGCGTGAGCCCGTGCAGCCCGGCCTTCGACGCGCCATAGGCGGGATGGCGGGGGTTGTTCCCCAGCCCCTCGATTGAGCCCACATTCACGATCGCGCCACCACTCACTTTCAGCAAAGTCATAGCATGGCGCATCAGCAAGAATGGCGCTGTGAGGTTGACCTGAATTTGCAGATGCCAATCCGCTTCAGGGCTTTCCTCCACCGTGCCTTCTCGCATCACCCCGGCATTGTTGATCAGAATATCCAGGCGACCTGCAAGGGATTTGACCTGCTCCATCACAGCTTGAGGTGCGGTTGGATCGGCAAAATCTGCCGTGATATCCTCATGATCAGAGGACCCGCGCTGTGCACAAAAGACCCGTGCGCCACCCTCTGCCAGAAGGGCCGCTGTCGCCGCGCCCATGCCGCTGGATGCCCCTGTAACGAGTGCGGTTTTTCCCTCAAAGCGGCTCATATCACAGGCTTCCCACCATTGACCTCAACCAACGCGCCACACATGTACCGCGCGGCATCGGAGGCGAGAAAGAGCATCACATCGACGATCTCCTGCGGGCTGGCGATATGGCCCACCGGGACGCTGGCATTGAGCTCGTCAATCGCCTTCTCCGGGTCCAACCCCGGATCGCGAAACCGGTGCGCAACATGGGTGTGTCGACTTCATTTGGACAGACCGCGTTCACACGAATGCCCTGATGCGCGTGGTCCCGGCCCAGGCATTGCGTGAGAGACGCCACCGCCGCTTTGCTCATGACATAAAGTGGGTGGTTGGCCCCGGGGCGCAGGCCCCAGCAGGACGACGTGTTCACAATTGCCCCACCCCCGCGCGCAGTCAGGATCGGCACAGCGGCGCGGCAAATGCGAAACGGCGCCTCGACATTGACACCCATGGTCAAGCTCCAGTCTGCATCGCTTGTCTCGGTTATGTCGCCACGTGTAATGACCCCGGCATTGTTGAAGACCATGTCGAGACCACCAAGGGCCGCCTCGGCCTGTCCCGGCAAGGCATCACAGAACGCCCCATCGAGCAGATCTCCATCGAGATGCGCATCGGCCTCTACCCCGCTACTGTCGCGATCACTTACCGCCACGCGCGCGCCTTCGGCGCGCAAGCTTGCGGCAAGGACCACGCCAATCCCGCCCGCACCTCCGGTGACAAGCGCTGATTTCCCTTCAAATCGCATGATCCACCTCATATCGAATGGGCAGGCTTAGTGCGCCCGTGTTGCCACTGTCGGGTAGCCACTCTGGCGTGCCGTCGTAGGACACTGTGCGAAACGTCCGGCGCAGCGCCGCGAGCGCACAGGCCGTGTCGGTGCGTGCCACGAAATGCCCGATGCAATGATGTGCACCGCCGCCAAAGCCAAAGTGCTTGCGACGCTTCGCCTTGATGTCAAAGGAAGGGTCTTCGCAAATTTCAGGGTCGCGCGCACTGGCGTGAACCAGAAGATGCAGCACCGTGCCTTTGGCGATATGAACGCCGTCGAGATCGACATCTTCCATTGCTTCGCGTGTGGCCCAAGTGGTGGTCGGACGGGCGCGGATGAATTCCTCAACGGCGGCAGGGATCAGGGACGCATCGTTCCGCAGCGCGCGCCATTGATCCGAATTCTCGATAAAAAGCGACAGCCCAAGTCCCAGCAAGGCGCGCGTCGTATCCACCCCTCCAAAGATTGAGATCACGATGGTATTGAGAAGTTCTTCGTAGCTGCAATCGCCGTTGCGATGAAATTCCGCCACCATGCGCGCCACGTAAGAGCTGCTATCGCGGCCCTTGCGCACCTTGCCGACAAGTTTGTCGGAAAGATCGAACAACGTCTCGCAGGCCTTGTTGAATCGCGCCTGATACTTGGGCGCCTCAATCCCCATGGCCAGACCGAGATCAGCGGCATTGTGGGCCACCAGCGGCCAGTCTTGGCGATCCATCCCCAGAAGCGTGGTGATCGCCTGCCCGGCGAAGGGCTCGCAAAAGGCGGTTTGGAATTCACAGTGATCCTTTTCGCGCAGAGTTTTGCATAGATCCTGGGCAATCTCATCAAAGGCGGGCTTGAGGCTGCGCACATAGTCTTCTCTTAGCGCCGGGATCGCCAGGGCGCGCAGTTTTTGGTGCTCTGCACCTTCTCGGCCGATAACCGATGCACGCCAGAAATCGGCAAAGCTGCCTTCGATGCCCACCGTGTCAGGCCAGTTGTGGCTGCCCTGTCGGAAGCGCCGGTCGCGCAGAATTTTGCCCACCTGCCGATAGCGCAGCACCGCGAGACCAAAGGGCGTCTCGGCGCACCAATGGGTATCGCGCGCCGCAATAACTTCCGGGCCGCGTGTGGACACTGCCCCGTCCGCTAGATCGAGATATGGCAGCCCACCCACGGCCTATCCCCCAAATGAGGCCGCTGGCACGCCGAACATATTAGGATCAGGTGTCACGCCAAGTCCCGGCCCCTCTGGCAGGTTGATGTGACCGCCTTCTATCCGTACGCCACCGTTTGGATCATAATGCCCGTCTATATAAGGCTGCGCCAGCCACACGCCTTCAAGCAGGTCAGGCCGCACCGTCGCCCCAAGATGTACGCAGGCTGCGTTGACGATATCCCCACCCCAGCTGTCCTCACAGGAATGCGCCATACGCCGCACCGCTGCGATATCGCGGAAGGTCGACGCCGGGCGCAGCCCGCCCAAACGCGAGATTTTCATCCCGAACCCGTCCACCAGGCCGTCCCCCACCAGACGCAGCAGCGTGTTGAGATCGACCATGCTCTCATCAATATGGATCGGGTGGTGCATCATGGGGCGGATGCGGGCGATTTCCTCAATGGTATTGCAGGGCTGTTCCAGCACGAAGGGGATATCCTGACACTCCCGCGACAGGCGCAGGGCATCACTGGCACTCATGCCACGATTTGGGTCCACAAGCACCCGCGCGCGGTGGCCAATGACTTCATGCACCTTACGCAGAGTGGCGATGTCTTCGGCCACATCACGCCCACCTGCTTTGATCTGAATGCGGGGGTACCCCTCATCGACCTTCTCAAGCGCCAAAGCAGCAATCCCTTCCGGCGTGCCAATCCCGGTGGCGTAGTAGGAGGGCAACCGGGTCTGATAGGCCCCGCCCAGAAGCGTGGCCACTGACACACCGAGCGAACGCCCCAACGCATCATGCACGGCGATATCCACAGCAGAGCGCGCATAGTTACCGCCCTCAATCATCCCATCAATCGCGGCCTGCACGGCATTGACGGACAGTTCCACTCCGATGAGCCCGGCACCAATGTCGTTGAGCAACGCGCGCACGCCACTGGCTTGCACCGGGGCATAGAGCGGACCGATGGGGCACACCTCTCCCCAGCCGTCGACACCTGCCTCTGTGACCAGCTGCACGAGCGTTGTTTCAAGCGACCAGACCGGCCCGTGTGACATGGTGTAGGGCCCGTTTTTGACCGGCAGATCGTGGTGATAGATATGGAACTCTTTGATACGCATCAGTAGTCCTGATTAAGGGCGTCTGCGGCGGGAATTTCCCGTTCCCGCCGGGCGATATAGTCTAGCAAGGCCTCATTCTTGGCTTCATCAAGCTTGGGCTCTTCGTAGTCGTTCAGCATCTGACGTGTGTAGTTGAGCGCGCGCTCATTGGCCTCAACCGCGCCCTCGGCTTGCCATTGCTCAATTGAGTTGTTGTCGAAGAGTTCCGGCATGAAGAACGCCCGCTGGAAATTCTCCAGCGTGTGCGGATGGCCCAGGTAGTGCCCACCTGGACCCACGTCTGTCACCGCAGCAATCGCCTCGTCAAAATCATCCCAGCGAATACCCTCCGCCATGCGGTAGGCCATCGCACATTGCTCGGCATCAATCACGAACTTGGCCATAGAACAATGCATCCCTGCCTCGTTCCAACCGGCCGAATGCCACATGTAATTCGTGCCCGCCATCTGTAGCGCCATGAGCGTCGTTGCACTCTCATACCCCGCCTGCGCGTCCAACGTCTTGGCCCCGCCCAGCGTGTTGGATGACCGCCAAGGCACGCCATAATGCCGCGCCATCTGGCCGATCATCAGGTTCATCAGGCTGATCTCTGGCGTGCCTGCCATTGGGGCACCGGATTTCATGCTGACGGTGCTCAGGTAATGCCCATAGATCGCCGGACATCCTTTGCGCACCACTTGCGTGTAGGCCAGCGCACTGAGCGCTTCAGCGTTCAGCTGCGCCACCGTGGGTGCAACGGACGCAGGCGTGTTGGCCCCGCCCAACACAAAAGGCGAGCACAGCACAGGCTGGTTGCGTTTGTTAAACGCTCGCATCGCACCCAGCATGGTCTCATCCCAGACCAGCGGCGAGTTCCCGTTGCAATTGCCCGTCACCACCGGATGTGTTTCGATATAGTCCTCACCAAACAGGATCGCGCACATCTCCATCACATCTTCCGCGTTCTTGGGGCTTGTCGTCATGCCCATGAACGTCTTGTCGGAATGCTTCATCGAGGAATAGGTGATCCGCAAGTGCCGCTGGCTGATAGGGTGATCATAGGGCTCAACGATATGATGCGCAGAGGAATGCATCGCGGGGAGCATATGGCTCAGCTTGTGGAAATTCGCGAGGTCGTCGAGCGTCGGATTGCGGCGCACATCGTCAAGATCACGCAGATAAGGCGCGCCGGTCATGGGCACAAAGATCGCATGATCCTTTCCAAACGGGAGCGTATTGTTTGGATTGCGCGCGTGGTAAGTGAACGTTTCGGGGATGGAAGCGATCAGCTCCCGCACCAGCCCGCGATCCAGATGCACCCGGTCGCCATCGCGCACATCCGCGCCTGCACTTTTCCAATCGGCGATCGCGATATCATCGCGGAAAACCACGCCGACACTTTCGAGGATATCCATGGAGGCGGCATCAATGCGCTCAATCTGTTCGGCATCCATTGGCTCTGTCAGAGGAATGCCCCGCTTGAGCGCGGGCAGCATTGTCACATCCCGAGCCTGTCGCGCCTGCTTGCGCGCGCCGCGACCGCGGCGGACGGTTCCTACGGCTTCAACGGTCATTTTTGCCTCCGAACATCCTGCCGAAAATTCTGCCCAGAAAATTCTGGCGCCGGGTTGGCTTGAGGATTCCTAACGAAACTTTTGCGTTCACTACTGCGCCAGGCTGTTTCTCTGCATTAGCATAAATTGCATACAAAGACCCCTCCACGGCTAGGGCCTCGACTTCTTCAAGCGAGAAATCCCCTGAATCCAGCAAATCCTGAATTGGTTTGGAAAGTTGTTCGTTGTCGACAAGGTCGATATCTAGCCCGTTAAACTCCAAGACTGTGGAGGCAATGGATACTCTTTCTTTGAAAAGAACGTAGGCCGCGATCTCATACCTCGCTGCTGCAAAAAGCTCGTTCATGTCAACTTGAGCTGTCGTCATCCCACCAAATCCCCATCCCTGGGATCACTCAGATCGACCCAAATCGTCTTCACTTCTGTAAACTGATCATGCGCATGGATGCCGTTGTCGCGCCCGCCAAAGCCGGATTGCTTGAAGCCGCCAAAGGGCGTCGCGATATCGCCTTCGCCGTAGCAATTCACCGTGACCGTACCCGCGCGTATGTTTTTCGCAGCACTTAAAGCACGGCGAATGTTGCCGGTGAAGACCGACGCCGCCAGCCCATACTCGGTATCATTGGCCAGCTCTATTGCCTCGGCTTCGCTGGCCACCTCGATGACACTCAGCACGGGTCCGAAGATCTCTTCCCTGGCGCGCGCGTCGGACTTGTTCACGTCATAAACCGTCGGCACCACAAAGTTACCCTTGGGCTTGGCCCCGCCAGCCACCGCCTTTCCCTTGAGATACCCCGCCACCTTCTTGCAATGCTCTGCGTCCACAAGCGCCCCAAAGTGGTTGGCCGGGTCCAACGGATCACCTGTTTTCCAATCCCGCATGCGGGCCACGATCCTCTCCATCAGCGGCTCTTTGACGGCCTTATGAACGATCAGACGCGAGGTGGCCGAGCAATTCTCTCCCATATTCCAGAAGGCTGCATTCACCACATGTTCGGCCACATGGTCGAGGTTTTCGGCATCCTCCAGCACCACAGCCGGGTTCTTGCCACCACATTCCAGCGTGACCTTTTTCATATTGCTATCAGCGGCATAACGCAGGAACCGTTTGCCGGTCTCGGTCGATCCGGTGAAACTCACCATATCCACATCCAAATGCAGACCGAGCGGCTCGCCCACGCTTGGCCCATTCCCCGGCAGTACCTGCAAGACCCCGCGCGGGATACCCGCCATATGTGCCACCTCTGCCAAACGCAGCGCCGTCAGGCTGGTCTGTTCGGCAGGTTTCACAATCACCGAATTGCCCGCCGCTAGGGCCGGGCCAATTTTCCAGGCCATCATCAAAAGCGGGAAATTCCATGGCAAGACACAGGCCACCACGCCAATCGGCTCGCGCACGATCATGCTCAGCGCATCATCGCCTGAGGGGCCAACCTGATCATAAATCTTGTCAATCAGCTCCCCATGCCACTTGATCGTGTGGATAGTTTCAGGGATGTCGATCATCTCGCAATCGCGAATGGGTTTGCCACTGTCGAGGCTCTCCATCACAGCTAGCTCATGCCGCCGCCGCGTGATCAGCTTGCACAGGCGAATGAGCACATCCTTGCGGTCACTGGGATGCGCTTTGGACCACTCACCCCGATCAAACGCCTCGCGCGCTTTCTGCACCGCAAAATCCACATCCTTCTGTCCGGCGGTGCTAACCTTCGTTAAGACCTTCCCCGTTGCAGGGTTCACTGTCTCCATCATCGGGCCCGCGCCCTTGCGGAATTTTCCATCCACAAACGGCGCGGCGGGAAAGTCCATCTCCGCGGCAATCGCGCCATATTCATCCCGTGTCAGCAATTCAGTCATCACCGCTCACCCTTCCATCGCTCGCGTTCCGGGCTTGACCCGGGACCTCTTGGCCAACGTAGAGATCCCGGCTCTTCGGCCGGGACGCGACAGCGCAATATGTCAAACAAAATTCGCTCATATCTTGCCCCCCTCAATGGCCGCAATCGCCGTGTTCATCGTGCGGATCACTTCCTCAAGCGCCCGCCGATCGTCTTTGTTCAAAGGTTGCAACGGCTTGCGCGGTGGACCCGCTTCAACCCCACGCATGGTTAGCCCATGTTTGATGCACTGAATGAATTTACCGCCTTGCTCCAGCACCCGCATCAGCGGCATCATCGCCGACATGATCGCGCGCCCTTTGGTGAAATCGCCTTCCAGCACACAAGCCCGGTAGAGCGCCACGTGCGCTTCAGGTGCAAAGTTTGACCCCGCGCAAACCCAGCCGCGCGCGCCCCAAGCAAAGAATTCCAGCGCCTGGTCATCCATACCGCAGAGCAGGCCCAAATGCGGATAGTCCCGGCCAATCAGATGCAAACGATTGATATCTCCAGAACTTTCCTTGATCCCGCAGAAATTCGGATTGCGCCCCAGCCGGTCCAGCGTCTCTTCATCCATGTTCACACCCATCCGGCCCGGATAATTGTAAAGCATGACCGGCAGGTTCGCCGCACGGTCAATCGCCAACGCATGCAGCGCAATTTCACGCCCTGTTGGCACCGCGTAGGGCGGTGTGGCCACCAAGAGTGCATCGGCGCCGATCTCAACGGCGGCCTTGGCGTAGTCAATGCTATCTTCTGTGCGCATCGCCCCGGTGCCCATCACCATCGGTACACGGCCCTTGATCAACGCTTTGATCCGGCGCGCCAAATCCACACGCTCCTCAAAGCTCTGCGCGTAATACTCCCCCGTCGTACCCGCCGCGATGATGCCATGCACACCACCCGCAATGAGTAATTCAACCGTTTCGGCCAGAGCAACCTCATTGAGCGAGAAATCCGGGTGATACGGCGTCACAATCGGGGTCCATATGCCCTCAAACTGCATGCGCGCCTCCTCTTTCGGTCAAAAAATCTATGGGAAGTGGATCAGGGGTGACAAACCGCTCCAGCCGGTCACGCGACAGGTTCCAGTGATCAATCGTCAGATCCACCGCGCGCTCTGCCTCACGCGCCGCAAAGGCCGCGATCATAGCATCATGCTGGTCGACGGCTTGCGCCACGCGCGCGGCTTCGTCGTCTGATGCGGGGCGGTAAAATGTCTGGCTGAGCCGCGTGTGATCAATCAACATGCGCTTCAGACTTGGCAGCAGATAGGGATTGCGCGCCATCTCGCCAATGCACAGATGAAACCGGTGGTTGAGCAACGCGGCCTTCCCGGCATCTCCGGATTCTGTTGCTGTACGAAAATCACCTTGCAGGGCGCGCAATCTGGCCAGATCCAAGTCCTGCCGGTTTTCCGCCGCAAGCCGCGCCACACTGGCATAGATCACCGGGGCCGTCTGAAAGAACATCCGCATGACAGCCAAATCCATCGACGCCACTTTCGCACCGCGGTTCTGGGTCAGTTCCACATACCCCTCACCGCCAAGCCGTTGAAAAATCTCGCGCATGGGTGTGCGTGACATGCCGTAACGCTCACAGAGCGATGCCTCATCAAGATCACTGCCGGGTGCGATATCCAGCGTCAGGATGCGCATCTTGATGTCTTCCAGACAGTGGGCTTTGCGATCTTTTGTCATGAACGACTCACGTTGAACATGTTATGTATACATATTGTATCCAATTTCACCAAACATAAAAAAAGAACCCGAAGGCCCTTCTTTCATTGTTCTCCAAATACTCACATCCCACGGCTCACCGTCGCCCGATCGGTGGGTCAGCGCGGCTTGCGTCCCAATCTGGCTCAAACCCAAGCACCTCAGTCGCGGGCGGCAAGGTCGGATTGAATAGAATATTATGCGCCATGGTGGCCTGATGCAGAAGGTTATGCGGCGCCAGCCGCCAGATTTTGCATTCCAGATCAAACCGTTGACCATAGGCCTCAAAGGTCAGGGTTGCATGCTTTGCCTCATGCAACGTCTTGGCCCCCGGAGATCCAGGTGGAAAGGTCGCGGTCAGGATGTCGGAAAATTCCTTGGCCTTCTGGTAGTAGGTCGCCGACAGAAACTGCAGCGCGTTTTGCCGCCGCTGGGCCGGGTCATTTGTCTTGGCCGCCATATGCTGTAACTCAGGCGTCACCGAATAGCCCGGCGCTTTGTTCATCACCGTGATCACCGCGCCGAGCGGCTCTGCCGCACCCTTTGGCGTGACTTCTGGCATGATCGCATCATCGGGGCGACCGTCATTGTTGCGCATGGACAATTGCCGCACATGGCACTGCCATTTCAGAAACGCCAACCGCAGCGGGTTGTCGGAAAAACTCTGGCCCAACTGGGCAGCAAGAGAGCTCATGCCACACTCCTTTTTGCGTCCACAGACACAAGCGTGAATTCCTGTTCATTGGCGAGACTTGGAATGCGGGCTTCTGTTTCCACGACCTGATCCAGATCGATCTGCGCCTGCACCACACCGGGGATTGTGCCGCCATCGGCAATCACTTCGCCCCAGGGATTGATGACCAGAGAATGGCCATAGCTTTCGCCACCACCGGGGACCGGACCAATCGCACAGGGAGAGATGACAAAACGCGTGTTTTCAATCGCCCGCGCACGGTTGAGCACATGCCAATGTGCTTCGCCCGTTTTCTTGGTAAAGGCCGCTGGGCAAATCAAAATCTCCGCGCCCGCCTGCGCAAGACTGCGCCACAGATCGGGAAACCGCAGATCATAGCAAATCGTATGACCGATGCGCGCAAAGGGCGTGTCATGGATGACGGCCTCGCAACCCGCTTCGACATGTGCGCTTTCGCGGTAGACTTCCGTCTCGCTCAGCTGAATGTCGAACATGTTGATCTTGTCATAGCGTCCGCGAATGTGCCCGGCATCGTCGAGCATGATCCCACGGTTGATGATCCGCCCATCCGGGCCATCCACGGCAATCGAGCCGAGATTGATCCAGACACGCCTGTCGCGTGCTAAAGCCTGCATGGCCTGAAGAAACGGATGAGACGCCTCAGGGGCAGAGGGCGGTGCCACAGCCGCCCCTTCGGTTTTCAACCCGCCGCAATATTCCGGCAGGAAGAGCATATCCGCGCCCGCTTTGACTGCAGCTTCGGCCAACGGCATCGCCTCGTCCAGCGCCGACTGAAAGTCGGGCATTGGCCTTGTTTGAAGGCAAGCGATATCAAGCGGGCGCGGCATGTTTTTAGAACTTCATATACGCCTTGCGCAGGTTGACCAAAGGATGCCGGTCCGACATCTGGAACTTGATCAAAAGCTCGCGCGCGATCATGTCCCGATCCTGCTGGTTGTCCGGCAGCTCAATGGTATCCGGCACGCGCACCCAGCCGTTGTTGTTGCGGTCAAACACCGCAGGTGCGCCTTCCTCATAGCCCATGTGAACATCTTCGAGCCAGTTGAGGTCGTCCCAGCCCATGACCTCCATATACTTGGTCAAAAAGGGCGTGATCCGGTTGTAATCCGGCACAAGGTTCACGTCGTAACGATAGCCAATGTGCTGACCGATTTCTTTTTCGCGCTCGGACTCAAGCCCATCTGCGTCTTTCAGGAACTGGTCGACATCCTTGATCTCGGAGCCGCGATATTGTGTTCCAGCCATTTTGTTTTCCTCCGTTAGGTGGGGTGGAACCCCACCCTACGCGTCAATGGTAGGGTGGGTTTTAAACCCACCGTTTACAGGTGGTGATAATCCTCGACGCCAACCGTGTGGTTGGTGCCTGCGAGTGGAACACCGGCCATGGCCGACGCTTCCATCGTCAAGGCTGCAAGGTCCTCAGGCTCAAGGCTGTGCAGATATGTTTTGCCGCAAGCACGGGCAAAGAGCTGCGCCTCGATGGTCAGCGTATGCAGGAAGTTGTACACGCGTTCGGCTGCCTCATCCGGGTCAAGCCGCTCACGCAGCTTGGGGTCTTGCGTGGCCACACCCACCGGGCAACGGCCCGTGTGACAGTGGTAGCAATAGCCCGGCTCAGACCCGATTTCCTCGGGATAGTTCGCCTCGGGTATGTCCTTGTTGCAGTTCAGCGCCATCATGGCCGAGTGACCGATGGCAATCGCATCCGCGCCCAGCGCGATGGCCTTGGCCACATCCGCACCGTTCCGGATACCGCCCGCATAAACAAGGCTGATCTCACCGCGTTTGCCCAGATCGTCAATCGCCTTCCGCGCCTGACGGATTGCGGCCATGCCCGGCACACCAGTGTCTTCGGTCGCAAGGTGCGGGCCCGCGCCCGTGCCGCCTTCCATACCATCGATATAGATACTGTCGGGGTCACATTTCACGGCCATCCGCACGTCGTCATAGACACGGGACGCACCCAGCTTGAGCTGGATCGGGATTTGCCAGTCTGTGGCTTCGCGGATCTCCTGAATTTTCAGCGCAAGGTCGTCGGGACCCAGCCAGTCAGGGTGACGCGCGGGCGAGCGTTGGTCGATCCCGGCAGGAAGCGACCGCATCTCGGCAACCTGGTCGGTCACTTTCTGACCCATCAAGTGGCCACCCAGACCAACCTTACAGCCTTGGCCAATGAAGAACTCACAGCCATCCGCCAGAACAAGGTGATTGGGGTTAAAGCCATAGCGTGACTGGATGCACTGATAGAACCACTTGGAGCTATAGCGCCGCTCATCGGGGATCATGCCCCCTTCGCCTGAACAGGTCGCCGTGCCTGCCATGGTCGCCCCACGGGCCAGAGCCGTCTTCGCCTCATAGGACAAAGCACCAAAGCTCATGCCAGTGATGTAGACTGGGATGTCCAGCTCCAGCGGCACTTTTGCGCGGGGGCCGATCACGGTCTTGGTTTCACATTTCTCACGATAGCCTTCGATCACAAAGCGTGTGAGTGTCCCCGGCAGAAATGTCAGGTCATCCCAGTGCGGAATCTTCTTGAAGAGCGAGAAACCCCGCATCCGGTAGCGTCCCAGCTCGGATTTGATGTGGATATCATCCATCACCCGTGGTGGGAAAATAAAGCTGTCACCGATACGGTTTACGTCGCGGTCCAGCGCCTTTTTTGTCGGCAGATCTCCGTCAGCCATATGTCATATCCTTTCCTAGATGGAATGGCACAGCCCGGTTGCCCGGGCCGGGGCCGAATTACAGAATGAGCTTCTTCTCGGTGGGCTCAAGATTGTCGTAGTTCCACAGCATCTTGCCCGCGACGATCTTGGTGAAATGATCCACGCCTTTGTCGGGCATCAGGCCGTATTGCGTGAGCTTGCGTGTGAGCCAGGCCTTGTCGAGATCGGTCAGCTCAGCTTCAACCGCGTCCACACCCAATGACTTGATTTCACCCCCGACAAAGATCGTGCCGTCATACATCGAGTCGCCCAGGTTCTTGCCTGCGTTGCCGCAGACCACCATGCGGCCCCGCTGCATCATGAAGCCCGAAAGCGCACCGGTGTCGCCACCCACGATAATCGTGCCGCCCTTCTGGTCGATGCCCGTCCGAGATCCAACCGAGCCACGGCAAACCAAGTCACCGCCACGAATGGCCGCGCCAAAAGTCGAGCCGGCATTCTTCTCGATCATGATCGTGCCGGACATCATGTTCTCACCGCAGGACCAGCCAACCCGGCCATTGATGCGCACATTCGGCCCGTCAATCAGACCAACCGCAAAGTAGCCCGTAGACCCTTCGATGATCAGGTTCAGTTTGCTGAGGATGCCCACACCAAGCGAATGCATGCCGCGCGGGTTCTTAAGCACCACCGTGCCGTAGCCCTGCGCCATCAGATCACGAATGCCGGAATTCACTTCCGTTGTGGTCATCCCATCGCAATCCATCTCGGTGCGCTTGTTGAAATCAACATCAGGTGCCCAAGGATAGGTGAAGCGCTCTTCGGCATCGGGGTCAAACTCTACATAGAGCGATTTGCCCGTCAGCGCTTCGGTGCGCATCCCCAGAGCGGTCACCCGCTCTTCCTGGGTCATTTCCTTCAGTTCTGCGTCTGTTACGCCTGCCATACCCGGACCTCCTCGTCATATGGGTCATACGTGTCGATCTCTTCGGGAAGGATCGCGCGGATTGCCACCTCTTCTGAGGCCATCGCAATCAGGTCATCACTTTCGTAAAGAACCAGTGGTTTTGCCGCCATTGTGTCCTTGGCCATGCCAAGCTGATCTTTGGTCGCCACCAGATAGGTAAACACGCCATCAATCTCTTCGATCGACTGGCGCAGGCTGTCCTCAAGCGACACACCATTGGCAAGGTTGTGCGCAGTGTAGACGGCCAGAAGCTCGGAGTCGCAGTTGGACATGAACCGGTGGCCCTTGCGCTCCATCTCGCGGCGCATGATCCAGTAGTTGGTGATCTGGCCGTTATGCACAACGCTGACGTCGTTGTAAGGGAACGCCCAGTATGGGTGCGCCGATTTGATGTCCACGTCCGACTCGGTGGCCATGCGGGTGTGACCAATTGCATGGGTGCCTTGAAAATCATTCAGGCCATAAGCTTCTGACACAACCGTCGCGTCGCCAAGGTCTTTGATCAACTCAAGGCCATTGCCCATCGAAAGGATCTCAACACCATCGGTCTCTTCGATATGCTCAGCCATCTCGCCGGTGTCACCATCATGGCTGATGACGTAGCGCAGAGAATATTCCCGAGGGGCATCCTTGGATTTCACCTTGGCGCCATGCTCTTTGAGAATGGCTTCAACCTCGGTGATGCGGTCGGCGATCACCTGATGGATGCCGCGGCCCTTTTCCATGTCCTCGGCTTCGGCCACCTTCAAGCGCATGATATAGTCGCCCTTGGTGGGGTTGCCGTAGACGGCATAACCGGTGCTGTCAGGCCCCCGGTGTTTGAGCGCCTGCAACATGGCGGTCATTTCCGACCCGACCGAGCTGCTTTTGCCCTTGTGAATTAGTCCAGCAATTCCACACATCTGGAAGCGCCTCCTCTGGGTTGCGTGTTCGTGTAAGGTGGCGGCGAGTTCCTCAACCCGCTGCCAAAAGCATGGTCTGCCTCAGGGAAGACATTCCATGTAAGTTTCACTGTCCCAATCGGTGACGGTTGCGTTGAAGCGCGCAAATTCGTCATACTTGTATTCATGGAACAGGCGGTACATCTCGCCGGGCAGACCGCGCTGCACGACAGGGCTGTTTTCGAGGAAATCAAGGGCCTCGCCTAGCGACATTGGCAGTTTCTTAACCTGCTTGCCGGCTTTGATCGCCTCGTAGATGTTACGCTCTTCAGGTTCACCAGGATCAAGCTTGTTGTCGATACCATCATCCATGGCCGCCAAGAGGCAAGAGCCCATCAGATATGGGTTCACCATCGAGTCAACAGAGCGGTATTCAAAGCGCCCCGGGGCCGAAACCCGAAGACCTGTCGTGCGGTTCTGAAAGCCCCAATCGGCGAAGATAGGCGCCCAGAAACCGGTATCCCAAAGACGGCGGTAGGAGTTTACAGTAGAAGATCCGATGGCCGTCAGGGCCTGCAGATGGTGCACCACACCACCGATCGCCTCGAGCCCTTCTTTTCCAGGCATTTGCGGGTCATCATCGTCGGGCATGAAGGTGTTTTCACCACCTTTGACATACATGTAGTTCTCGGCCATGCCCGGCAGGTCATCGGGGTTGTTGCCGCATTTTACGAACTGATCCTCACCCCCGCGCCACAGGCTCATGTTGTGGTGACACCCCGACGCCGATACGCCCATGAAAGGCTTGGTCATGAAGCAGGCGAAAATGCCGTGCTCGCGCGCCACCTGCGCACAGATCTGGCGATAGGTGGTCAGACGGTCCGCATTGCGCAGCACATCGTCGAACATCCAGTTCAGCTCCAACTGACCCGGTGCATCCTCGTGGTCACCCTGGATCATATCCAGACCCATCTGGCGCGCGTATTTGATCACCTGCATGGATACCGGACGCAGGCTTTCGAACTGGTCGATGTGATAGCAGTAGGGCTTGGAGAACCCGTCTTTGGGCTTGCCATTCTCATCGAACTTGAGCCACATCATTTCCGGCTCTGTGCCGATGCGCAGGCTGCGACCGTGCTTTTTCTGAAAATCCTCATGCATCCGGCGCAGGTTGCCCCGGCAATCTGATGTCAGGTAGCCGCCCGGATTTTCCTTTTCTTCCCGGTTGCGGAAGAGCGTGCAGTAGAATCGACCAATCTGCGGCGCCCAGGGCAGCTGCATAAAGGTTTCAGGCTCTGGAATGCCGACCAGCTCAGCAGCCTCAGGGCCATAGCCCAGATAGTTGCCCGCACGGTCGGTAAAGAGGTTCACCGTGGCGCCGTAAACCAGCTGGAAGCCTTTCATGGCAACGCTTTCCCAGTGATCGGCGGGAATGCCCTTGCCCATGATTTTGCCGGTTACCGAAACGAATTGCAGGTACAGATATTCAATGCCCTTGGCATCAATCATCTTCCGCACTTCTTTGATTTTCTCGGCGCGACCCGGCGCCTCTACAAATCTTTCGAGATCAGTTTCAGCCACAATATAACTCCCTGATGTTATGCAAGCCTCCGATGGTTCGCCGGCGCTTGCGAATTTTTGTTTGGTGGCAGGGGGCGAAAAAGCTCCCCTATCATTAACAATTCCCAGAGCCGGTCCAAAAGTCAACCGATTTTGATCCAAATTCGATAATTTTGCTGGAATACCCCGAAAAATGGTTTAGTATTGGTCTAAATTTAGGGGATTCTGATGGCAGACGCACAGAGAATGGGCGCGGCGGACATAGCTGCTTTGGTCAGACGCGAGATTGCAAAGGGAACCTTGCAGCAACATGACCGCCTTCCGCCAGAACGCGTGATGTCTGACACCTATGGGGCGGCACGCGGCACCGTGCGTAAGGCTCTGCTGCAACTCGAAGAAGAGGGCTTTGTCGAAACCCGTCCCGGCAGTGGCACATATGTGGTCCACAAGTCCGAAACCATCTCGGCCAGCGAAATCGAAAACGCCACGCCGTTGGAACTCATGGATGCCCGCTTTGCACTTGAGCCGCATATCTGTCGCCTTGCGGTGCTGCACGGTCGGCGCGCCGATTTTGATCAAATGGAGATCCTGTGCGCCCGAATGGAGGCAAGCATGGAAGACCCGGTTGCCTTTTCCGAGGCAGACACGGCCTTTCACCGCGCTCTGGCGGAAAGCACACGCAATGGTCTTTTGGTTTGGATCATGAACCAGATCGCCAACGTCCGCGGACAGGATGACTGGACCCGCATGCGCCGCCTAACGCTCGATCTGCAGACGATCAATCTTTACAACGCGCAGCATCGTCAAATTCTCAACGCCCTGCGAACACGCGAGCCAGAGCGCGCCGCGAACGTGATGAAAGAGCACTTGGAAACAGCACGGCTGTCGCTGACACGGGCCTCAGAGACATGAGTTGAAGTAACAATTCTAGTAGCGGCCAAATACAGACTACCAGACCTTGCCCCATTGCTGCTATGGCACTTTCCATATCTGGAAGGTTGGGCATTTGTTCAGGACCACTCGTAAACATTCACCGGCCGTACAAAATCAAGTTCTGGATCGTGTCGTAGCAACCTTCACCAAGCCGGAACCGCTTGAATTGTTTGCGGAAGAAGGCAATCGCGCGGCCTGTTTCGGGGAAGCATTGCACGCAATCTCTACCCATGTCGGCGAAGATATGGTGTCTCCCCCGGATCAAGCGATTCTCAGGCCTTTGGAAGTCGCGTACCGGAAAATGAAAACAGTTTGGGGGGATTTTAGCCCTCAGGACTTTACGCTTTACGCCATGTCACTTCTTCTCGCGCAATTGGAAGACAAGGACGAAATACGCCGCTTCAGGCGTGGCGCGGCGAAGTATCTGTTGGAAACAAAGTCTCAGATCGCACCAGAATTTCAGAAGCTGACTCTCAATGCTGAGATCCTTCTGAAATCTATGCCCGCTGCGCCCAAGAGCCCGTGGGAGCTTATTGTGTCAGGGACTCAGGCGACCCCTCCAATTTGCAAGGATTTGGACAGGTCCGCGGTGCAACTCAAAGGCTCTGATTCTGCTCTGCGAGAACCGAAGAGACCCGCAGCAGCACGGACAGACAACAACATATACAGACGGTCCACAATTGTTCACAAACGAAACCACCTGCGTGTCGTGCAGCAAGATGCAGCGCCGGCCGGCGCGGGTTTAGCAAATGACACAGCAGACCATCCCCGCGCGTCCGTGGCGCTCGACAAGAGCGAAAACAAAGCCATCTTAGTCACCACTACTCTCGCTTTGCTCGTTTTCGCGGCGCTTATTCTTGCTGTGTTGTTTTTCGTAGAGATACCATCGCCCACAGGTTGATAGGCCTTTTGAGCGAGTTCCTTCCTGACCGCACACGTCACCTTTGCGATACAGTTTTCCAATTCACGATATTCGGTACTCTGCGCTTTGAATGAACACGTCTCCATCTTTCCGCCCCTTGCCCCGCCCTGTCCTGCCCCGTATCTAGAACCCAACCGCAGTCAAACCTCGGAGACCGATATGTTCAAAGGATTGGGCCAAATGGGCGACATGGCCAAGATGATGAAGGCCGCTCAGGAAATGCAGCAGAAGATGGCGTCGCTGCAGGAAGACATGCACAATCTGATGGTCACCGGCGAATCCGGAGCGGGTCTGGTCAAAGCCACCTGCACGGCAAAGGGTGAACTCAAGGGTCTGGATATCGACCCGTCAATCTTCAATTCCGACGATAAGGAAGTTGTGGAGGATCTGATCCTTGCCGCCATAAAGGATGCCCAGACCAAGGCAACAAAGAAGGCTCAGGAAGAGATGGGAAAGATTACCGAAGGTATGGGGCTTCCCAAGGATATGAAGCTTCCATTCTAGGGCGCTCTGACTGGGCATGAATTCCACGCGCGATCTGGAAGCTCTCATTGAGATGATGGCCAAACTTCCCGGGCTGGGTCCGCGTTCGGCCCGCCGCGCCGTGCTTCATATGATCCGCAAACGTGAACTTTTGCTGACGCCTCTGGCAGATCTTATGCAACAGGTTGCTGTCACGGCTCGTGAATGCCTCAACTGCGGCAATATCGGCACCACGGATATTTGCGACATCTGCGCCTCTGAGAAACGAGCGAACGGTTTGATCTGTGTGGTTGAAGATGTCGCCGACCTGTGGGCCATGGAACGCACAGCCATGTTCAAGGGACGTTACCATGTGCTGGGCGGAACGCTTTCAGCCTTGGACCAGATCGGCCCGGAACAGCTTCGTATTCCAAAGCTCTTGGACCGGGTGCAAAGCGAGAATATCTCAGAGGTCATTTTAGCTCTCAACGCCACAGTTGATGGTCAAACAACGGCACATTACATCGCCGACCAATTGGAAGACCGCGTAACGCTCACCTCGCTGGCGCAAGGTGTGCCAATCGGAGGAGAACTAGACTACTTGGATGACGGCACGATTTCTGCTGCTCTCAATGCGAGGAAAGCTCTTTAAAGCGTTCGACCTAAAACCTGACTCACAGCTTTGGGTCGAATGCAGCGCAAGGTATGCGTGTTGCTTGCGCCGTGCCTTTGTTTGATGTCTCAGGTTAAAGGCCGGACGCTTTTGGTCTGGCAACATCAACCCAGACAGGCAGGTCATGTCCAAGTGCTATCACCGCCCCCAAACGCCCCAGCTCATCACTGCATTTCGCACCGCGCCCACACCCTGCTGTCGCGACGCTCACTCGATCACTCAGACGTTTCAGGATCGGTCGCTGATCCTCGCTGAAGGTTGTGACACATGACGCAATATAGCGCGACCCCAGCTTGGCTGAGGGCATGAGAGTTGTCAGGATTTCATCCAGGGTTCCGCCTACTGCGCCATCACCGCCTTGCCGAAACCATTTCTTAATTTGGCCGATATCCCCCAACACGACATCGCTGGGGTCTCCTCCCAGTTTGATGTAATACCGCCCATCGGGATACTTGATCGGTGGCAATAAATACATATCCGTGCCATCTCCGAAATACTGTATCACAGGCGGCAACCCGGTTAGCCGCTCGGCTTCACGTTCCTCGACCTCCACCATCAGGATGGTGCGCGCCATGACTGTGATGGGCAGTGGCTCTGACAAGACCATGTTCGAGAAACCACCCGCAGCTACCAGAACCTGGTCAGCCGTAAATTGCCTGTCTTCTGTTTCGATTTCGACGCCGGACGCTGTCTCCCGAACACCGTTCGCAATCTGGAGAGCACGTGTTGCTCCGGCGTTCTGCGCAATGGCAATCTGTGCCGCGACCAGAGCCCGAGGATCGATGTAGCCCGCGCCTTTAGGCTCAAAGAGGGCATGCGTCGAAGCATCAAAGGAGAAATCAGGGAATCTGGATGACAGCGCACCAGCAGAATAGCTTTGAAACTCATAGCTTTCCTGTATCGCCAGCGCCTGGGTTTTCGTTATAGCCGGATGACCCGAAGGCCCGGCCATCAACAATCCACATTCTGTGTAAAAAGGAATACCGCTTTCGGCCTGGATGTCGCCGTATCGTGCAATACTGTCCGCGCTTGCTCGTGCCCAGAACGGATCCGGGTCAAGCGTGCGCGTGATCCGACCAGCGTCATAATGTGACGCAAACACACCCTTATGGTGCTTCTTCTCGCGCGGTTCGTCTGGACCAATCAGGCACACCTCATGGCCAAGCTTTGACAAATGACGGGCGGCGGCAGATCCGATCATGCCTGCCCCAATGACTGCGACTTTCACGGCACGCCCCCGTTCCACCTGGCAGTTTAGTTGGCGCGAGAATGCGTCAAGCTTCGTCTTTGTCCTCTTCGTCACCGTCACCGGACGGCAAGTTAAAGAAGCTGTCCGCGTCGATTTCCTTCTCAGGCTCTTCGGGCTCGTCGTTACCAAGGCTGAACGTCTCAAGCCCTTCAATCGCTGTCGGAATGCGCGGCTCTGCATCGGCCTCAAGACTTTGCTCGGTACTCAGAAGCTTGCGACGCTCGTCATCATCCATGGGCGCGCCTTCCTTGGCCTTTTTGGCAGCGGCCTTTTGTACAACCGCGTCAAGTTCGCTTTGCTTACATAGTCCAAGCGCCACCGGATCCACCGGCTCCATGCTCGAGATGTTCCAATGCGTGCGCTCACGAATTGACTGGATCGTGGGCTTGGTGGTGCCGACAAGTTTGGCAATCTGGCTGTCTACCAGCTCTGGGTGAAACTTCACCAACCACAGGATCGCATTTGGGCGGTCCTGACGTTTCGACAAAGGCGTATACCGTGGACCGCGTCGCTTTTCCTCGCCCACGGCCGCTGGGTTAAACTTCAAAGTCAGCTTATGCAGCGGGTCTTTCTCGGCCTTTTCAACTTCTTCCTGCGTCAATTGATTGTTGGCAATCGGGTCGAACCCTTTGACACCAGTCGCCACATCCCCATCGGCTATGCCTTGCACTTCCAATTCATGTAGGCCAACGAAATCGGCAATCTGCTTGAAGCTGATTGTTGTGTTGTCCACCAGCCAAACAGCGGTGGCTTTGGTCATCAATGGCTTTGACATCGCGGCATCTCCTTGGCGCAAATCTGTCCCGTCGCCTGGAAAAGGCGGTCCTGAGGGTCTTCAGGACGGGTTTCCGTTGTCGGGGAACTTGGCGCGTATATAGTCGGGACAAATCCAAAAAGAAAGAGCGATCTGTTGCGTGCGTTTCTCGTTTTTCTGTTCACGGCGTCATCGGCCATGGCCGACGCAGACAAGCCCGGTGTGTTCGACTATTATGTGCTATCTCTCAGTTGGTCGCCCAACTGGTGTGCGCTCGAAGGCGATGCGCGCGACGCTCCACAATGCGATGTGTCACAGGATTATGGCTGGGTGCTTCATGGACTGTGGCCTCAGTATCACCGCGGCTGGCCCGCCCATTGCCAAACCGCCGAACGCCCTCCCTCGCGCAGGATGACGCGCGAGATGACGGACATCATGGGAAGCGCGGGTTTGGCCTGGTATCAATGGCGCAAGCATGGATCCTGCTCGGGCCTCTCTGCACCGGACTACTACGCGCTTAGCCGTGAGGCCTATGAGCAGATTGAACGCCCCGAGGTTTTTCGCAAACTGAACAAACCCGTAGAACTGCCAGCCTCTGTTGTGGAAGACGCGTTTCTCAAGGCCAATCCGAACCTGACCCGGGACATGGTCACCGTCACCTGCCGCGCGGATCATATTCAAGAGGTTCGGATATGCCTGTCGAAAGACCTCGACCCAGTGCCCTGTGGGCGCGACGTGATCCGAGATTGCACACTTAAGGATGCACAGTTTGAGCCAATCCGATAAAAGGCATTCTTGCTTCTTTCTTGTCCGAAATACCCTATTGCGCGGCCCACAGTCCTAGATCAGCTGGGTGAGAAGCACGACCGCTGCCACCGGCCAGAGCACCACATGCAGCACATGGTCCAGCCAGTTGCTACTGCCCCAGCCAAGCGTCCAGATACCTTGCGCGAGGACAGCCACAGTCGCCAGAAACCAGTTGCCGGTTAGAAGGGCATAGGCACAGACCACCAGCACCATGATCGCCACGGGCTTTGGCGCGTAGCCATAGCGGTAGAGATCAAGTGGCAGCTTGCCGAAAGCGGCCAGCAGAAACCCGGTGTAGAGCAGTAAGAACACCCCTATTTCGAACGCGGCAAAGCCGGGAATGGGTATGCCAAACGCCACGGCAACATCGCGCAGCGCCAAGGCGGGCAACATAACGCCAAACGGCGCCAACAGCGCGACAAAACCGTTTATGCCAATGGTTTTTCGCAAAATGGTCGCGCAAGCGCCACCTGCCCCCACGGCACAGATCAAAGCCAACCATGCAGGCAACACCAGACCGGTCACCGCAAAGGCCACCCAGCCCAGCAAAATGGCGATGCATGCCTTTGCCCCGAGCTCTGTCATTGCACCGCCACCCAATCCGAATTGAACGCCAGGACCCTCAGGCCTTTCTTATTGCCCACCGAATACGTCAGCAGAATCGTCCCGTCGGGGAGCGTGCGCAGCATCGGATACCGGGCTCCAGCCCCTTGCGATGCAACTTCTTTCAGAAAATGAAACGTCTCGCCTTCGTCCTGTGACAAAAGCAGGCTAAGACGATCATCCGGAGTGGTTGCATCATTGGCCGCCATCAAGATCAGCCCATGCCCCAGCGAGAGTGCCGCGACCGGCGCGCTGGGATTGGCCATATCGATCGGCACCGCATCCGTCCAGGTTTGCCCACCATCCGGCGTCTCGCATTTCAGGACGTGCCCGGAGGGGTCAAAATCGCGCAGGAAGGCCACCGCGTGTGTCTCAGTCAAAGGCACGACCATCGGCTGGATGGGTTTGCCCTCTCCGCTCATCCGTGCCGTGTCGCGCACACGGCCATCCTTGGCGAACCGAACAAACGTACCATGCGTGGCCCCAAGCTCGAAATAGGCGGGCAAGCCGTGGCTGCCGTCGGCGAATTTCACCATCGGGGATTTCACCAGATGCGAGCGATTGAGAAACGGCGACAGGTTCAGCTTGCGCGCCCAGACCGGACCTTGCGGTCCCATTTGAACATCTGCAACCGACGCCATGGCCCAGCCCCCGACCGAGACCACCGTCGCAAAGACATGTCCGGGGCGGGCGTCGTTCTCCACCGTGTTGCCAAGCGTGACCACAAGCTGTTCCGGCTCCATTGCAGCGCCCAGATCGGCGCGGCCGATACGTGTCCCCTGATCCGTCTTGACCCATCCTTCACCAGACCGCTCAAACCGTGCAAAATAAATGTCCACATCCGCCTGCGCCTCGGCTGAGCCTTCGAACCATAGAAGCTCAAAACCTTTGTCCGTGACGACCAGAGAGGGCGCGTGTGCCTGGCCCTCGGTGATATCATATTCAAACACCGTCTCAAATCTGGGCGTGCCTTGTGACGGAACCTCATCGGGCGGTGCGAACCGCCAGACAGGCGCTTTGTCACGCCGCATAGCCACAGCGCTGAGCAAAAGGCTGAGGCCTGCCAGACACAAGATGACCGCCTGTGCCGTGCCCATGTCTCAACCCACCTTCAGAACGATTTTGCCAATGTGATCAGAGCTCTCCATGCGGGCGTGCGCCTTGGCGGCATCCATCAGCGGAAACTCTGAATCCATCACTGGTGCGACGCGCCCGGCCTCCAACAACGGCCAAACGTGGCGGCGCAAATCCTCGGCGATGCGCGCCTTGGCAAGGGTCGATTGAGGCCGCAGGGTTGAACCGGTGACGGTCAAGCGCCGGGTCATAACCTGTGTAAAGTTAACATCAACCCGCGGTCCTTGCAGGAAGGCGATCTGCACCAGGCGTCCCTCATCGGCCAGCGCATCCAGGTTTCGTGCAAGATAGGCCCCGCCAACCATGTCGAGGATCAGGTTTGCGCCCCCGGCCTTCTGCAACACAGTGACGAAATCTTCCGTGCGATAGTTGATCGCCTGCTCTGCCCCAAGCTTCAGGCATTGCGCGCATTTGGCATCGGATCCGGCGGTGGCAAACACCCGTGCGCCATAGGCATGGGCCAGTTGAATGGCCGTTGTCCCAATGCCGCTTGATCCGCCATGCACAAGAAAACGCTCGCCCGTCCGCAGACGTCCGCGTTGAAACACATTGGTCCAAACGGTGAAAAACGTCTCAGGCAGACACGCTGCCTGTTTCAGGGTGAGACCTTTGGGAACGGGAAGGCAATGCGCCGCCGCAGTGACCACATATTCGGCGTAGCCGCCGCCGGGCAACAGAGCACAGACCCGATCCCCCAAAGCCACATCCGCGACGCCGGGCCCGAGGGCCACGACCTCTCCTGCGCCTTCCAGACCGGGAAGGTCGCTAGCGCCTTTCGGGGGATCGTAGAGCCCTGCGCGCTGCAAGGCATCGGGCCGATTTACACCCGCATAGGCCAGCTTGATCACCACCTCGCCATGGCGCGGCACTGGAATGGCCCGTGTCGATGGCACCAGAACCTCTGGCCCACCGGGTTTGGTGATCTCAACGACACGCATTGTCTGAGGCAAGTATCCACCCTCCACGAGGAAAGGTGGTATCAGCCTCGATCAGAATTGCAAAGAACCGGTGATCAGCGACTCCAGCGGCCCGGCATACCGGTATGAGGCCTGCCAGACGGAGCTTTGATCCGGTTGAGGAAGGAGAATGGACCTTTCATAAGGCCATCGACCAGCTTGCTCTCGCGCGCCTTGGCTTTGACTTTCTCAAACTGCATCACATCCTCAATCCGCCGGTCAAGAAACGCCCAGGTTTTTTCATGCCCTTCGCTCTGATCACCCAGCCAGTAGAGAACGGTTGACGAATAGACACCCGACAGCGTGGCACGCTTGGTGTACCAGTTCACATCGTCCGACGTGTCCCCCAAAGCGGTCCAGATATGATCGCAGGTCTTCCAGATCGCCTGCGCCCCCTCAAAAGCGTAGTGCGGCAAGGCAAAAAGCGTCATGCCCCGGCGCACCAGTTCCTTGTCCTCCACCGCTTCCAGACGAAACCGAACCGCCGCCGTCACCTTGTCGCGAAACCGCATCTGGTTAAGGTCCGCATCATTCAGACTGGCCAGCATGGCTTGGTCGCCCTCCTCATGATACGCCATCGCCAGATCAACCGCCCCGCGCGGACAGACCGCCGCAGCAAGGCCCGGGCTCACCCCGGAATCCGCTTGCGCCGCTTTGAACGTCGCCTCGCTCCAACCGTCGAACGGCACGTGCGGTTTCGCCGCTTGCAGCAGCGCGTCTTTCACGTCTGTGTCGGCCATCGGTGTCTCCATCGTGATCAGGTGTTGCCCTAGACAAGCTAGAACGCCTTTGCTATACGGCCACTTCCTGCAATCTTATGCAACTTTAACCTAGAAAGGTGGTGACAACCACATGCAGGTCAGTGTTCGCGACAACAACGTCGATCAGGCGCTTCGTGCCCTGAAAAAGAAACTGCAGCGTGAGGGCGTGTTCCGCGAGATGAAGCTTCGGCAACATTTCGAGAAACCCTCCGAGAAGAAAGCGCGCGAGAAGGCCGAGGCCATCCGCCGCGCCCGCAAACTCGCACGCAAAAAAGCCCAGCGCGAAGGTTTGCTCTAAGGAGCTATCTCGCAAGGCTGAGTAAGATGACCCCCGGGCAGACGCTTCGGGGGTTTGTCTTTTTTGGGGGACATAAGTCTGGTTTAGTTTCAAGTACTGTGCATGATGTCGGCTTTGAGCCCAAAGTGTTAACCAAATAGCGTCGATGACAAGCTCGCTCCATCGGTCACAACAACCGGAATTCCGAATGCCTCAATAACATTCTCCGGCAAGTGTTCGGGCATATCTGATCGCGCAACAACAGGAACAATGCGTCCTTCTGGCGAAAAGAGCATATAGGGTCCGCGTTTTAACAATTCAAAAAGCAACTCATACAACGAATGGTGACCATAGGGTCTATCAATTGAGATAACAGTAGCAGCGTTGTTTTCTTGAGTTATGGAGTATTCGCAATAGGTTTTTTCGTCGTGGGCCAGAACACCTTCAAGATCATTATTTGGCGATTTCCCGAATAGTTCAAGCACCTCCGATGTGGGCATGCCGCCTTCTTTTTGGTTCCAATATCCGAGTATGATGATTGAAATGCTCATGTGACTAGGCTCTCACTCGATTGTCAAAGTTCAATACCTATATGAAAATCGGTTAACAAGAATGTCCGTTTTGTCCGCAAACCAGCCATCGCCTGAGTCTATTTTTCCGCCCCCAGACTTGCCCCTTCCGCCCCTCTGGCCTAGACCATCCACAACACACGCCAGGGAGGCCCCAATGACCAAGTTTGATAAGAAAATCCTGCCCAGCCGTCATGTGACCGAGGGTCCGGCTCGTGCGCCGCATCGGTCGTATATGTACGCCATGGGGCTCTCGGAGGATGAGATTCACCAACCTCTCATCGGTGTGGCCACCTGCTGGAACGAGGCGGCGCCGTGTAATATCGCGCTCAACCGTCAGGCGCAGTCGGTCAAGATGGGGGTTAAAGAAGCCGGCGGCACGCCGCGGGAATTTACCACCATCACCGTCACAGACGGTATCGCCATGGGGCATGAGGGCATGCGCTCCTCTCTGGCCAGCCGCGAGGCGATTGCCGACACGGTTGAGCTGACCATGCGCGGGCATTGCTATGACGCGATTGTGGGGCTTGCGGGCTGCGACAAATCCCTTCCGGGCATGATGATGGCGATGGTGCGCCTCAACGTACCGTCCGTGTTCATCTATGGCGGTTCCATCCTTCCGGGTCGGTTCCAGGGCAAGGACGTCACCGTTCAGGATGTGTTTGAGGCAGTGGGCCGGCATCAGGCCGGGGCCAATTCGGACGAGGAGTTGACGGCGTTGGAAAAAGTCGCTTGTCCGTCCGCAGGGGCCTGTGGCGGACAGTTCACAGCCAATACCATGGCCTGTGTTTCTGAGGCGGTGGGTTTGGCACTGCCGAACTCTTCTGGTGCGCCTGCGCCTTACGAGTCGCGCGATGCCTATGGCACTGCTTCGGGCGAGGCAGTCATGAACCTGCTCGAAAAGCGCATTCGCGCGCGGGATGTGGTCACGCTCAAGAGCCTGGAGAATGCCGCACGCGTGGTGGCCTGCACAGGGGGGTCCACCAATGCCGGCTTGCACCTGCCTGCGATTGCGCATGAGGCTGGGCTTGAGTTTTTCCTCGATGACGTCTGCGAGATTTTCAAGGACACGCCTTATTTCGTCGATCTCAAACCCGGCGGACAGTATGTGGCCAAGGACCTCTACGAGGTGGGCGGCGTGCCGGTGGTCATGAAAGAACTGCGTAAAATCGGCATGATCCATGAGGATTGCATCACCGCAACCGGGCGCAGCATGGGCGAAGAACTGGACTTGATCGAACGTGAAGCCGACGGCCAAGTGATTTATCCCGCCGCGTCACCCATCACCAAGACCGGTGGTGTCGTTGGCCTCAAGGGCAACCTTGCCCCGCAAGGCGCCATCGTGAAGGTCGCAGGCATGAGCGAAGAAGAGCAGGTCTTCTCCGGTCCTGCGCGTGTCTTTGAGAACGAGGAAGAGGCATTCGAGGCCGTGAAGATGCGATCCTACAAGGAAGGCGAAGTGATCGTCATCCGCAACGAAGGTCCCGCGGGCGGGCCGGGCATGCGCGAAATGCTGGCAACCACAGCCGCCCTTTCGGGCCAAGGCATGGGCAAGAAAGTCGCGCTCATCACAGATGGGCGCTTTTCGGGTGCGACACGTGGCTTCTGCGTCGGCCATGTTGGCCCAGAGGCAGCACATGGCGGGCCGATTGCGCTTATTCAGGATGGCGATGTCATTACCATCAATGCCATCACCGGTGAATTGAGTGTTGATCTGAGCGATGATGACTTGGCCAAGCGCAAAGACGCCTGGGCCGGGCCGCGCGAGACGATCTACGCCTCAGGCGCGCTATGGAAATACGCGCAGCTTGTGGGGGAGACGTATAAAGGCGCTGTCACACATCCCGGCGCCGAGGCTGAGCGGCACGTTTACGCAGATCTGTAGCCAGATAAAGGCCGCACGGCGGCACCGTGCATTGATTGACCCGGAATGGATTGTTTCCAAATCCGGGTTAATGCTATGCAAAGAGACGTGGGGCATTTTACAGCGGTCTCGAAACAAATGGATCGGGCATACAACCGATGAAACGTTCGCTTGTGGATTGGGTCGCGGCGCGACGCGGCGTGCAGAAATGGCGCAACACGGCGGCCAAGGCCTCTGATTTGCGTCTGTCTGAATTGCGCCGTGAACGGTCTCGTGCGCAGGAACTCCGGTATTTTCTGAACGAGTTTATTTCTCAGGCGGATCAAAGGCTGGCCTTGCCGATGATCGGATCCAGTACTTTTCCAAAGCCACATGGAACAGATTGGTCCTGGCGGCCTGCCGTCTGGCGCGAACCTTTGGCTGTACCGGGGCGCTCCTCGGTGCAGAGCAAGACACAGCTTGGCGATGAACTGACACTGTTTCATGATTGTCGGCATTCGGAATTAACTCTAAGGCAACTGCGTAACACACGTGAAGCCGATCTTGCGCCCTTTGGTCTACGCATGGATGTGTTCAGCTTTGATGGCTCCTTCCTCTCTCTGGTGCTGGATTTGCCCGATGAGGCCATTGTCGGGCTGCAACGTCGCCATCTCATTCGGATGGACACAATTGTGGAGATGGAGAAGCCGCTGGAAATCTTTGCCCGGCTCAACGTCAAGCATGGGCCGAACACTGAGCAAATCGTACGTGAGTTGCCGCTGCACGAAGAAGAGATCATGGTCGAATTCGACCTAGCCTATACCAAACTCAATGAAAAGCGCATTGAACGCGCCTGGATCGACCTGATTTTTGAGAACCCACAGATGAGTCAGGTGATCCTGCGAGACCTTACATTTAGCCGACGCCCCCGGGCGGAATTATAGACGCAGGAGCATGGCATGACAGCATGGACATTGACCAAGACGCGGCTCTTTGAAGGTGTCTGGGAAGGCGTTTTGACCAACGAAGGTGTTGACGCGAAGGTTCCCGAAATTGTCGTGACGCATTTGCAGGAACCTGTGCCCAATGTCGACCTGCGGGAAAACAAGGAAGAGGCCTGCTGGGTTTTGCGCGTGCCAATCCCCGTGGACCGGATTTCAGATGGTCTGCAAACCTTTGTAATTTCTGATGCAGGCACGGAAGAGACGCTGGGGAGTTTTGCCCTCATGTCAGGAGATGCGCTTAGCTATGATATTCGTGCAGAGATGACACTTTTGCGCGAAGAGCTTGATATGCTCAAACGTGCGTTTCGACGTCATTGCCTTGAGACGATGTAGTTTGGCCGCCTCAAGCGTTTCGCTTTTGACCTGAGACATCAGCCAAAGGCGAAACGCGTTCAACGATTGAGTGTCTCGCGGCGTTTCGCGATCATCTGCGGGTCAAGTTTATCGCGAAACGCTTTATTCCAGCGGAATTTCCAATCGCAGGAACCCACGTTCCGTTTGATCCAGGGCCCTGGCTGAGAGTGACTCCATGTCATTGTGGTGTTTTGTGACACCTGGGCCAGTCTCCAAGCAAACCGAGGCGTTTTCAACAGGTAAGAAAGCCCACGACGGCGTTTCCCGATTAGCGAAATCACAACCGTTTTTCTTAATATACTGCATAAGCAAGTCGCGGATGAGCGTCTGACCAGTGTACACCAAGCGGTCCTGGTCGGAATAGGCAACCATCCCAGAGCTGAACGCCCGGAAGCTTTTGAGGGCCAAAATAAAGTCATCGTCTTCCGATACGGGCCGTCCCTGATGGCGCAGATCGCCAATGCGGCATGCCTTCGGATTGGTGATTGCTCCGCTTTCATTGTAGCGCGCGGGTTGGGTCAGGTTTATGTTGTATGTTAGCCCGCAGATCGTATCAAAAGTGTGTCCAGCAAAATCTGGATTCCAAAGGTGCTGGCGCATTTTCCCTGGAACGACCTGTTGGAAACACGAAACCGCGCGCTCCAGCCATGCAACGATCTGAGCGCCCTGCACGCGGATGCCGACCAAGGTGTTCGGGAACGGGTAGATATCGGCAATGTCGCGGACAAAAATGTCACCAGCGGCGATGTCGGTGTAGTACCCCGGCCCTCCCGCTCCTCCGGTTTTATAAGGTGCGCTCACCGACAAGATCGGAACACCGGCAAATGGGGTGTCAGCCAAAGCGTCCGCCAACGCATCGCGTTTACAGGCCATGATCAGGTATTGCCCCAAATCAGGGCGAAACTGGCTCAGATAGCTGTGAATGGGTTTGCAAGTCCGGCTGATCACTTTCGAAGTGTAGGCGAGCGTCACCTGATGTGCCTCATCGACGAGCCGCGAAACAGTTTTGTCCGGCTCAATTCCCGCTCGGTCAACGGGCCGGACCTCTGCAAAGTGATCGGTGATCCGCCAGCCATCTTTTTGAGGGGCGAGTTTGAGGTCGATCACGCCTAAATGAGAGCCCCGAAAGCCCGCCATGATCGAAGGAACATCTGCAAGTGCGCCATTTTCTACAGAAATTGCGGGATGGTGCGGCGAGTCTGCGGGATCAGGAAAAATATTGTGTGTGTGCCCCGTCAGGATCGCATCAACTCCGGGCACATGTGCCAAAGCCAGGCCAACGTTTTCCTGGTCTGGCTCCGTAACGCCCTCGCCGATCCCAGTATGGGCGAGTACGACCACAATTTGCGCCCCTTTGCTGCGCAGCAAGGGCACGTAAACCTTCAGCGTTTCCACCATGTCGCGGACTTCAAGACGGCCGGCCAAATGATCTTGGTCCCAAAGCAGAATTTGCGGAGGGACCAAACCGATCACACCGATTTTCAGCTTGTGTGGATGTCCGGAATTATCGTGGACCTCACGGTTGAGCAAAATGAATGGCGGCAAGAGGTGTTGGTCTTTTTCTGGGTTGCTTGGATGCCGGACATGAACCGCGTTGGCACAGACAAGCGGAAAATTTGCACCTTTGAGAGTCCGGGTCAGCCAATCCAGACCAAAGTTGAATTCATGGTTGCCAAGCGTCGCCGCGTCATAGGTCACATGGTTCATGGCATTGATGACAGGATTGCTCTTAGTCCAGCCGTTTTCAGGTCGCGCGCCGATGTCCGTTAAGGCCGAGCCTTGCAAGAAATCACCATTGTCAAAAAGAAGCGTGTTTTGAGCCTCTGCGCGCGCCTTATGAATTTGCGTCACAACACGGGCAAATCCAAAGTCTTCAACGGGCGCATCTTTGGCATAATCATAAGACAGGATGTGGCCATGGAGATCAGTGGTTCCGAGAATCCGAACCCAGATATGTTGATCTGGCTCTTGTACAGCGCCAACGCAAACTCTGCCGCTGGTGTCACATCGCCATGGCCAAGTTACTGTATCAGAATATGCAAGCGTGTTCGTTCTTTTCACCTAAATCTCGGTAATCAATAACGGATTTCCCATGACCCATACGTATTCCAATATACCTTAGGTTGCAATAAAAATTGAGTTAACGCATTTAACGGGAGAGCGGAAAGCTCTTGCCCCAAATCAGTGATCATGGCACCTGCAAGTGCGGAGGTCACGTTATGCGTCATGCCGAAACAGTCACATTCGGAGGTTCTGGCCTTGATCGCTGCGCGGAGCTTCGGTTACGTCCTGATGAGATTCAGAAACTGGTTCGTGAAGGCCGGGCGTCTGCCGTAGTGCAATGGCGCGGCAAACCCTTGGTGGAAGCACCAGATCTTGACAAGCTCACACGCCTCCCCGCCGATCATCCGTTGATGTCTAAGGATGTTGAGGGCCCGATCTTGTTGGGCCGGGAGGAAGATGGCCGGGTCGTTCTGGCTTATGAGTTGAAAGACTGGGCGCCGGACGATCTTGACGCGGAAAGCCTCGGTGGTTTTGTCGACCAAAGCGAGCAAACCCATCCTGATCTACCCCAAACACAGGTGTTTGCCGAACTGCGTCGCATCATGACACGCCTTTCACCCCGCGATGCGGAATTGGCAGCGTCGGCCAAAGCCGTCCTGGGCTGGCATGCAACGCATCGGTTTTGCGCCAGATGCGGGTCCGCAACTCAGATCACACAATTCGGCTGGCAGCGCATTTGCCCGGACTGCAGCGGCCAGCATTTTCCCCGCACAGACCCGGTTGTCATCATGTTGATCACCCATGGGAACCGTGTCCTGATGGGGCGGTCGCATGGCTGGCCCGAGGGGATGTATTCCCTGCTTGCAGGGTTCATTGACTCCGGGGAAACGATGGAAGCTGCGGTGCGCCGAGAAGTGATGGAAGAAGCCGGTATTCGCGTGGGCGAGGTTGGATATCTCGCCAGCCAGCCCTGGCCCTTCCCGGCGTCCTTAATGTTTGGATGCTGGGGGCAGGCCCTCTCAGAAGAGATCCGCGTAGACCCCACAGAAATCGAAGATGCCATCTGGGTGACCCGCGAAGATATTGCGCGTGCTTTTGCGGGCGAAAACCCTGACATTCTGCCGGCCCGAAAAGGGGCCATCGCACATTTTTTGCTGCGCAACTGGCTTGCCGATACGCTATAAAAAGGTAAACAGGGAAAAAGACCAACCCAAAAGGGTTAACAAAAGAGGCCAGCAGATGAAGTTCGTAGAGCGCGAAGATATCGAAGCGCCCATCGAATACGTATTTTCCCAGATTTCAGATTTTCCGGCGCTGGAGCGATCTGCCATGCGGCGCGGCGCCGAGGTTCAACGTGTGGACAATCTGGGTCAAAACGGTATCGGCATGGCATGGGACACGTCTTTCATGCTCCGCGGCAAACGGCGTGATATGCATTTGGAAATGACGGATTATGATGAGCCTAATTGTCTTGCCATTGAATCGAACTCCGCCAACCTGGCGGGTTACATGATGATTGACCTTGTTGCGCTATCGCGCCGCAGAACACGGCTAACAGTCGAAGTTTCGGTCAAGCCCAAGACACTGACTGCGCGGCTTTTACTGCAATCGCTGAAGCTTGCGCGCACCAACATGACGCGGCGATTTGCGCTTCGCGTGGCGGAATACGCCAAGGATGTTGAGGATCGCTTCAAGGCAACTGCATAAACAAAAAGGGCCACCCGCAGATGGCCCCCTTAGTTCTTTTTTACCCGTGAGTGGATAACGTTAACCGATCTGCGTATTTCGCACGGTGTCGAACAAAGGCGCGCGCCCTTTCTTCGATTTAGAGCCACCCCTACTCTTCAGCTTGGAAAACTGGTCTTCACGTTCCTGAACGCTCAGTTCGCTCCCTGGGGTGGAGTCGGTCATTACTTTTACGATCGACAAAGCTGCTGCTGGTGTGGCGAGGACGGCTGTTAGAACAATAGCGGTTAGGGTTCGCATGGTATGCTCCTGTTCCTATCTGTTGAGACGGATTTGGTCCGTCGACCATGGACATGAAATGGAGGTTTAAGCGGGGCGGCGTTAGAGGCTGTCCGGTCTTCGTGAACCGCCAATCACGGCAATGCACAGCGCCGTGACCATCGCAGACAGATCACTCACACCTCTACGATCTGATCGCGCTAAAATAAGGCTAAATATCTGAAAAATATCACTTAAAATTGTTATACAACTTGCAGAGCCACGACATTGGAAAACCGCACCATGTCCGAAGAGCTTGTAACAAAAGGCACAATGCGGAGTGGCCCCAGTATATCTCTTACGCCAAGTATCAGTGTCGGCGCGGATCTGCGGGATAAACCCCCAGCATGACCACCTCGGACGTGAAATATTCCAATTCTTCCAAAGCGCGCTTGACCTCTGGATCCTCCGGGTGCCCTTCGATATCCGCATAGAACTGCGTCGCAGAAAAACTGCCTCCGACCATATAGCTTTCCAGTTTGGTCATGTTGACGCCATTCGTGGCAAACCCGCCCATCGCCTTGTAAAGCGCGGCGGGGATGTTGCGCACCTGAAAGACAAAGCTCGTCATCATGCCATCAGACCCGCGGCGCGACAGATCAGGGTCGCGAGACATCACCAAAAACCGAGTCGTGTTGTTGCCTTCATCCTCAATATGACGCGCCAGCACGTCGAGACCGTAAATCTCGCCTGCCAGTTCACTGGCCAAGGCCGCCATTTCCGGATCGCCCGACTGCGATACCTCTCTGGCAGACCCTGCGGTATCCGCCCCAGTGACACGTTGAATGGCGTTCTGCGCAAGAAAGTCACGGCATTGTCCCAACAACATCGTGTGGCTTTTGGCGCGTTTGATCTTTTCGAGCGGCGTACCGGGCAAAGCGAGCAGATTGATGTGAACCCGTACAAACGCCTCATCAATGATATGCAAACCCGAAAATGGAAGCAGGTGGTGAATGTCCGCCACACGCCCGAAAGTGGAATTTTCTACCGGCAACATGGCCAATTCTGCATGGCCTGTTCGCACCGCCTCTATCGCATCCTCAAAGGTGCGGCATGCATGGGGCTCCATGTCTGGATAAGTCTCTTTACAAGCCTGGTGCGAATATGCGCCTGGCTCGCCCTGAAAAGCGATGCGATTGGTCATCTTCTCTTGCCTGTTCTGTCCCATGCCGAAATGCGGTCGATTGGTCGCGGAAACTACACCTTGCGCCCTTCAAGGGGAAGCGGATAGATACGCGACGAGAGATTCACATGGAAAACGGGCCAATGCTTGACACAATGACGTTTACAAAGATCCTTGGCGGCTTTTGCGGCGCGCTGCTGATCTTTCTTTTGGGCAAATGGGTGGCGGAAGAAATGTACGCCATGGGGGGCGGTCATGGGGATGACCATGGCCCGGCCTATGTCATCGACACCGGCGATGGCGGCGCCGAGACCGCCGAAGTAGAGGAAGGCCCAAGTTTTGCGGAACTTTACGCGTCAGCAGATATCGCGGCTGGCGAAAAAGTGTTTGGCAAATGTAAAGCATGTCACGCTGTGGACGGTTCCGACAAGACTGGACCGCATCTTGATGGCGTGGTTGGCCGTGACGTAGACGCGGTGGCAGGGTTTGGCTATTCCGGCGCGCTGAGCGCCGTTGTGGCAAACTGGTCGCCTGAAGAACTGAACGCGTTCATCGAAAACCCAAAAGGCTATGCACCGGGCACAACAATGGGGTTTGCGGGTCTGAAAAAAATTCAGGACCGTGTGAACGTGATTGCCTATCTCGACAACACGGACGGTTCCATGACCGAATTGGTGGTACCTGCTGCCGCCGAGGAAGAAGCGGCGGCGGAAGAAGCCGTTGAGGAACCGGCAGCCGAAGAGGCAGCGACCGAAGAAACAACTGAAGAAGCTGCGACCGAAGAGGCAACCGAGGAACCCGCAGAGGAAGAAGCCGCTCCTGAGGCAACCGAAGAAGAAGCCGCGGCTGAAGAACCTGCCGCGGAAGAAGCAACCGAAGAGGCAGCAGCCGGTGACACCGGCTTTGCTGCCCTGGTCGCTGCAGCCGACATTGACGCAGGCGCTAAGTCGTTCAAGAAATGCGCGGCCTGCCATGTTGCCGACAAAGAGCAAAACCGCGTCGGACCTCATCTTGTTGGTATCGTTGACCGCGAGGTGGCATCGGTAGAAGGCTTCAAGTATTCTGGAGCGATGACTGAAGTAGGCGGCGTCTGGGACCTGGACCGCCTGAGTGCCTGGCTGGAGAACCCACGTGAATTCGCGCCTGGCAACAAGATGAGCTTTCGTGGTGTCTCAGACGAGGCGGAGCGCGCCAACGTCATTGGCTACCTTCGATCACTCAGCCAGTAAACGTTACTCTCACTAGCAAAAAGTTGAACCGCTCGTTCCTGACGGCACGGGCGGTTTTCTTTTGTTTGATAGGGCCGCAGCCTCACAGCGGATGATCTGCGCTTGAATCCCGGCATGGCCCTCCGTTAGCTTGCCAGAGGCGAATAAAATCCCACATCAGGGTGAGTATAAGGAGAATGCGCATGACCCGATCCCGCAGCCGGGCCAAGTCCCGAGCGCTTGACGGCCAAAAACCTCGCTTCGTTGCGACAACCCTGATGGTCCTGTCCATCCTGATCCTCAGCGCATGGACGGCATTTGCCGAAGACCAGAAGATCATCAAAAGCCACGGCTATTCATTCTTTGGCGACCTGAACTACCCCGAGGATTACACGCATTTTGACTATGTGAACCCTGACGCGCCAAAGGGTGGCGAGATTTCCATAGCACTCGCGGGCAGTTTTGACTCCATGAACCCCTACACGCGGAATGGGCGTGCCTCAGCACTTTCCACGGTGATGTATGAAAGCCTTTTGGGCGAGATACTTGCCGGCGCAGGCAGCCTGCCCTCGGATGATTACGACGAAGGGTACGGTCTTTTGGCGCATACGGTCGAATATCCAGAAGACAAGTCCTGGGTCATTTTCCACATGCGCCCAGAAGCTCGGTTTTCCGATGGAACCCCGGTCACAGCGCATGATGTTGCTTTCTCTCACAACCTGCTTCTAGATCAGGGCCTCAAAAGTTATGCCGAAGCGGTGCGCAAGCGCATTCCAAGTGTCGAGGTGATCGACGATCACACCATCAAGTTTACATTCGCTGACGGCATCTCCCGCCGTAGCCTCATTGACCAGGTCGGTGGCGTGCCGGTCTGGTCCAAAAAATGGTACGAAGAGACAGGCGCACGGCTGGACGAACCACGGCTTGAGATTTCGCCGGGATCTGGCCCGTACATTTTGCAAGAAGTAGAGCCAAACCGACGGGTGGTTTTCAAACGAAACCCTGACTACTGGGGTTGGGATTTGCCCATCAACAAAGGGCGGCACAATTTCGATACGATCCGACTTGAGTATTTTGCCGATTCCACGGCCGCCTTTGAAGCCTTCAAGGCCGGAGAAGTAACGTACCGGACGGAGTCTGATCCAAAACTCTGGGCCAGTTCTTATGATTTCCCCGCGGTTCAGCGCGGCTGGGTCAAGTTGGAAGAACTTGCCGACGGCGCGCCGCCTGCAATGTCGGGCATCGTATTCAACCTTGGCTCGGAACCGCTCAAGGACAAGCGGGTGCGCGAGGCTGTTGCACTCTTGTTCAATTTTGAATGGACAAACAAATCACTCCTTTACGGTCTCTATGAGCAACAACGTTCCTTCTCGACAGGCACAGAGTTAGAAGCAACAGGCACACCTGAAGGCCCTGAACTGGAATTTTTGCAGTCCTTGGGAGACTTGGTACCTGCTGAAGTTCTGGAAACAGAGCCGTGGGTACCACATGTAAGTGACGAAGACCGCCTCATCACACGCAAGAACAAGCGCAAAGCGCTGAAACTGCTGGAAGAGGCGGGCTATACTGTCGATGATGCGGGCAAAGTTCGGTCTCAAGACGGAAAGCAGCTGAGCCTCAATTTCTTGCTGAATTCATCTGGCTCACCTACAAACCGCGCAGTTGCCGAAAACTTTGTCTCCAGCCTGAAAGACGCAGGCATCGACGCGACGGTCGAGTCTGTCGACAGCGCCCAATACACGGACCGAGAGCGCGACAGGGATTATGATCTGGTGTTCGATGGCTATCCGTCTTTGCTGGGCACCGGCACGGGTCTGGCACAGCGTTTTGGCTCAGAGGCCGCTGAATTCAGCCTCTTTAATCCTGCGGGGCTTGCCAGCCCTATGGTGGACGAAATCATTGCCAAATCCCTGCTGACCGAAAGCAAAGAAGAAGAAAACATGACAATACGGGCCTTGGACCGGGCATTGCGCCATGAATTCTTCCTCATTCCCGATGGCTACGCCCCCAATCATTGGGTCGCCTATTGGGATCAATATGCCCATCCTGAAGAAATACCGCCTTTTGCGCTGGGGACACTGGATTTCTGGTGGTATGACGCAGATAAGGCACAAAAGCTGAAGGAGGCGGGCGCGCAGTGAGCCAGCACGGGGGCGACAGCACAGGGCCACGTATTTTGCGTGCCTCTCAGAGAGGCGCGTAGCACCGCATGGGCGCCTATATCCTCAGACGTCTGCTCTTGGTGATCCCGACGCTCATTGGGATCATGATCATCAATTTTGCTTTGGTGCAGTTCCTGCCCGGTGGCCCGGTGGAGCAGGCGATTGCCGAAATTCAAGGGCAAGGCGACGTCTTTGGCGGTTTCGCCGGGGCCGAGGATGATGGCGGGTTAGGCACAGATGAGGTCGAGGGTTATGTCGGCGCGCGCGGTCTGCCGCCAGAATTCATTGCTGAGCTTGAACAGCAATTTGGCCTCGATAAACCGCCCCTCGAACGCTTTCTCAATATGCTCTGGAACTACGCGCGGTTTGACTTTGGCGAGAGTTACTTCCGCAAAACCGAGGTCGTGGACCTTGTGCTCGACAAGATGCCGGTCAGTATCACACTGGGCGTCTGGACCCTGCTGATCTCTTACCTCATCTCGATCCCCCTAGGCATCCGCAAGGCGATGCGCGACGGCACGCCGTTTGACACATGGACGAGCGGCATCATCATCGCCGCCTATGCCATCCCCGCCTTCCTCTTTGCCATCATGCTCCTGGTGCTTTTCGCAGGCGGTTCTTACTATCAGATCTTCCCGCTGCGGGGCCTGACCTCGGATGGGTGGGAGGACTTCACCCTTATCGGAAAGGTGCTCGACTATCTTTGGCATATCATCCTGCCCATCACGGCGCTGTCCATTGGCAGCTTCGCGACGCTCACCTTGCTGACCAAGAACTCGTTTCTCGATGAGATCAAGAAACACTATGTCATGACCGCCCGCGCCAAGGGTTTGTCCGAACGCAAAGTGCTGTATGGGCATGTTTTCCGCAACGCGATGCTGATCGTCATTGCCGGTTTCCCGGGTGTTTTCATCGGTGTCTTCTTCACCGGCAGTCTGCTCATCGAGACGATCTTTTCGCTCGATGGTCTGGGGCGGCTCTTCTTTGAGGCGGCGATTGGCCGGGATTACCCCGTGATGTTCGCCACGCTCTACCTCACCACACTGATCGGACTTGTCGTCGCGATCCTTGGGGACCTGATGTATGTCTTCATCGACCCCCGGATCGACTTTGAGAAGAGGGCCGGGTAGCCATGCCAAGCCTTTCGCCCCTCAACCAGCGCCGCTGGCGCAACTTCAAGCGCAACCGTCGGGCCTATTGGTCTCTGATCCTGTTTTCGATCCTGTTTCTGATCACCCTGCCTGCTGAATTCATCGCAAATGACAAGCCCCTGCTGGTGCAATACCGGGGCGAATACTACACACCGATCCTGAAGTTTTACCCTGAGACCGCGTTTGGCGGCGATTTCCGCACCGAGGCACCTTATGGCGACCCCGAAGTGGAATGCCTGATTGTCTCGGGCGGATTGGAAGACTGTTTTGACGATCCCGAGGGCATCATTGAGGATGCGCAGGACGGCGAGGTGAATGGCGAGGCCATCGCCAAAGGTTGGACCTTCTGGCCCCCTGTTCGCTACAGCTATGACACACCCGTAGATCGTCCCGGCGCAGCCCCCTGCCCCCTAATGAACAAAACCTCTTGGGCACGGATGGCACAAAGCGCGATGTCCTGGCGCGCGTGATATACGGGTTCCGGCTTTCGGTGCTCTTCGCCCTGATCGTGACGGCACTCTCGTCAGTTATCGGTGTATTTGCTGGCGCCATTCAGGGCTATTTCGGGGGCAAGACCGACCTGATCTTTCAACGCGTCATCGAAATATGGGCCTCCACACCCCAGCTCTATGTGATCATCATCCTCTTCGCGATCCTGCCGCGAAGTTTCTGGCTTCTGGTCGCCATAACGGTCGCCTTCGGGTGGATGGGACTTGTGGGCGTGGTGCGTGCCGAATTCCTGCGCGCGCGCAACTTCGAATATGTGCGCGCCGCCAAGGCGCTTGGCGTGAGCAACATGACCATCATGTTCCGCCATATGTTGCCCAATGCGATGGTAGCCACGCTCACCTTCCTGCCGTTCATCATCACCGGCACAATCGGCCTTCTGGCCACGCTCGATTTCCTTGGCTTCGGTCTTCCGGCCTCGGCCCCCTCGCTGGGCGAACTCACGCTACAGGCCAAGAACAATCTGCAGGCGCCGTGGCTGGCCTTCACCGCGTTCTTCACCTTTGCCATCATGCTGTCGCTTCTGGTCTTCATCTTTGAGGGGGTACGCGACGCCTTTGACCCAAGGAAGACCTTCGAATGAGCCTTCTGGACGTCAAAGACCTGCGCATCAGTTTCCGTCAGGATGGCGAGGTAAAACCATGCGTGCATGGCGTCTCCTTCACCGTAGACCGTGGAGAAACAGTTGCTCTTGTGGGTGAGTCCGGAAGTGGTAAGTCCATCACCGCACTCAGCACGGTTTCTTTGCTCGGCGGTTCCGCCATGGTCGAAGGCAGTGTGACCTATGACGGCCAGGAAATGATCGGTGCTGATGAAAAACGCCTGATGACTGTGCGCGGCAACGACATTTCCTTCATTTTTCAGGAACCAATGACCTCGCTCAATCCGCTGCACACACTGGAAAAGCAGCTGCGCGAGAGCATTGAGCTGCATCAGGGTCTGACCGGCAACGCGGTCCGCACGCGCATTCTGGAGCTTCTGACACGCGTTGGCATTCGAGACCCCGAAACCCGATTGGGCGCTTATCCGCATCAGCTTTCCGGTGGGCAAAGACAGCGCGTTATGATCGCCATGGCCCTGTCAAACAAGCCCGATATTCTAATCGCGGATGAACCGACCACCGCGCTTGACGTCACCATTCAGGCGCAAATCCTAGAGCTATTGGCCGAGCTGAAGCGCGAAGAGCAGATGGGACTCCTGTTCATCACCCATGATCTGGCCGTCGTGGAAAAAATCGCTGACCGGGTTTGCGTGATGAAAGATGGTCTTATCGTTGAGACAGGCCCGACCAAGGACATTTTCGCCAACCCCCAGCATGACTATACCAAGAAACTGCTGAGCGCGGCCCCGTCCGGCGCGCCTGATCCGGTAGAGGAAAAGGCGCCGGTTCTAGTAGAGACCGACAAGCTGAAAATCTGGTTTCCCATTCAAAAGGGATTTCTCAAACGCACCGTCGGGCATGTAAAGGCCGTCAATGAGGCGACAATCTCGGTGCGTGCTGGCGAGACGCTGGGCATTGTTGGCGAAAGCGGATCAGGCAAGACCACATTGGCGCTGGCACTCATGCGGCTCATCGAATCTGAGGGCGTGATGCGTTTTGACGGGCAAGACATGCGCGACTGGTCCACCAAGGAACTGCGCCGCCGCCGCTCGGACATTCAGATCGTCTTTCAGGACCCATTTGGAAGCCTCAGTCCGCGCATGACCTGTGAACAGATCATTGCCGAGGGGCTGAGCGTACATGGCAATCCTGATGGCCGCCCGGTACGTGAACTTGTGGCCGAAGTGCTTGGGGAGGTCGATCTGGACCCTGACATGATGGACCGCTACCCGCATGAATTTTCCGGCGGACAGCGTCAGCGTATCGCAATTGCCCGCGCCATGATCCTACGCCCCAAACTGGTGGTTCTGGACGAACCGACCTCTGCCCTTGATATGACGGTGCAGGTTCAGATCGTAGACCTGCTGCGCCGCCTGCAGGTCAAATACGGGCTGGCATATCTTTTCATAAGCCACGACCTCGCTGTGGTGCGCGCCATGAGTCATAAGGTCATTGTCATGAAACAGGGCGATATTGTCGAATACGGCTCGGCGCAGGATATCTTTAACAACCCGCAAACCGAATATGCCAAGACACTTTTGAGTGCGGCCTTGGATCTGGCGGTTTAACCCACCCAACATTTCTGAACACAGCTGTATTGATCTGCGTTAGGCTGCGACTCTGACAAAGGAGAGGGCGATGTCTAACGCTTTGAATGGATTTTTCGACGCATGGTCAGAAACTGACCCGGCAGGGCAACTCATCTTGATTGCCAAGGCCGTTGCCAAAAATGCACGCTATGCCGATCCCAGAACCGATGGCGTTGAAGGCGTGGAAGACATCGCTGCCTATGTGGCGCAGTTTGCACAGATGGCTCCGGGAGCAACGGCCGAGGTGATCGCCTCAGAAACACGTGACGGCGTTACGCGCGCCACAGTGCGGTTCGCCATGCCCGGAGGCATGGAACAGCTGGGCCAATATTTCGCAGAAACGGACGCAGCGCGCCTGTTGACCCGGATTGTGGGCTTCAAGGGGACCGGCGGCGAGTGACGGATCTTCTTGTCTATCTGCCTGGCATTCTGGCGGCCTATGCCATTCTGGTGGTTGGTGCGTCCTCTCCGGGGCCATCCGTCGCCTTACTGATCGGTATCGCGACATCACAAGGCCGCGCCCCGGCCATGGTCGCCACACTTGGAATTGCGACGGGCAGCATGGCGATCAATCTGCTGACGATGCTCGGGGTTGGATTGCTCATCTCCCAAGCGGCATGGGCCATGACAGTGTTGCGCATCGTGGGTGCCACCTACCTGCTTTATCTGGCCTATGGCGCATTCCGAAAGGCGCTTGACCCACCAACTCTGACGTCCATGGAAACGCAAGCCAAGTCGATGAGACGACACTTCGTAACCGGCTTCCTGTTGCAGGTGACCAATCCCAAGGCCATTGCCTTCTGGCTGTCTATTGCCTCAATCGGCGCAGTTGAGGGGGCAACCCTCGATGTCGTGACGCTCTTTGTATTGGGCGCTTTCACGATTTCCTTTACCTGCCACGGGGCCTGGGCGCTGGCGATGTCAACCCGTCATATCCGGGCAGCCTATGCCAAAGGGCGGCGCTGGATCGAAGCGGGGCTTGGCGTTTTCTTTGTCTTTGCGGCATGGAAACTGGCCAGTTCAGAGCGGTGACAACACCTCCAACCGGTACAGCCAACCAATCACGCGCTGTAAGACCAGTTCACATAAATTGATCAGGCCTGACGCGATCTAGGCGTTTGCTTGGGTTGATTATCCCAAAGGCACAGGTCTATGACGTGCCATGCAAATCTACCTTCCCATCGCCGAGGTTTCGGTTAACGCGTTTCTCCTGCTTGGACTGGGTGGGTTGGTTGGCGTGTTATCAGGCATGTTCGGCGTCGGTGGCGGCTTTCTCATGACGCCGCTTTTGTTCTTTATCGGCATCCCCCCGCTGTTGCCGTGGCCACCGAGGCCAATCAGATCGTGGCTTCCTCTTTTTCAGGTGTCCTGGCACATCTGCGGCGAAAGACGGTGGATCTCCGAATGGGCACGGTCCTTCTGATTGGCGGCCTCATCGGTGCCGCCCTTGGGGTTGTGGTCTTTAACTATTTGAAATCCCTCGGGCAAGTCGATCTGCTGGTCAAGCTTTGCTATGTGGTTTTCCTCGGCATCATCGGTGCGATGATGTTCGTCGAAAGCCTCAACGCCATTCGGCGCAGCAAGTCGGGCACGCCCCCCAAGCGCAAGAAACACAACTGGATTCACAAGCTGCCCTTCAAGATGCGCTTCCGCACATCGGGTCTCTATATCAGTGTCATTCCCCCCGTTATCGTCGGTATTTGCGTCGGTATCCTTGCCGCGATCATGGGGGTTGGTGGCGGGTTCATCATGGTCCCGGCTATGATCTACCTGCTGGGCATGCCAACCAAGGTTGTTGTGGGCACGTCGCTTTTCCAGATCATCTTTGTGACAGGCTTCACCACCTTGCTGCACGCAACAACAAACTTCACGGTCGATGTCGCGCTTGCGGTTCTGTTGCTGGTGGGCGGCGTCATTGGCGCGCAGATCGGCACGACAATCGGCACCAAGCTGAAGGCCGAACAGCTTCGTATTCTGCTGGCCATCATGGTGCTGGCAGTGTGCTTTAAACTAGCGCTCGACCTTCTGATCATGCCCTCCGAGCTCTACTCTATTGGCGCAGTGGAGGGGCATTGATGCGCAGGCTGATGACCCTTCTTTTCCTGGTGCTTGCGCTGCCTGCTACAAGCGAAGAAGTGGTGCTTGGCCTCAGCAAAGACAAGGTGGCCATCACCGCCACGTTTGATGGCTCAGAGATCCTCGTCTTTGGCGCTGTAAAGCGCGAGGCCCCGATCTCCGAGGAGCCGCTTGATGTCATCGTCGCCATTGCCGGGCCAACCGAACCTGTGGTCGTTCGCCGCAAGGAAAAGCGGTTCGGTATTTGGGTCAATACAGAGGCTCTTGAGGTGGATGAAGCCCCAAGTTTTTATGCGATTGCGACCACCGGGCCCTTGGATCAGGTGCTGTCGAATGTTGAGGATTTGCGGCACAAGGTGACGATCCCGCGGGCTATCCGGTCGGTGGGGGCACCCAGAAGCGTGGCGGATGCGCAATCCTTTACCGACGCGATCATTCGTATCCGATCCGACAATGGGACTTACGCACTTCAAGAAGGGTCCGTGGCGCTTGACGAGCAGACGTTGTTTCGCACGTCCATCAAACTTCCGTCTAACCTGACCGAGGGGATCTATCCGACGCGTATCTTTCTGACTCGACAGGGAAAGGTGGTCTCTCTCTTCGAGACCACGATTGACGTGCAGAAAGTCGGGCTGGAGCGCTGGCTTTATAATCTCTCGCGTGAAATGCCTTTGATCTACGGCTTGATGTCCCTGGCCATCGCCATTGCCGCAGGTTGGGGCGCGTCGGCGGCGTTTCAGGTTTTGAGACAGCGCTGAACAAAGACCGCCGCGTCCGAACTTCTTCAAGTTACAGCCTCTCTTGAGATAAGCGTGATCCCGCAGTCTTTTTGACCTTTTCAAGCAACTCATTGACTCAAATCTCAAAACTCGAACCGATATGCGGACGTTTTGGGCAAGAGAAAGCAACGTGTGGACTACGAAATACTCCGAGCACTGAATGCGTGGGCGGCTTCGAATTCAGGCGTGTCATGGACCTTCTTCCTGTTCACACGTGAAGTGCTCAAGAACCTTCTGCCGATCGTGCTGTTCTGGGGACTTTGGTTTTCCTTTGACGCCGAGACGCGCCAGACCGCGCGTGAGAAACTGGTAGGTGTCCTGCTCATCGGGGCAATTGCCATTGGAGTGGCACGTGGGCTGGCGACGGTTCTGCCCTTTCGCACCCGGCCCATGCATGACCCGGAGGCTGGCATTTCGATCATGGGATGGCTCAACACCAGCTTGCTGGAAGAATGGAGCGCTTTTCCATCGGATCATGCCGTACTGTTCTTTGCCCTTGCCGTTGGGTTATTCCAGGTCTCGAAGCGTGCAGGTGTTGTGGCGCTTTTGCATGCGGGGTTGATCGTGTGCCTGCCAAGGGTCGCGGTGGGCCTGCACTGGCCTAGCGACATTGCTGTTGGCATTCTGATTGGTATTGCCCTGTCAGTTCTGTTGTTTCGTCCTGTGCAAGCGTTGGTCCACAAATCGGGACTTGTCCCGTTCTTTGAAGCGCGCGAGGCAATTGGGTATCCGCTTTTGTTTCTGGCCACCTATGAACTGTCACGGATGTTTCATTCCGTGCGGCAGGTGATGCAATTTGTCTGGGAGTAAGGCGGGATTTCACTCGCCCGGTCTTGCGCCATGCGGCTCAGTAATTTCGAATGAACGCAGTGCCCATCTCGCAGGCCTTTTTACAATCTGTAGCATCGCGGCCAAGTTCATCAGGCAGCATAACAGAGTCTGTCCCAGGACCTTCAAATCGCGGGTCGTCGCAGGTGCCGTCCCGTGCATAGTCTGATGTGTCGTTGCCATAGCTAATGGCACTGCACTGGGTCGCGGCGCTTGCTTTGGACTGGTTCCACAGCTTTATCGTTCCAAGTTCATAGGCATGGCGGCAATCGGTTGCATCGTGACCGGCATCGTCCCAATCAAGACCGGTTGCCATGCCGTTGCCTACAAATCGCCGGTCATCGCATTCAAAATCGTTGGCATATTCCGAACTGTCGTCGCCGAAATCGATAGATTGCGCCATGGCCGGGGAGATAAAACGAGTGCAAGGAAAAGACAGCACTGCATCTTCATTAGGTGTTCCCCTCTCGTCGGCTTTGTGGCCCAGGTTGACCACCCAGCGATGTTACATCGCTGGGTGTCACATTGTCTCAGGCCGCTTTCGCAAGATTGCGCAGCACGTAATGCAGCACGCCACCATGTTCGATATATTCGATCTCAATTGCCGTATCGATCCGGCATTTGAGCTGGATCGTCTTCTCGCTGCCATCGGCCATGGTGATCGTACAGGGCACCTCTTGCAGCGGCTCGATTGTATCCAAACCAGAGATCGACACCGTTTCCTGACCCGTGAGGCCCAGTGACTTACGGCTGTCTCCACCGGTGAACTCAAACGGAATCACCCCCATGCCCACAAGGTTGGAGCGGTGAATACGCTCAAAGCTTTCCGCGATCACAGCTTTCACACCCAGAAGTGCTGTACCCTTGGCCGCCCAGTCGCGGGATGAGCCTGCGCCGTATTGCTCACCGCCAAAGACCACCAACGGCGTGCCATTGGCCTGATGCGCCATGGCCGCTTCAAAGATTGAAGTCTGCGCGCCATCGGGTCCTTTGGTATAGCCGCCTTCGACGCCGTCCAGCATTTCGTTCTTGATGCGGATATTGGCGAAGGTGCCGCGCATCATGACCTCGTGATTGCCCCGGCGAGAGCCGTAGGAGTTAAACTCGCGCACCGGCACCTGACGCTCGGTCAGGTATTGACCGGCTGGCGTGGTGTCTTTGAAGGAACCGGCAGGCGAAATGTGGTCGGTGGTGACCATATCGCCCAAGAGTGCGAGTACTTTGGCACCCTCGATATTCGTGATGGTGCCCGGCTCTTTGCCCATGCCCTGAAAGTAAGGAGGGTTTTGCACATAGGTCGATTGCGGAGGCCAGTCGTAAGTCTCCTCCGAAGAGGTTTCCACTCCCTGCCATTTCTCGTCGCCCTTAAAGACATCGGCGTATTTTTCGATGAACGCCTCGCGGGTCACTGTTTTCTCGACCAGTTCTGCAATCTCTTGCTGAGTGGGCCAAATGTCTTTCAGGTACACATCCTTTCCATCCGGCGTTTGCGCCAGTGGTTCAGTTGTCAGATCAATATCCATGGTTCCGGCCAGCGCATAGGCCACGACAAGCGGCGGCGACGCAAGATAGTTGGCACGGACATCAGGTGAGATACGCCCTTCGAAGTTACGGTTACCCGACAGAACCGACGTGGCCACAAGATCACCCTCAGCGATCGCCTCTGACAGTTCCTTTTGGATTGGACCAGAGTTACCGATGCAGGTGGTGCAGCCGTAGCCGACCAAGTTGAACCCGATCTTGTCCAGATCCTCCTGCAGGCCAGCCGCCTCAAGGTAGTGCGAGACAACTTGTGATCCCGGTGCCAGCGAAGTTTTGACCCATGGTTTACGGTCGAGACCCAAAGCAGCGGCTTTGCGCGCCACAAGGCCCGCGCCGATCATCACATACGGGTTCGATGTGTTGGTGCACGACGTGATCGAGGCGATTACGACGTCACCGGAAGACAGGGTGTAATCTTCGCCTGCGACAGGAACTTCTTTGTCCATTGGACGCTTGAAGGTCTCCTTCATCTCGCGTGTGAAGGCCGACTTTGCATCGGTCAGGGCCACGTAATCCTGCGGGCGTTTCGGACCAGAGATGGCCGGAACGATTGTGTTCATGTCCAGATGCAGAGTGTCTGTGTAGATTGGGGCGTAATCGTCCCCACGCCAGAATCCGTTTTCCTTGGCATAGGCCTCAACAAGCGCAATGCGCGCCTCATCACGACCCGTCTGACGCAGGTAGCGCAGAGTTTCGCCATCGATTGGGAAGAACCCACAGGTGGCGCCGTATTCGGGTGCCATGTTGGCAATCGTGGCACGGTCGGCCAGGGGCAACGTGTCAAGGCCAGCGCCATAGAATTCAACGAATTTGCCGACGACACCTTTCTCGCGCAACATCTCCACAACCTTGAGAACAAGGTCTGTGCCGGTGGTGCCTTCGACCATTTTTCCGGTGAGTTCAAAGCCCACCACTTCGGGGATCAACATAGAGATTGGCTGACCCAGCATGGCAGCCTCGGCTTCGATGCCGCCCACGCCCCAGCCGAGGACAGCTGCGCCATTGACCATGGTAGTGTGGCTGTCGGTGCCCACTAGCGTATCGGGATAGGCGACTTCCTCGCCATTCTGGTCCTTGTCGGTCCAGACAGTTTGCGCCAGATACTCCAGGTTCACCTGATGGCAAATACCTGTTCCGGGCGGCACCACGCGGAAGTTATTGAACGCGCCCTGCCCCCATTTTAGGAACTGGTAGCGCTCCATGTTGCGCTCATACTCGCGGTCCACATTCATCTGGAACGCACGCGGATTGCCGAACTCGTCGATCATCACCGAGTGGTCGATCACAAGGTCCACAGGGTTGAGCGGATTGATCTGCTGCGGATCACCGCCCAGCGCCTTGATCCCGTCCCGCATTGCGGCAAGGTCGACAACAGCGGGCACGCCCGTAAAATCCTGCATCAACACTCGTGCCGGGCGATAGGCGATCTCACGCGGGTTCTTCCCGCCTTTGTCGGCCCAATCCGAAAACGCCTTGATGTCATCGGTGCTGACGGTCTTGCCATCTTCAAAGCGCAGCATGTTCTCCAGCACAACCCGCAAGGCAGCCGGCAGTTTAGAGAAGTCACCCAGCCCAGCCGCCTCGGCGGCGGCAATGGAGTAATACGCAACCGTCTGATCCCCAACCTTCAGGGTTTTCCGGGTTTTGGCAGTGTCGTGACCAACAGTAACGGGCATAGGGCGATCCTTTCGCTAGCGGTGCAGTCGTGGTTTGAAATTCTTCTGAACCAAAAGAAACATGCGTTCAAGAGTGGCGATGCAATATTTGTATACCGTTGTACACAAAATTTCAATGTAACGAAGTTCACATATTTCTCTCAATTCGTTGATTGGTTATTTTGATCGTTTCGTCTTAGATGGGGTTTAGGGTGACAATCTAAACCTTTGAGGTAGACAGATGCGTCGTATCATAGCTTTTGCAATTGCGGTTGGTCTATGGGCCGTTCCAGCGTTTTCGCAGTCCAAGGCCGTTGTTGTGGAACTGTTCACGTCGCAAGGTTGTTCGTCTTGTCCGCCAGCTGATGAATTCTTGCATGAACTCGCAAAAAGAGATGATGTTGTCGCTCTCGCTTTGCATGTTGATTACTGGGATTATATCGGCTGGAAAGACAGTTTTGCCCATCCCGGGCACGCAGATCGACAGCGCGCCTATGCCGCGGAAAACGGACGTCGCATGATCTACACACCTCAGATGGTGATCAACGGACGTGAACATGTGGTTGGCAATAGCCCCATAGACGTGAGCGACATGATCAACCGGCACCTGCAAACGCCGTCGACGGTTCATATAGATCTGAGCCGCGTTGGTGATGATGTGCTGATCGAGGCAGAGCCTATGACACAGTTCGAGGAACCATTGGCGGTGCGCGTGGTGCGCTACATGCCTGAGAGCTCCGTGAACATCACGCGTGGCGAAAATGCGGGCCACACGATCAACTACGCCAATGTGGTGACCGACATGGCGCAAGTCGGAAGTTGGACCGGTGAAGAAGCGCTTCGCCTGACTGTGCCCGCTCAGGGCGATCAGCCAATCGTTGTTGTCTTGCAACGGCGAGACGGTATCGGCCTTGTTGAGGCGGCGGCACAGCTCAAGTAGCTTACCTGCAAGACATCATTCGCGACCAATCGGACGTTTTGCACAGCCACGACAGGCAAGAATCGGCGACTTGCGGTCGATTCAACGACCTGCGCCCCTTTTCACACGCTCTGCGAAAGTTATATACCTGCTGCACGAGCGTGCTGTCACAGCGTAGGTTAACGGGATCAATGACGGATCTGGTCATCATGGCTGGGCCAGGGGATGAGGACGACGGTACAGACGCTGCCGTGGTTGTTGACACCAAGCCCAAAACAAAGCGGCCACCTTTGTACAAGGTGCTGCTTTTGAATGATGACTATACACCTATGGAATTTGTTGTCGCAGTGCTGGAGCGGTTCTTTGGCATGTCGCACAGCCAGGCCTTTGAGATCATGCTGACCGTGCACAAGAAAGGCGTCGCAGTTGTTGGCGTCTTCAGCCACGAGATCGCCGAAACCAAAGTGGCGCAGGTGATGGATTTCGCCCGCCGCCACCAGCACCCGCTGCAATGCACAATGGAAAAAGAATAGCGTGAGCACGACCTCGCGGCTGTCTCTGGTGCTGTCTTCGGGCGACCTGCCATGGCCTGACACAGGACGAATTGCTGTCTTTCGCCCCACTCGGGATACCGATCTGTCCGCTTTGGATCGTGACAGATGTCATGTACTCACGGGGTTCCGACCAGCCTTTGACGCATTCGATGCGCTTGGGTTTGACTGTGGCACAGAACCCAACGGGCCCTATGCCGCAGCCATTGTGTTCGCCGCCCGCGCCAAACCACTCACATTGGCCCTGATCGCGCAGGCCTCATCCCTCACCGATGGACCGGTGGTCGTAGATGGGGCCAAAACGGACGGCATTGAATCAGTGCTCAAGCTTTGTCGTGCACGGTGCGAGGTGTCTCCAGCCTTGTCAAAATCCCATGGCAAACTTTTCTGGTTCCATGGTGGTCTGGAGTTGACCGACTGGCAATTGGACGACCAAACGCAAATTGAGGGCGGCTTTGTCACGGCACCGGGAGTCTTTTCCGCCGATGGGATTGATCCCGGCTCACAGTTTCTGGCGGATCACTTGCCGCAAAAACTCGGGGCAGTGCTGGCCGACCTGGGCGCGGGCTGGGGGTATCTCAGCGCCGAAGCGCTTCAACGGGACGCCATCACACGCCTTCATCTTGTAGAGGCCGAGAAATCCGCACTGGACTGCGCGCGAACCAATGTCACCGACACACGCGCCGCGTTTCACTGGTCTGATGCAACGCGCTGGCAGTCGCCCGAGCCGCTCGATGCGGTGATCATGAACCCCCTTTTCATACCGGCCGGGCCAGTGACCCGGACCTTGGCCGCGCGTTCATTCGCGCCGCCGCAGCAGCACTCAAACCAAAGGGCCAGCTTTGGATGGTGGCCAACCGTCACCTGCCCTATGAAGCAGAACTCGGCGTCAACTTTCGCGATGTGAAAACGCATGCAAGCGACAATCGGTTCAAAATCCTATGGGCATCAAATCCGGCTCGAAAAGGCAGATAAGTTGAATTAGGCTGCGCAGAATGCGATCTGAGATGCGCAGGCCATAACGGGAGAGACAGGTCAGATGTCATTTTCCATTTCCGGTAAGACCGCCATTGTCACCGGGGGGGCCAACGGCGTTGGCCTCGCCATCGGGCGGCATTTTGTCGACAAGGGCGCGAACGTGATGTTCGCCGATATGGACGAAAAACAGCTTGCGCATGAGTTGGGCGATAACGAGGATGGCAGCGCGCAACGGTATTTTGCTGGGGATTTGCGCGAAAAGCTGACCTTGGCCAACCTTCTTTCCGCAACGATCGATGCCTTTGAGCAGGTTGATATCTTGGTCAATGCCTCGCGTCAGGTGGTGCCGTCCGATCCGCTCAATCCGGATGATGACGCGGTGGAGTTGTCGCTCAATCAGAACCTTCTGACCCCTCTGCGCCTGAGCCAGCTTGTGGCCAAGCGGATGATCAAACAGGCCGATGGCGATGAAGACGGAACAGTGGGCACCATTGTGAACCTATCCTCGATTGCCGCACGGCGTACACATCCCGACTTGCTGGGCTATTCGGTGTCGACGGCAGCTCTCGATCAGATGACACGGAACCTGGCGGTGTCGCTGGCCCCACATCGGATCCGGGTCAACGGTGTGGCCATCGGATCCGTTATGAGCGCCTCATTGCAGAACACATTGCGCGACAACACCGACTACCGCGCCGACATTGAAGATCACACACCGCTTGGCCGGATTGCTTCGGCCAGCGAGCTTGTCTCGGCGGTGCAATATCTGTCGAGCGAGGCGTCTGGTTTTATGACCGGGCAGATCATGACCATCGATGGCGGCCGAACACTGCTTGACCCTGTCGCCGCACCTGCGCATTGATGGGCGCATGAGCAAGATGCAAGACGAAAAATCCCGCGCGGCGAGTTGGTTCCGGCAGCTGCGCGACGATATTGTAGCCGCCTTTGAGGGGCTCGAAGACAGTCATGACAACGGGCCGATGGCTGACGCCGCACCGGGCCGGTTTGACGTCTCGGAAACCAAACGCGCCAGCGATGATGGCTCTGACGCAGGCGGCGGCTTGATGAGTGTCATGCGCGGCGGCCGTGTCTTTGAAAAGGTCGGCGTCAATGTCTCAGAAGTCTATGGCAGCCTCGGTGTCCAAGCCCAGAAAGCCATGGCTGCACGCGGCGTGCCTGGCATGGAAGATGACCCGCGCTTTTGGGCTTCAGGCATCAGCCTCGTGGCGCATATGCAAAACCCGCATGTGCCGGCAGTGCATATGAACACACGCATGTTCTGGACGCCGGGGGCCTGGTGGTTTGGCGGCGGCTCAGATCTCAATCCTTGCATTGAGTATGACGAGGACACAGCGCATTTCCACGCCACGCAAAAGGCCCATCTCGATCCGCATGGGACCGACCATTATCCGCATCTCAAGAAATGGGCGGATGAGTATTTCTACATCCCGCACCGCCACCGCGCACGCGGCGTGGGCGGCATCTTCATGGATGACCAGAATTCCGGCGACTGGGAAGCCGATTTTGCCCTGACACAGGATATTGGCCGCGCGTTTCTCAAAGCCTATGTGCCGCTGGTCGAAAAACGCCGGGGGCAGAATTGGTCTGACGCGGACAAGGAAACCCAACTTGTGCATCGCGGTCTCTATGCCGAATACAACCTCGTTTATGATCGCGGCACCAAGTTTGGCCTGGCGACAGGACATGACGCCGATGCGGTGTTGATGAGCCTGCCTCCGGTCGCGAAATGGACCTGATGTAGCCCACCATGTGACCCGGCGGGCATGGGTATTTGCAACAAGAAAGAAGCAGGTGCGTCCAGCTTCTTTCTTGTCAGAAATACCCAAATAAACCTGTCAGACGTTTTCTTCCATGTCTGCCAAAACCTTGGCGCCACGATCCGCCAAGGCACCGGTACCATCCTTCCAGCGGCGGTGAATCCAGAACCATTGATGCATGTTCTCGCGAATGGAGGCCTCCAGACGCGCATTGAACTCGCGGGTCATGGTGACCGGGTCGGAATGGGCAATGGGCGTCTCGGTGTGGATGGTGAAATGCAGGCCATCGGGATCACGCAGACCCCAGACCGGCACCAAAAGGGCGTCAAACTTGAGCGCCATCTCGGCAGTGGCAAGCGAGGTCAGCGCGGGATGACCAAAGAACTCAAGCGGCACGCCGTCATGGGCGTTAAGATCATTTAGGATCGCGAGCACACCCCCGGAGCGCAGGTGTTTGACCATCTGGATCATGCCTTTGCGCCCTTGTTCGAACATCGGCTCAGACAAGGATGCCATGGCCTTGACGTAATGTTCGTTAAAGGGACGATTGGCCATCGGGCGATAAAACACGCCCATGTTGAAGCCTTGCTCCATCATTGCCAGACGCGCAGCATTGAACGAGCCAAAATGGCCGGTCACAAAGATCACCGGGCGCCCGGCTTCTCGCGCAGCACGGACATCGGGAAGACCGGGGCCAATTACGGGCGACTTGCGCGCATAGTCCGCGAACTCGGGTGAATAGAGTTCGACCATATTTCGCCCTGCATTGTCAGGCACACGGCGCATAAGGTCGCGCACGGTCTCTTCGTCCAGGTCAGGCCTGGCGAATGCGAGATTCTCGCGTACGCGGCGACGGTATCCAGCCAGCGTGCCAAAGAGCCGGGATGCGGCCCAACCTACGAAAGGTACACGCATGCGGTAAGGTAACAGCCGCGACAGCCGGATGGGCGCCACAAGCAATGCGCCAATCAGACGTTCGGTCAGAGGAATGGTTTCAGTTTTCTGCTCGTCGCTCATGCGCGGCCTTTCTAGAGAGACCTCTGACGACCAGCATTACGCATTCGTCCTTGCGATCTCAAGCCACCCCAGGGGCGCGCGCCAGCCCGGTTCCGATCATGGAATCGCGTGTGACAAGTTTGGCAAGCGTCGCCTCGTTCATTCCCTCTGTTCCATCAGGGCGTGCCGGAATGACTACATAACGCATATCAGCGGTGCTGTCATGGACGCGGATTTGGCTGGTGTCTGGCAGGTCCACACCGAACTCCCGCAGAACCTTGCGGGGCTCTTTCACCGCCCGCGAGCGATAGGCGCGGGTTTTGTACCAATCAGGCGGTAGTCCCAGAAGGTTGCGCGGATAGCACGAGCACAGCGTGCAGACGATGAGGTTGTGAACTGTGGCGGTATTCTCCACCGCAATCAGGTTGAGCGGGCCAATGTCAAAGCCCATCTCGCGTGTCGCGGCGGCGGCATTGTCCAAAAGCCGCGACTTGAACTCAGGATCAACCCAGGCACGTGCCACGACGGCCGCGCCGTCAGCAGGGCTGCGCGCATCCATGGCCTCAATCTGAGCATTGATCTCAACAGGCGTCAGGTGGCCTTTTTCCACCAACAATTCGCGCACGGCGATCTCCATCTGCTGCCAATACGTGAGGGCTGTGTCATTGTCGGCGCGAAACGGATGGCCTGAAGGGCTAAGGTGATCATGATCGTGATGGTCATGCGGCATATCAGACCTCCTCCAGCCAATGAGCGTAGACCTCGACATCGACGGTGTCGGTCGGGTTTTCTGCGGTCTCTCCCCAAAGCTCTTGCATGGAAAAGCGCACGCGGTAGAGCGTTTTCTTTTCTGCTGTCAACCCATAGGCGAGCTGTTCAGGGTTGCCAAACGGGCCGATTTCGCGCTCGACTTCTCCGGTTTTGCCACGCACGTAGAAGGGCGCGCGCACGTGTCCGGGGGGAACATGGATTTGACACGTACCCTAGTCACCTTGCGCCTCGCCATAGGTCGGGCCGCGGGCGGCGATCTCTTCCATGCGCTGACCGAGTTCTTCCAGCGTGTAGACGCCTGCCTCAATCAGGTTCTGATTGGTGGCTGCAATCCAGCGTTCGTAATAGCTGTATTTTTCAAACGCCTCTTCGCCCATATCCTCCAGGGCACGTCGCAAGCCATCGACGGTAAACAACCCCTTGCCGCCACACAGAACCATCAGCGCATCGATGCGTTTCTCCCAAAGGGCAAAGTCATGCCCCTCCATCGGAACAGGCCCTGCAGCCTGCCCGCCCATATCATGCCAACGGCGTTGTGGTGTATCGGTCATGCCGCAAGGTTAGGATGAGGCAGCGTGAGAGGCAATGGGGTTTGGGAGCGTGCTGAAAGAGTTAGAGCGTTTCGCCTTTCACGGATGTCTCAGGCTAAAGTCGAAACGCTCTAGTAAAAGAGTGGTTTTTTGTTTTTCAAATGCCGCTCCACAAGCTGTTTCTGAAGCTTTCCTGTCGGTATGTGACGCGCAGGATCGGGCGTGTATTTCAGATTGGCCAGCTCGGGGAAAATCGTCAGGATCTCCTCACGCGCCTCGGAGCTGATTGATTTGAGGGTTTCAGGCCCAGTATAGAGGCTTTCGGTCGGCGCATCTTCTGCATAAATCACCTCATGTTGATCAAACAGAAGATGGTAGTAGGACACGTGGTCAATCTCTTCATCGACAAAGATACCGGGCAACGCAGTCAGTTTAATCGCTGGCACCAGAACTTCGTCTACGCCAAACATACGTTGGACAATTTTTGAGCGCACCAGCATGCGGTGCTGGCGTGACACGAGAAGATCACGTTTGGGCAATCCACCCCCCAGAGCGTGTGCCATAATGCGCACCGGACGCAGCTTGGGATTTGCAGTGATCTCAGAGGCCGTCAGCTTGCGGCAGAACACGCGTAAAATAGTTGCAAACTGTGGAGTACTATCGCTTGGCGCATAACGCAAAAGCGTATCTCCTGGCACAAGGTCATCCACACATTTGTCACCGTTTTGCGTTACCAACTTAGTGCCATTCACAAAACAAGGCACAAAGCTTGAGACCGGCAGCCCGTCCGTCGGATCGGCAAAGGCACCATCTCCCAGGCTGGTTATTGTCAGCGTGGTATTGAGCGGTGGCACGTCTCCGATAAAACCAAGGAAAAACCCCTGTTCGCCGCCAAGCTCGAAGGCTGTATTGCCGCTCAGATCATAGTCAAACACGCCAATTGTGTAGGTGTTGGTGCCGTCCGTTACATTGTAGTTGTAATCCCAGGCAATTGCTTCTCCCAAAAAGGTCTGAGTTGAATCATCCGGATTTTCATTTGTGACCAAATCGCCTGTGATCGTGTCAGTGTCGGCTCCAAGATCGATATCAATTGTACTGAACGCGGAGATCTCAAACGAGGTTCCTACACCACCAAACGCGGCCTGACCCGCTGTCAGTGTGGTATCTGATCTGAAGGCACCGAATACTCTGGCCATAACCCGCTCTCCTTATCAGTCGAGCTGGGCAGCGGGACAAACATTCCTGACACAACGTTAGACATGATTATCATGTGTGTTCAGCCAGTTGCGCGAACAACTGGGACTTTCCTGCCTGACCTCAACTCGTGTCTGCGCTTCGAGCGCGCAAACTTATCATTGCTGCGACGATAGCAGATTTGCCACAACTCCGCCACATTGTTCCGTGGAAAGGTTTGGGATTTGGCGCAACTTCACGTGATATTGATCTGTATTCAAACAAACCAACCGTGCAGGGCGCGTCCGGCTTTCTGGTTTGCGCTCTGGGATAAACCATCAGGGCGGGGGTGCCTTTGACACGCCCGCCCGGTGCACCATCGCAATGGATTGCTACGCTTTATCTGGCCAGCACTCTGACGCTGTTTAATCCATCCGCTTCCGTCACCGAACAGCAAATGCTCTTCAAGGTCCGCGGTTCCTCGTAATTCCATGGCCTGCCGCGATGCAGAACCGCGCGCTCGTCCCAGATGAGCACATCGCCAGGGGTCCAGTCATGCGTATAGACGTATTCCTCCTGCGTGCAGAAGGCGATGGCACTGTCAATCAGATCCTGCGCTTGCGCACCGCCCATGCCCTCAATCGCAAAGGAATGCGAGGCGATGTAAAGCGCCTCTTCCCCGGTCACAGGGTTGGGCCAGATGGCGCGCCAGGGGCGGTCAGGCCAGCGGGTCATTTTCGGCTGTTGCGCCAGTTCCGCCGAGAGCCGTGCGCGGGAATGCGAGAGCCTGTGCCAGATGATGGCGTTTTGCAAAGGCGCGCGTAGGTCTTCCGGCATGTCCGCCCATGCGGCTCGGGTGGAGGCCAGTTCGGTCTCACCCCCGCTTAAAGGCACAATGCGCGCTGTCAGAATGTTGATAAGCGCCGGGGTGGGCAGGAACGTGCTGTCCGTGTGCCAGAGCATGTTGGCTTGCAAATCCAGCGTATGAAGGCTCTTGGCGTCGGCGACACCATCTTTGGTCTCATTGGAGACAGCCGAGACTTTGAAATCCGCATCGTGACCGGCCATCGCCTCACGATTTTCCAGCGGACCAAAGAGCTCAGCCAGACGCGTATGCGCCGCATCGTCAAGCTCTTGCGCCGGAAAGAGCAAGGCAGAATGGCGCTCAAAAGCATCACGGATTTCGGGATATAGATGCGTGGCTGTGACGTCGCGCAGGTCCACGTTGTCGATGATCTGGCCGAAGCGGGGGTGCAGGGGTTTGGTGCGCATTAGCTTGCTCCGTTTTCGCCTTCGGCATCTGGTTTGCCAGTGTAGAGCAAAAGCCCAACGGAGATCACAAGCACAACCGCGACAAAGAGGGACGGTGATCCGATGCAGCCCTCAGCCGTGGCTTGGGCACGTTGCCCGCCGGTGGGGTCCCAGAAGGTAAAAGCGCCGACAAGAAAGCTCCACCCGACAAAAACCGCCAACGCGCCCCAGCTGTTTTTAAACCGCCACACAAGAGCCGAGCAGAAAAGCAGAAAGAGCGCCGCGGGGCTGCCGAAAAGCCAGAGTGTTTCCTGCCAGATGCTGACAGGCGCGCCATCCCAGCCCGGCCGCACCTTGTCGCAGACCTCTGCCAAGGCGGGCAGTGGCAGGCACGTCAGCGCAAGGAAAAAGATCAGTCCTCTTCGAAAGGATCCCATTCGTCTTCCACTTCGGGCAAGGCATCAACTTGCGCATCCTGCGCGATGTCTTCCAGCGTCTTGATTGATTTGATTTCCGCCTCAGGAAAGGCGTCGAACACAGCCTGCACCAGCGGGTGCTGGCGCGCCTCGGCTTCCAGTGCGTTTTGCGCAGCGTCGCGGCGTTCGGCGATGGTCTCTGCCCCGCCTTCGTTCACGACCGAGACGGCCCAGCGGTTGCCGGTCCAGCTTTGCAGCCGCGCGCCGAGGCGTTGCGCGAAATCATTCGGCGCGGCCTCCGTGGGCACGAATTCGATGCGCCCCGGCTGATAGGCCGCCAGACGCAGGCAGGTTTCCACCTCGACCAGCAGCTTCACGTCGCGATGCACACGGATGAGTTCGACCACATGGTCAAATGTTGGGTAATGCGCCAATGCCGTCTCGGACTGCGTGGCAAGCGCTGTGGTGGCCCCGGAAGGCTGCATCTGTCCCTGAGTCACTGGCGCCTTGGTCTGCGGTGCCGCTGCCGGGCTTGCTGGTGCGGATGCCACGGGCGCAGAGGATCTCGCGTGACCGCCCCCGTTTGGCCCGCCTGGCGCTGCACCGGCGGGTGGCGCGTCACGCAGCTTGCGAACCAGCTCTTCGGGGCTGGGCAGGTCGGCCACGTGGGTGAGCCGAATGACAGCCATCTCTGCGGCCATCATGGAATTGGGCGCGCTGGCCACTTCTTCCAGCGCTTTCAAGAGCATCTGCCACATGCGGGTCAGCACACGCATTGGCAAGGCTTCGGCCATCGCCGCGCCGCGCGTGCGTTCATCGGGGCTTATCGTGGGATCCTCAGTGGCTTCCGGCGTGATTTTGACCACGCTGACCCAATGGGTGATCTCAGCCAGATCGCGCAGCACGGCCATAGGATCGGCCCCTTCGGCATATTGTGCCGACAACTCCGTGAGCGCGCCCGCCGCGTCGCCTTTCATGATCAAATCAAAGAGGTCCATCACCCGACCCCGGTCGGCCAAACCGAGCATGGCGCGCACCTGGGTGGCGGTGGTCTCTCCCGCCCCATGGCTGATCGCCTGGTCCAGAAGCGAGGTGGCGTCGCGTGCAGAGCCTTCGGCAGCGCGGGTGATCAAAGCCAGCGCGTCTTCGGCAATTTCCGCCTTTTCCGCATCAGCAATCTTACGCAGAAGTGCGATCATCACTTCCGGTTCAATCCGGCGCAGATCGAACCGCTGACAACGGCTCAGGACCGTGACAGGAACCTTGCGGATTTCCGTGGTCGCAAAGATGAATTTCACATGCGCCGGTGGCTCTTCAAGCGTCTTCAGAAGTGCGTTGAAGGCGCTGGTCGAGAGCATGTGTACTTCGTCGATGATGTAAATCTTGTAGCGTGCCGAGGCGGCGCGGTAATGCACGCTGTCGATGATTTCGCGAATGTCATTCACACCCGTCCGGCTCGCGGCGTCCATTTCCAGCACATCGACATGACGGCCTTCCATGATCGCCGTGCAATGCTCGCACTGACCACAAGGATCCGTCGTCGGGCCGCCCTGCCCATCCGGCCCGATGCAGTTCATCCCCTTGGCAATGATCCGCGCCGTTGTGGTTTTGCCGGTGCCGCGAATGCCCGTCATGATAAAGGCCTGCGCGATACGGTCGGCCTCAAACGCGTTGCGCAACGTGCGCACCATGGCGTCCTGCCCCACCAGATCGGCAAAGGTTTCAGGCCGGTATTTCCTGGCCAGAACCTGATAGGTGGTGTCGGGGGTTTCGGTCATGATGTATCTTTAACGGATTCGGTCGAGTGCCAGCCTAGAATGCGCGCCGATGATGGTCCACCGTCGAAGTCCTTCAAAGACTCCAAAGTATGGCCCCGGTGGCGAGCGTGGCGATGGTCATCACCGTTGCAAGTAACGTGAAATTGCGAACAGGCATCGGTTCGGCGTCTTTTTCCTTCAACCGCATCAAGGTTTTCCGGGCCTGAGTGCGTGCGGACCAGTAGATCAGGATGGCGATCAGCAAAAACAGCGATGCCACCATTTTGGCCGCCCAGGTCGGTTCGAACGCACCAAAGACCGCCTTAAGACCAATTGCCACGCCAACCGCGCCAAGGCCGGTGCCCATCCAGGCACTGAACGTCCGTTCATTTGCCATAATCGTACGATCAGCAGCCCATTCCGTGCGGACCCTGGCCTTTTCTTCTGGTTCACTGTCTTCTGCCATGCAGCCAGCGTACAGCCTCCAAGACACCGCTGCGCGGGCTGATTTCTTTCTCTAGGCAGGTCCGTTCTGACCTGTTTTAATGATCCCAGCATTTGTAGGGGGATGTTGGAATGCGGTTACGAGGGATCAGGCGCAGTCGCAATGTGGAAGATCGAAGACGGTCAGGTGGAGCGCGACGCGGTGCTGGTGTCGGCGGTATTGGATTGTTGGTGATTGTGGCCGTGGCTTATTTTGCCGGTGTCGATGTTACACCGCTATTGCAAAACGGTGGCTTGCAGCAAGAAAGCTCTGAACCACGTCAGCTGAGCGCTGAAGAAGAGCGAGCGGCTGAATTTACCTCGCAAGTTCTGGCGACGACAGAAGACGTCTGGTCGCAGATCTTTCCCGCTCAGGTGGGGCGTGACTATGCCCCGCCGGTGCTGGTGCTGTACTCGGGTGTCACCCAAAGCCCTTGCGGCGGCGCGTCTGGGGCAACCGGTCCATTCTATTGCCCTGCGGATCGCAAGGCTTATCTGGACACTGAATTTTTCACGACAATGTCGCGGCAACTGGGCGCCTCAGGCGATTTTGCCGCCGCTTATGTGATTGCCCATGAGGTGGCACATCATGTGCAGAATGAGCTTGGCATCCTGCCTGAGGTGAACCGTGCCCGGCAAGCGGCGGGCCAGACCGAAGCCAATGCGCTGACCGTGCGGCTTGAGCTGCAGGCGGATTGCCTGTCCGGCATCTGGGCCAAGGCGGTTGGGGGGTTGATGGAGCCCGGTGATCTGGAGGAGGCGCTCAATGCGGCGCGGATGATCGGAGATGACCACCTGCAGAAACGTGCAGGCAAGGTGCCCCAGCCGCATACGTTCACCCATGGCACGTCTGAACAACGCTCGCGCTGGTTTGCAACGGGGTTTCAGACAGGCGACATGCGCAGCTGCGATACGTTTTCCACTGACCGGCTCTGAGTGCTACCAAGTGTCTGACTTTGTCATATATGCCTTGCCGGTTGCTGGTGGTATCCTGGGTATTGCACCCTTGCCGGGGCGGAGTGGACGGTGGACCGATGATCTGGCCCATCTGAGGGATTGGAAACCGGCGCTTGTGATCACGATGACCACACCCTCGGAGCAGGTCAGTCATGGTTTGGGCGACATGGGCGTGGATATCCAGGATTCCGGCACACGCTGGATTCACTTCCCGGTCGAGGACCTGAGCATACCTGCGCCGGAACAGATCGAAGACTGGCACGTGGCCAGCAAGACGGCCTTGTCAGCGTTGCAGGGCGGCGGTCGCGTTCTGATCCATTGCTTTGGCGGATGTGGACGCTCCGGAATGGCCGCACTCAGATTGATGATCGAGGCCGGAGATGCCGCGGAAGACGCGCTCAATCGGCTGCGCGCGGTGCGGTCCTGCGCGGTGGAGACAGATGAGCAAATGGCGTGGGCGCTTGAGGGGGTATGACCCCCTAAATGCTCCGCGCACGAAACGCTTTAACGACTTGGTAAGGTCTTCTTTTTTGCCCCGATTTTGCTAAATTGATGCCTAGAAAAGCGGTCTTCATTCCCGTGTCGCACCGCGTTGCGACGGTAGGTTACCCACAGGACAGTGCGTCCAAGTCACCTTTGCAAACAGGGCGCACGCGCCCGCGACGCCAAAAACAGGAGTTGAGGAGGACATCTTCCTGCAAACAATCGGCGCAGACCCCACAGCAGCCCCCCGAGACTTGCGATGATTCAAATAAAGCGGCAATTGAAGGATTTTGCACAATCGGGCCTTGAGCTGTTTTGGCAGCGGCAGGCAACTCTTGCCGGTGCGACTCTTCTTGCCGCTTATTACATCAATATCCGCTCCGCTCTGATCTGCTACGCCCTATGCCAGATATGCGAGTTTCTGGATTACAGCGTGGCCAGACGGGTTCTGAAATGGGACGGCAAGAACAGGGGCGACGCGGTCCAGTATCTGCACAAGCTCTCCATCACGTCTGCGCTATGTGCATCGTCGATTGTCCTCTACATTGTCCTGATGGCGCTCGCAGAAGGTCCCTCCTTGCATACGGGGCCCTTGTTCTTTCTGTTTGCAGCCGCGCTCTATTCGGCGATGAACACCTGTCAGATCCCAAGAATTCTGATCATCCGGCTATGCGTGTTTTCAGCCGCGTTTGTGTTCATTCCTGTTTACGATATCTGGGTCGTTCGTCCGCCCTTGGACTCAGATCTTTGGAAGCAACTCGGTATTGTCCTGTTCGTGCTCTACTTTCTGATCGAATGCTCGCGAAAGTTTCTCGAAAACTACATGACACGTCTAAAGCATCTTCGAGAGCTACGTATTGAGCGTGACCGGGTGACAGATGCCTATAAAGTGCAATCGCAGTTCATTGCGATTGTCAGCCATGAGCTGCGGACGCCGCTGACATCCGTCAAAGCCTCGCTTGATCTGCTGAACAACGAAAAACTGGGCCGCCTTCCAGGTGAGCTGAAGTCGATTGCCAAGCTTGGGCAGGCGGGCGGCAACCGTCTGGCTGTGCTGATCAATGACCTTCTGTATTTCCAGGCTTTGAAATCCGGAGAAGTGTCTCTGGACCTTTCGCAGATCGAACTTGGTCAATTCGTGCGCACCGCCGTGGCAGAACATAGCGCCCTCGGGGACGATCGGGATGTTTCTGTCAGGGCAGACACGGCTGATACCGCGGTGATCGTGGAAGGCGATGCGCGCCGACTGATGCAGGTGATGTCCAATGTTTTGTCAAATGCGATCAAGTTCTCGTCCGACGGTGGCGTGGTAGATGTGCGCATCGAGACATCGGAGACCAAAGCGAAAGTTCTCATCCGGGACAGCGGTATTGGCATTCCCGAAAACTCCAAGACCATCGTCTTCGCCCCTTTTCAGCAAGTCGCCTGCCCCGACAAACGCGACCATGGCGGCACGGGCCTTGGCATGAGCATCTCCAAAAAGATCCTGGAAGCCCATGGTGGAACGATTGACTACACAAGTAAGGTGGGCGTTGGGACCACGTTCACGATTGAATTGAACCGGCTTGCAGTCAACACCACAACGCAGCCATTGATACCCAATAAGTCGATGAGCCACGCGGCGGAATAGGCGTTGGCATGGCTCAAATGTTTCGCGCGCGAAACATTCTATTTAACAACGGGTTAACAAGGGTAAACACCTGTTTGACCGGGAGGTCCCGGAGCGGGTCCGGGACTGCGGACACCCCGCGCCGCGCTACACAACGCATTTCCGACATGGCGGGGTGAAACCCCGCCCTACGGCGTGCATCAAAGTCGTGAGAGGTGAGAGGCTGGACAACGACCCAAGCGGGGCTCGTTACGGCTGCTTCCTTCCGGACCTGACCGGGTTGGCGAGGCGCTCGCCCGCGCCAACCTCTCGGGCCTTATCTAGGCGGTCAGGACGAGATTCGCAAGATCAGCTGTCTTTGGTGAGTTTGACCACCGTTTCATCGGTGTCCGGAGCCAGTTCCTCAAAATCAAAGTTATCCAAGCGGCGGGCGCGGCGTCCGGCTTTGTCGGCGGAAATCTTGATGTCCGAGATATCCTTGGCCGCCTGCCCGAAATGCCGGTCGAGGTTTTCCACCCGCGTACCCAGTCGTTCGACATCCGCAAAGAGCAGGCCCAGTTCACGGCGGATGGCCCCAGCCTGTTCGCGCATGCGGGCATCCTTGAGGATGGCGCGCATGGTGTTCAATGTGGCCATGCAGGTGGTGGGCGAGACGATCCAGACGCGCGCGGCAAAGCCTTCGCGCACAAGATCGGGGAAGTTGGCGTGCAGCTCGGCATAGACCGCCTCCGAGGGCAGGAACATCAGCGCGCCATCCGCAGTTTCGCCATCGAGGATGTATTTCTCGGAAATGTCCTTGATGTGCTTTTTGACGGAGGTGCGCAGGAACTTGGCGGCCTCGTTGACCTCCCAGTCATTGGTAGCATTGCGCAGGGCCTCGTAGGCCTCCAATGGGAACTTGCTGTCGACACAGATTGGCCCGGGGGGATTGGGCAGATGGATGAGGCAGTCGGCCCGCTTGCCGTTTGAGAGCGTGGCCTGCAGCGTGTAGCTGTCCTTGGGCAATGCTTTGGAGACAATGTCGGTGAGTTGGATTTCCCCAAACGCCCCCCGCGTTTGCTTGTTCGACAGGATGTCCTGCAGGGTGAGCACATCACCCGAGAGCTTGGTGATGTTGTCCTGCGCTTTGTCGATGGCGGTGAGGCGCTGTTGCAGCTCGCCCAAGGTTTGCGCCGTGCGCCGGGCGGAGCCTTGCAAGTTCTCGTTCATCTGCCCCGAAACCTCGGACAGGCGTTTTTCCATCAGTTGCAGCATGGCTGTCTGGCTTTGGGCCTGCGCCTCAGAGACGTGATGCAGACCCCCGGCGAGACGTTCCTGCCCGTCGCCAAGGCTTTGGACGCGCTGGCCGAGTTGGCCCATCTGCATCGCCAGTGGGGCCATAGCGCGGGCGGATCGTCCGGCTGCGCGGGCCGACAGGAATAGAAGAATGAGCATCAAGAGCACCACGGCCAGCCCCCCCAGAGCGGCCAGGACGAGCGGATCGTTTAACGCATAAGGGGTGCCCCCGATGGTGATCATGTGCGTCCAAACAGGCGTTCAATGTCGCTGAGTTTCAGCTCGATATAGGTGGGGCGGCCATGGTTGCATTGCCCGGAATGAGGTGTGGCCTCCATCTCGCGCAGAAGGGCGTTCATCTCGTCGGCCTGCATGCGGCGGCCCGCGCGGACCGAGCCGTGACAGGCCACACGGCTGAGGATGGCATCAATGCGGGTTTTGAGCGCCTCACTGCTGCCGGTATCAGTGATCTCGTCAAGGATGTCGCGCAAGATGGCTTCGGCATCACAGGTGCCAAGAATGGCGGGGGTTTCGCGCACGGCGATGCTGCCCGGCCCAAAGGCTTCGATGATGAGACCAAAACGCGCCAGATCGTCGGCCAGATCTAGTAGTGTCGCGGCCTCATCGGGGTTCAATTCGACAATCTCAGGGATGAGCAATGCCTGCGTCGCGACGCCGCTTTCGGTCATCTGACGTTTAAGCTTTTCATAGACGAGCCGTTCATGGGCGGCGTGCTGATCCACGATGACCATGCCGGTTTCGGTCTGGGCGATGATGTAATTCTCATGCACCTGGGCGCGGGCCGCACCAAGGGGGAGCGATTGCGGAGAGATATGTTGCGGGTCTTGAGGCGCGTCCGTCACGACCGGCTCGACCCGTGCGGAGTAGTCCGTTTGCATTTCGGCAAAACCGGTGGCCTGTTGTGGCGCTTGCGCCTGATAACTGGCGGCGCGTCCGGCCGGTCCGGGGCGGTCCATCTGGTAGACTCTTGCGCCGGCGGGTTCAGGCTTCATCGCGCCCAAAGCAGCCCCTGCCACGGTGGATGACGCGCGATGCCCGGCCTCGGCCAAGGCATGGCGCAGGCCAGAAACGATCAGGCCCCGTGCGAGTCCAGGATCGCGAAAGCGGACTTCGGATTTGGCGGGGTGCACATTCACATCCACCAGGGTCGGATCACAGTCGATAAAGAGCGCCGCCACGGGATGCCTGTCACGGCTGAGCACGTCCATATAGGCCGCGCGCAAGGCGCCATAGACCATCTTGTCCCGCACGGGGCGGCCATTGACGAACATGTATTGCGCCACAGCCGCGCCGCGTGAATATGTCGGCAGAGCAGCGTAGCCCGTCATGTGCAGGCTATCGCGCGTGGCATCGATGCGCAGGGCGTTTTCGGCAAATTCCCGTCCCAACACCTGTGCCAGCCGTCTGTGCAGGGCATCAAAGAGATCTCCCGTCTCGGCATCAGCCCGAAAGACCACGCGTGGCTCGCGCCCCTCCGAGACATCACGCAGGGTAAAGGCCACAAACGGCTCAGCCATGGCCAGACGTTTGATCACATCCGCGGTCGCCTGCGCCTCAGCCCGATCTGTGCGCATGAATTTGAGCCGTGCTGGCGTGGCGAAGAAGAGATCGCGCAACGTGACCACTGTGCCCTGATTGAGGGCAGCTGGCTTGACCGGACTTGTGACACCACCAGCCACGTTGATCTCGTTCGCATCTGCTTTACCGGCGCGTGATGCAATGCTTAAACGGCCCACAGCTCCGAGCGACGGCAGGGCCTCTCCGCGAAAGCCAAAGCTCTGGATGTTGAGAAGATCAGACCCGTCGATCTTCGAAGTCGCATGGCGGCTTAGCGCCAGCGGCAAGTCATCTTCGGTCATGCCGCAGCCATCATCTGTGACGCGAATGAGGGTCTTGCCACCGTCGGCGATATCAACTGAGATACGAGCCGCACCCGCATCCAGAGCGTTTTCAACAAGTTCCTTGACCGCGGAGGCCGGGCGCTCAACCACTTCACCGGCGGCAATCCGGTTGATCGCGGACTCATCCAACTGTCGGATTTGAGGGCGGTTTTCGCCTATATGGGGTTTTATCTGCTCCATACCACAAGACTTAGCATGGTATGGCGCGATTCGGAAATGGCAATGGGATGGGTATTTCCTTGCCAAGCAGCGCGCAATTTCCTTGATGCAGCGGCCTGCCTCGCCTATCTGGGCGGGAACAGGAATTTCCGGAATGGACCCCCAATGCCTGCGCTTCAACGAATAGATCAAGCCCTTATGGCACTCATCGGCCTCGTGCTGGTGCTTTCCGTTGCGATTTACTTTGTCAGTACGGATTATTTTTCGCTGCGCTTTGCGGCCGAGGACGGACCTGTGGAATACGGCACGGCGATCTGTCTGTTTGTGGCATGTTTGATCCTACTGCGGAACGGGTTTGCCCTTCGCGGAAAAGCAACCAAGCTGGCGGTGGGGCTGACCTTTTTCTACGCCTTCGCATTTTTCTTTGGAGCCGGGGAAGAAATCTCTTGGGGGCAGCGCATTTTTGGTTGGGAAACGAGCGAGGCTATGAAGGCCATAAACCGGCAAGATGAGACCACGCTGCACAATATTGAAATCGGTGGCGTGGCCATGACCAAACACCTATTCGGCCCGGTTTTAACGGCGGCCATTTTGATATACCTTGTGGTGTTACCACTGCTTTATTCGCGCGTCACATGGGTGACAAATTTTGTCAACCGTATCGCGTTGCCGGTGCCCGGAATGCGCCATGCGATTATGGCTGTGTTGGCAAGCCTCGTGATTACGTTCATTGATGTCGATCGGAAATGGGAGGTCTACGAGTTGATTTTTGGCCTGCTTGTGGTCTCGATTTTCCTGCTGCCGCAGAACCGCGAGCACACAAGCTAACCTTATCCGGGGCGAAGTCCCGTCAATTTCCCCGTTACGCACTCCCCTGCGATACAGATAGTCGCACGCATATACTGCCATTTCTGGCAGAGATATTGCGTAACGGGAGGGACACGCATGAACAAACTCTTAGCCGAGTTCATCGGCACATTCACTCTGGTCCTGTTTGGATGCGGGGCCGCCGTAATTGCAGGCGCTGACATCGGCCTCACTGGCATCAGCTTTGCCTTTGGTCTGGCCTTGATCGGCATGGCTTACGGGATCGGTCCGGTCTCGGGCTGTCATATCAACCCCGCGGTGTCGCTGGGTGCGGTGGCTGCAGGTCGAATGGAAATAGGCGTAGCCGTCGGCTATATCATTGCACAAGTTGCCGGGGCCATTGTTGCCTCTCTGGTTCTCTTGACGATTGCCAGCGGCAAGGCGGATTATTCTGTTGCCGAGAATGGTCTTGGTCAGAATGGCTGGGGCGCGGGATACCTCGGGGAATACACCATGATGGCGGCGTTCCTGTTTGAGGTGGTTGCCACCTTCCTCTTCGTTGTTGTCATTCTGGGGGCGACGGGCGCTGGTGCGCCATCGGCCATGGCCGGCCTGGCCATTGGTCTGACGCTGGTTGTCATTCACCTGGTCGGTATCAACATCACCGGTGTCTCGGTCAATCCGGCGCGCTCTTTTGGACCAGCCCTGTTTGCTGGCGCCACAGCATTGAGCCAGGTTTGGCTTTTCATCATCGCCCCGATCATCGGTGGCGTTCTGGCTGGTATCGTCTTCCGCTCAGGTGTTTTGGATAGTGAGACCTAAATCACACTCTCCAAAACCGGGCCTGCCATCGCATCCTGGCAGGCCCATTTTCTGTTTCAGAGTATTTCGTCTTCGTCATAGAGCGGCGCCGCCTCAAGATGCGCGGCCACACCTTCGGCGGCCGCTTCGGCCTTGGGGGTTTCGGCGATATGGAACAACGCCTCACCTTCGTAGACCGCTGGCATATTTGAGCGGCCAATGACGATGCCTTGTTCTTCACAATGGACTTCGCAATCTGTCTCGCCCATGGGGTCAGACACCACACCCAGCACGGTGCCGGGTTCGACTGTATCGCCAATGGTGACATAGGCGCGAAACACGCCGCCGACTGGCGCGCGATACCAGCGCGATGTGGCGGCCTGCACAGGTTTGGTCTTGACCTTGGGCACGCCTTTGACCCCGATCATGCCCAGCGCATGCATCACCCTCAAACAGCCGCTCACCCCCGCGCGGACAGTGAGCTCGTCGAACCGAAGACCTTCACCGCCCTCATAGAGAAGCACGTCAACGCCTTCTTCCTCAGCCGCCATGCGCAGGCTGCCTTCGCGAAGCTTGGATTGCATCATCACCGGCGCGCCAAAGACTTCGCCCAGATGGCGCAGGCGGTCATTGTCCGGGGTCAAACGAATTTGCGGCAGGTTGATGCGGTGTATAGCGGCAGAATGCAGGTCAATTCCAACATCGGACCGGCGCACCACTTCTTCCATGAAGATATGCGCCAGCCGCGAGGCCATAGACCCACCCGGCCCTCCGGGGAAACACCGGTTGAGATCACGGCGGTCGGGCAGATACCGCGAGTGGTTGTGAAATCCGAAGCTGTTCACAATGGGCACGGCCAGCAACGTTCCAGCCAGCCGATCGAGCATCCGCGCTTTGAGAAGCCTGCGCACGATCTCAACGCCAATCACCTCGTCGCCATGGACGGCTGCAGAAACAAACAGAACCGGGCCGGGCCGACGCCCGTGAATGACATGCACCGCCAAATTGACCGGAGTGTGATCGGATAGGGTGCTGACCGGCACATCTATGGTGTTGCGCGTACCGGGCGCTACGGACTGGCCGCCGATGTCAAATACTGCACGAGGTGTCATGTCGCGGAGCGATAAGCAAAAAATGAGGCCCTGTCCATCGCCGACAGGGCCTGCTTCTTTCTTGTCCTAAACACCCCGGGGAGCGCGAGGGGCTGGCCCCTCGCCTGACCCGTTTTGATCAGCTGGGGAGTTTGGTCATACGCAGATACGGCAGAACCGTATCATACTCTCCAAACTTCGCTGCCGCGTCTTCATTGCTCACGCTTGGTGGGATCACCACGTCCTGTCCCACGGTCCAGTCGGCGGGGGTTGCAACACCGTGGTTCATAGTTGTCTGCAAGGCGTCAAGCGCGCGCACCACTTCACCAAAATTACGTCCCACGGTCATGGGGTAAGTCATGGTCAGTTTGAGCTGTTTGTCTGGTCCGATGATAAAGACCGAGCGCACGGTGGCGCTGTCGGCAGGCGTGCGGCCGTCCGGCAGGTACGCTTCGGCAGGCAGCATGTCGAAGGCCTTGGAAATCTCAAGGCCGTCATCCGCGATGATTGGAAACCCAGGGTGCGCGCCCCCGGCTTTTTCGATGTCGCCTTTCCATTTCTTGTGATCTTCAACGCCATCGACGCTCACGCCAATAACCTTGGTGCCACGTTTCTCCCATTCGTCGGCCAACCGGGCCACGGCACCGAATTCGGTTGTGCAAACCGGTGTGAAATCCTTGGGGTGGGAAAACAGGATAGCCCAGCTGTCGCCGATCCAGTCGTGCAGGTCAAAACTGCCCTGATCGGTGGTGACGTTGAGGTTGGGGATGGTGTCATTGATGCGCAGAGCCATGGCTTTACTCTCCTTTGGCAGTCGGGGATTCGGTCGCGCCAGCATACGCCGTGCATATCAATTTGCCACCCGTCCTCTTGCAGAGCTTTGCCGCCAGTGATTAGGTGCGCGAAAAAGCTACAACATGCAGCGTAGCCCATATCGTTTCAAAGGAGTCCGACATGATTGAGAAGCGGCAATTCTACATTGGCGGAGCATGGGTGGACCCGGTTTCCGGCACGGATCATCAGGTGATCAACCCTTCAAACGAAGAAGCTTGCGCGGTGATCTCTCTCGCCGGGCAGGCGGATGCCGATGCGGCGGTGGCGGCAGCAAAAGCAGCCTTTCCATCCTGGATGCAAACTCCGGTCGAAGATCGCGTCGCGTATGTGGAAAAGCTTGGAGAGATTTACAAGGCACGCGGCGAGGAAATGGCACAGGCCATTAGCCTTGAGATGGGCGCACCCATCGACATGGCGCGCAGCCAGCAGGTTGGCGCAGGCAGCTGGCATCTCAAAGCGCTGGTGAAGGCGGCAAGTGAATTTCACTGGATCGAACCACTGGGCGATCACGCCCCGAATGACCGGATCATTCATGAAGCGGTCGGGGTCGTGGCGATGATCACCCCGTGGAACTGGCCGATGAACCAGATTTCGCTCAAGGTGATTGCAGGGCTCATTGCAGGGTGCACCATGGTGCTGAAACCGTCAGAAGAGTCACCACTATCCGCGATGCTCTTTGCCGAGATGGTGGATGAGGCGGGTTTGCCGCCGGGCGTGTTCAACCTCATCAATGGCGATGGCGTAGGTGCGGGCACAGCGTTGACCGGGCATCCGGATGTGGACATGGTGTCTTTCACCGGATCGAGCCGCGCAGGAAAACTGATCTCCAAAAATGCAGCGGACACGCTCAAGCGCGTTAGCCTGGAGTTGGGCGGTAAGGGCGCAAATCTGATCTTTGCAGATGCCGATGAGAAGGCTGTCAAACGCGGCGTGCTGCATTGCATGAACAACACCGGTCAGAGTTGCAACGCCCCCACACGCATGCTGGTGCAGCGCGAGGTCTATGACCAAGCGGTCGAGACAGCGGCGGAGGTCGCCGCCAAAGTGACCGTTGGAGCGGCATCCGAAGAAGGCCGCCATGTTGGCCCAGTGGTCAACGAGGTGCAGTTCAACAAGATCCAGGATCTCATCCAGAAGGGCATCGACGAAGGCGCGCGCCTTGTGGCTGGTGGCACGGGGCGACCCGATGGGCTTAATCGAGGCTTCTATGTCAAACCCACGGTGTTCGCGGATGTGACCAACGACATGACGATTGCGCGGGAAGAGATCTTCGGCCCCGTTCTTTCGATCATCCCATTTGACACTGAAGAAGAAGGGCTTGAGATCGCCAATGACACGCCTTACGGGCTGACCAATTACGTGCAGACAACCGATCCGGCACGCGCCAATCGTGCGGCGCGCGCATTGCGCTCGGGCATGGTCGAAATGAACGGTCAGGGACGCGGTCTGGGCTCGCCCTTTGGCGGGATGAAGCAATCGGGCAACGGGCGCGAAGGTGGCAAATGGGGGCTGGAAGACTTCCTCGAGGTCAAAGCCGTCTCGGGTTGGACCGAGGGCGCGTGACCTCATGACGATTCACGTCTTTGTGCTACATCTCGTTCGCGCCACCGCGCGGCGGGAAAATGCGCAGGGGCTTTTGCAGGATGCCAAGGACATCGGCGGGTTCGACGGAGAGATTTGGCCCGCCGTCGATGGCAGCGCGCTTTCAGATACGGATCTGGAGGGGGCACTGGGGGTCGAGCGGTTTGAGCCTTCCTATCCGTTCACCTTGAAGACCGGCGAAATCGGATGCTTTTTGTCACACCGACAGATCTGGGCCGAGATGCAAACCAGAGACGAGGATGCGGCCCTGATTATTGAGGATGACGCCGACATTGACGCGGCCTCTTTCTCCAAGGCTGTTGACCTGGCAAAGCAGCACATCCAGACGCTGGGATACATTCAATTTCAGACCCGCCCGCCCAAGGGCCATGCGCATCTGATCGACACGGTTGGTGAGGCGCGTCTCGTGGTGCCACGACAAGCTGGTCTGAGGACAACCGCGCAGATGGTCAGCAAAGCAACCGCACGGCATTTGCTTGATCGCTCTGTTGCCTTTGACCGGCCTGTAGACACATTTGTGCAATCGCATTGGCACACAGGGCTCCGGCCTGCGATAATTTACCCTTCTGGCATTCAGGACATTGCGGACAGGCTGGACGGCTCAACCATTCAGTCCGGCAAGAAGCCGTTGATGGAAAAACTGGGACGGGAACTATCGCGCAAGCGCTATAGGTCCGCTGTTGCGCGCTTGTCGCGTCAGAGCATGGCGCCAAGCGAAGGTGGTCTCAAAGATGGCGCGTGACAGGATCATCACCCGTCTTTTTGGCGGGGCGGGAAATCAGCTGTTCCAATATGCTGCCGCGCGCGCATTGGCGGACAGGCTTCACTGCCCCCTGCAACTTGACGCGCGCTATGTGGCAGGATCGGAAGATCGCGGAGATTGTTTTGGCCATTTTGCAAATGCGCGATTTTTGCGCGAAGGTCCTTTGCCGCCGGCAAAGACTGATGGCTGGTTGCGCTACGGGCTATGGCGTGGGTTCGGCCGCTCACCTCGGCTTTACCGCGAAAAGGGGTTGCAGTTTGACACTGCAGTCGCTGATCTGGGGCCGGGGACATATCTGCACGGGTATTGGCAATCCGAGCGGTATTTCACCACCAGCATTGATCAAATTCGGGCGGATTTGAGGTTCACCACGCCTTTGGATGCCGAAAATGCGAAGGTGGCAAAACAGATCACGGACGCGCCGCATCCGGTTGCCCTGCACGTGCGGCGCGGCGACTATGTTGCCACCGGCGCCTATGCGACAATGACGCCAGACTACTACCGGACGGCAGCAAATCATATTGCCGAAAAGCTAGGTGAAAAAATCACCTGTTTTGTCTTTTCCAACGATCCTGCCTGGGCCAGGGAGAACCTGAACCTTGAGCATGACACCGTTGTTGTGGACATCAATGATGAGACAACCGGCCATTTCGATCTGCATCTGCAAACGCTTTGCGCGCATAATGTCATCGCGAACTCAACTTTTTCATGGTGGGGGGCGTGGTTGAATGCGAGCCCGGACAAGATCGTGATCGCGCCAAAGACCTGGTTCAACGATCCCAAACTGTCCAACCCGGATCTGATCCCGGATGGGTGGACACGGCTCTGATGCGTGCGGCGCACCACCTTTCGCATTTGTCCCAAAGCCTCTAAAGAGCGGCTTATGAAGATCACCCCGGATATGACCAAAGCCCGGTTCCTGCCTGAGACCGTGCATAAGCGCGATGTCTTTTCCGAAACCATTTCGGGCAAGCTGGAAGGCTATCCTGAGTTTCCGGTGGTGCTGCGCAAACTGGACGGTGTTCCGATCTACGCGCGGCCCTTGGCTTGGTGGCTGGCGCGCAAGGAGATCCGTGGCTTGAAAGCCGTTCAGGGTATTGAGGGATGTCCGGTTCTGGTGCGCGCCGATCACGTGGGGCTTTTACGAAGCTGGACGCAGGGCACGCCTTTGCAACTGGCCAAACCGAGTGATCCGGTGTGGTATCGCGACGCCAAGCGGCTGTTGCGCGAGATGCGCCGCGCCGGGGTGACGCATAACGACATTGCCAAGCCGCAGAACTGGCTGATGACGCCCGATGGACGCGCGGCGGTGATCGACTTTCAACTGGCCTCTGTTCATGCCCATCGCGGCAAGCTTTTTCGCATCAAGGCGCGAGAAGATTTGCGTCATCTGCTCAAACAAAAGCGCGCCTATGCGCCGGACTTGCTGACGCCTGCAGAGACACGGATGCTGGCGCATAAAGCTCTGCCCTCGCGGATCTGGATGGCCACAGGCAAACGGCTTTACAATTTCATCACCCGCCGCTTAATGAACTGGTCAGATGGCGAAGGCACCGAGGACCGGATCGAGCGCGATGGCCCTGCCTTGCGCAAAGCGCTTCTGGCCCAGCCCGAGGTCAGTGACCTGGCGCTCTGCACCTATGCGTTGCCGGCCAAGGGCGTGGGGCTTTATGCGTTTGTTGAAACACAAGAACCGGCTGAGGCCATTGCCAAACACGCGCCTGCGCCAAAGCCCGAGTTGATCCAGCCGGTAGCCTCTTTGCCGCGCCACGCGGATGGAACGCCGCGGCTTGACGTATTGCAATTGATTGCGACCAACCGTTTGGATGAGCTTGAGATTGTTCTAAAGTCCGATCCCGAACTTGGCACGACGCTTGCACCCATTATCGCCGGGCGGCTCAATCTCACCGACCGGGTTTTGCGGAGCTCTTAAAACGGTGCAGGCGCGCGAAAACGCATTCCCAAACCGCCATCGGGATGACGCAGGCGCAATTCTTCAGAATGCAGCATCATGCGCTCAAATGCGGCGGCTCTACCTTCGGCATAAAGCGGGTCGCCCAGGATCGGATGCCCAAGCGCCAACATGTGCACCCGAAGCTGATGGCTACGCCCTGTTTTGGGCATCAATCGCACGCGGGTGTCATCAGGCCCATAGCGCTGCACGCGCCAATCCGTGATCGCGGGCTTGCCTGTCTCGTGGCACACCATCTGCTTTGGCCGGTTCGGCCAATCCACTATGAGCGGCAAGTCCACGGTTCCGGTCTTGGGTTCCAACCGGCCCCAAATCCGCGCCACATAGGTCTTTTTCACCTGCCGCTTTTCAAATTGCAGCCCCAGATGCCGCTGTGCATGCGGGGTTTGCGCAAATACCATCACACCGGACGTATCCCGATCAAGCCGGTGCACCAGCAAAGCCGTTGGAAACGCCTCTTGAATACGGGAGAGCAAACAATCCGCCAGATGCGCCCCTTTGCCCGGCACAGACAAAAGGCCATGCGGTTTGTTCACCACAAGGATCTCATGATCTTCATGGAGCACATCAAGAGGCGTATCGGGTGGGCTGTAGTCTGTCATGAAGCCGGAGCTACACGAATGGTGCGCAAATGACACCCCGGCTTCTTTCTTGTCTGAAATACCCAATTCCTGCGGCCTACACCTTCACGCGTTCGGATTTGGGATCATACATCGGACGCAAGGACGCTTCGGCTTTGACCCGCGTGCCTGCCACGTCGATTTCATACGACGACCCCAGAACCTGATCCGCTGTTTCGCCTTTGCTAGGGACATAGCCCAGCCCCATGGCCCCACCAAGGTGGTGGCCGTAATTGCCGGAGCTGAGATATCCCACAATCTCGCCATCGCGTACAATTGGTTCGTTGTGATAGAGGAGTGGTTCCGGGTCGGTGAGTTTGAACTGCACAAGGCGGTTTTCCAAGCCGGTTTCCTTCTTCTTCAGAACCGCGTCGCGCCCAATGAAATCCGGTTTCGCAGTTTTCACCGCAAAGCCAAGCCCGGCCTCCAGGACATGATCCTCACAGGTGATGTCATGGCCAAAGTGGCGGAAGCCTTTCTCGATGCGGCAACTGTCCATCATGTGCATACCGCACAGTCGAAGGCCGAAATCAAAGCCAGCTTCTGCAATGGTTTCAAACACATGGCCACACATATCGGCGGAAACATAGACCTCCCAGCCAAGCTCACCGACATAGGTCACGCGGTGCACCCTTGCGAGGCCCATCCCGATCTCTACCTCTTGAGCCGTGCCGAACGGGTTGACCTCATTGGAGAAATCCCCGGAAGAGACCGTGTTCAGCAAATCACGCGAGCGCGGGCCCATTACGGCCAAGACACCTTCGCCTGCTGTCACATCGGTGATCACCACGTTGAAGTCGCCCTTGTGACGCATCATCCAGGTTTGATCGGCCAGACGCGTGGCTGCCGGAGTGACCACAAGAAAGGCGGTTTCACTCAGGCGCGTGACAGTCACATCTGCCTCAATCCCGCCGGTCTTGTTGAGGAACTGGGTATAGACAATCTTTCCATTCGTAACCGAATAGTCACCGCCGCCCACATAGTTCATGAAGGCTTCAGCATCCGGGCCTTCGACGCGGATTTTGCCAAAGGACGACATGTCGTAAAGGCCCACATTCTGGCGCACGGCCATGTGCTCTTCGCGGACGTTGTCGAAGAAGTTCTGGCGGCTCCAGCTATATTGATACTCAGGCTCCTGATTTTCTCGCGCAAACCAGTTGGCGCGTTCCCATCCGGCCAGCTCGCCCATGACAGCGCCGCGTTCGAGCAGGTGGTGATGGAATGGTGTGCGCCGGACGCCGCGCGCGGTGGCTTTCTGGCGGTAAGGGAAGTGGTCGGCATAGAGCAGGCCCAAAGTCTCTTTGGAGCGCTCAAATAAGTAGTGCTTGTTGCCCTGGAACGGCTGCATGCGGCTGATATCGACGTCCCCAAGATCAAAGGGCTTTTCCCCTGCATCCATCCATTGCGACAACGCCATGCCAGCGCCACCGGCGGATTGAATGCCAATCGAGTTAAAGCCTGCAGCGACCCAGACATTGTCCATCTCGGGCGCGAGACCGAGGTGATAAGCATCATCAGGCGTAAAGCTTTCCGGGCCATTGAAGAAGGTATGAATGCCAGCCTCCGCCAGCATGGGAAGACGCTCCACAGCAGCCTCTAAGATCGGCTCGAAATGGTCGAAATCTTCAGGCAGCTGGTCGAACTCAAAGCTCTTGGGGATGCCGTCCATGCCCCAGGGTTTGGCGTTTGGCTCAAATGCACCCAAAAGCATTTTGCCCGCGTCTTCCTTGTAATAGGCGCATTCATCGGGCACGCGCAGGACCGGCAGTTGCGTGAGGCCGGGAATGGCTTCGGTCACAATGTAGAAATGCTCGCATGCTTGCAGCGGCACGTTCACACCCGCCATGCGGCCTACTTCGTGGCCCCACATGCCGGCGCAGTTCACGATCATGTCGGCCTTGATGTGGCCTTGCTCTTTGCCATCGTCGCTGGCCCAATCGACCCCCGTGACCCGACGGCCTTCCTTGGCAATGCCCGTGACGCAGATGCGTTCCTTGACCAACGCGCCACCTTGGCGCGCGCCCTTGGCGAGGGCGAGCGCGATATTGGCCGGATCGCCCTGACCGTCCTTGTCGAGATAGACGGCCCCGGCAACATCATCAACATTGAGGTGCTCGTATTTGGCCTTCACCTCGGCCGCGCTGATCTCTTCGACATCCACACCAAAGGCACGGGCCATTCCGGCCTGGCGGTATATCTCTTCGCGGCGTTCCTCTGTGAGAGCCACGGTGATCGACCCGCAGCGCTTGAACCCGGTGGCGACGCCGGTTTCGGCTTCGAGATTGCCGTAAAGCTCCTGGCTGTATTTCGCCAGCTTGGTCATGTTGGCCGTCGCGCGCAGTTGCGCGATCAGGCCCGCCGCGTGCCATGTGGTGCCGCAAGTCAATTGTTTGCGCTCCAGCAAGACCACATCTTTCCAACCCAGTTTTGTCAGGTGGTAGGCCACCGAACAGCCGATCACGCCGCCTCCGATGATCACGACGCGGGCTTGTTCAGGAACTGCGCTCATTCTCTTTGTCTCCGGGTAGGGATTCGCACCGTCGCAGACGATGCCATGTGGGCGTTTTCAAGCATAGCTGAAATCCGTCAAGATGTGGCGCAAATCAATCTTTTTGGCGCGATTGTAGAGGCTGTCGGCTGCGCCGCATCTGAAGCGGCGTCACACCAAAAAAGCTTTTGTAAAGTACGGAAAAGCCGCCAGAAAACCCACAGGCCAAACCGATCTCACGGACTGACATCGCGGTGTTCAAGAGAAGGTTATTGGCTCGCGCAAGCCGCATCTCACGGTAATAGGTGTTAGGTGTCGTCCCAAGACGTGATTGAAACCGCCTTTCAAGCGACCTGCTGGACAGACCCAAGCGCTTGGTGATCTCGGCAACGGATAGCGGTTCTTCGATATTGTCCTGCATGATCTCAATTGCCCGGTCGAGCACCTTGTCTCCCGTAGCGGTGCCAGCCGTGCCACCAAAAGGCTGCCGTGTGCCGAAATCGCGGATGCGTTCGTGCAGGAACACATTGGCCACGGTCATGAGAACAGCCGATGAGACATGCCGTCCGATGACGGACAAAACCACATCCAGGGTCGCGCCCATACCTGCGCATGTCACCACCTGACCATCTTCGCTGGCCAGCGCGTTGTCGGCGTCAAAAAGCCCGGTGCGTTCTTTCAAGACCGCTGAGTTTTCCCAATGCGTGGTCAGGTGCGCTGATTTGGGCCCGCGCTCTTTGATGTACCGGCTGGCCGCTTCTGAGAGCAGAAACACCTGAATGTTGCGGTTGGTGTAACGGTCGATCACATGACCAAGCGACAGGTTTGGGCTGTCCTGATCACCGTTGCCCAGCACAAAAAGGTAGTCGGCATCCGACTTCTGCGCAAAAGGTTGTGTCTCAACGCTTGCGCCACTCAGGCTTGTCACTGTCCCTCCCTTGGCGGATCGGCAGGTCCAGGAAAACTGCGTTTGAGCACTGACTCGATTGGCGATGCGCAAAGCATCTGTGAGCGCGGCATATTCCGTCAGGACAAATCCGTCAGATAACACGATGTCGAATTGCCGTGCTGTTTGATCTGCCTCGTGCCCTTGGCGACCGTGTCGGGATTGCGCGCGTGCGTTCATGTCTAGACGATCCTGTGACCTGCGGACGATAGTTGCCGCGCCAGTTCTGCGATATGAGCAGGCCCGACTTCGCAACATCCGCCGACGATGCTGGCTCCTTGTGCGACCCAGCTCATAGCAAATTCTGCGTATACCTCGGGTCCAAGATCGGCTCGCTGCTCCAAAGCATCCACAGTGGGAAACTCCTCCAAAAACCCGCTGCTGATCATAGTGAAGCCATTGGCATAGGCCCCAAACGGGACATCAAACGCTTTGATGAGATCCAAGGCCGGTCCAATCGCCTCTGGTCTTGAGCAGTTCACCAAAACAGCGTCAGGCGCGTATTGAGCGATGACGTCTGCCAATTCCGAGACGTGTTCACCGGACCTTAAGCGCGTGCCATCAAAGTCATCAACGGACACCGCAAGCCAGACAGGTACCCCCTGCCCTGAAGAGGCGGCCAGCGCCGCCCTGGCATGGTCCACAGACGACGCTGTTTCGATGAGAAAGAGGTCCACGTGGTCTTTCATATGCGCCACAGGTTCGGAGTAGGTCGCGATCGCGTCTTCGAAGGGTGGGAAGATGTCGGGACGGTAGGATGCAATCAGAGGTCCGAGAGACCCCGCTACACGGCCCTTGCCGCCAGACGCGGCCCGTGCTTTGCGGGCGGCACGCACCGCTGTGTCTGTTAGGAACTCTGTTTTGTCCTCAAGCTTCACACGTTTCAGCCGGTCGCGAAGCACGGCATAGGTGTTTGTCGTGGCAACCGTCGCCCCAGCCTCAAAATAGTCCAGATGCACTTCGCCGACCAATTTGGGATGATCAATCATCACCTGTGTGGACCAGAGCGGTGTCGCCCGGTCGCCAGAGCGCTTGACCAGCTCCTGACCAATGGATCCGTCGAGTAATGTGATATCAGCCATGCGTGTCCCTCCTTTTCATGCTCCATCGCCAGCTTTGCCCGGTATGAGTACCAGCTTGCCGGGATAGCGTTTTGACATGAAATCTTCTTGTGCTTTTCGAATATCTTTAAGTGGGTATGTTTTTGAAATCAGCGGCTTGACCTGACCATCCTGTAGCTTTTCCACCAATGCGGCGAAAACCTGTGGCGATTGGTAGGTGCAGCCATGAATGGTGATGTCGCGCAGGTAGATGCGCCGCAAATCCGCTTTGATCATCGGTCCGGCGATGGCGCCTGCTACGGCGTAGTGGCCACCCGGCTTCAGCGCATCTATGAGCGTGGCCCAGGCTGGTCCCGCGACCAGATCAATAACCGCATCAAAGACCTCAAAAGGGGGTACGTCATCACGAGCCAAAACCCCTTTGGCACCGGCTTCACGCACCACATCGGCCTTGGCCGGAGAGCAGATGCCTGTCACATGGGCGCCCAAAACGGTTGCCAATTGCACCGCGGCCAACCCCACCCCGCCTGACGCGCCGGTGATCAAAATCTTCTGCCCCGCATTAACGCCAGCCCGATCCAGCAAGCCAGCCGCTGTGCCAAAGGCACACGGGATTGCAGCCAGTTCGATGTCACTAAGCGGCGCATCTGTGACGTCATAGAGGTCCGCTTCGGGAACCACGCAATACTCCGCGAACGCGCCGTTGTACTCAGATCCAATGGCCACAAAACCCACAGGATTCTCCGCGGTGGGGCGCGGCTGGTTGATAGGGCAAATGACGCGCTGGCCCAGACTGAGGCGTGATACGCCTTCGCCCAAGGCAACCACCTCGCCACAAAGATCACCCCCTGGATCAGCGGAAAGTTCAACGCGCCGGACCAGCCACCCGACTCGACATTGCCCTGCAGGTCACCTGTGGCTCCGGTCACGTCCGCCGAATACCATCCTTCGCGCGTATTGATGTCCGTGTTGTTCACCCCCGCAGCCAAAACACGCACCAGAACCTCTCCGGGCCCGGGCTGCGGCACCGGGATGTCCTCGCGCCATTCCAGCGCCTCTGGCCCGCCGTGACGGGTTAGAAACACACCAGACATGACGCTGGGCAAAGTCATTTTTGATCCGCCCTTTCGATGTCTTTCAGACCCAGGAGCAGTGCGGCCCCGATCATCAATGCGCCTGAGATGCGGTTGATCCACACACCCGTCAGTGCCTTAAGCCGACCCAACGTGCGTTGCGCGGCCCAACCCCACAACAGCAGCACCACGCCGTCGACCACCAAATAGGTGACCCCAAGGACCAAGAGCTGAGGAAGGATCGGCAGGCTAGGGTCAATGAATTGCGGGAAGAGCGCACCAAAAAACACCACCGCGTAAGGATTGGCCGACGACGTGACAAACCCTTGCCGGAAGAGCCGCCCCGGTGCAGCGGCCTGCGGTGTGTCCACGCCGCCTTTGGACAGCATGAGACGCAGGCCGATCCACAGCAGATAGGCGACACCAGCCCACTTGATCACCCAAAGTGCGTTGGCGTTTGCCGCGACGATTGCCGTGAGGCCAAACGCGGCCAGCGTCATTTGTATGCTGTTGGCGGTCAGGTCCCCGGCCACGGTTGCCAGGGATTTGCGCATCCCGTGGCGCAGGCTGTTGGAGATGATCAACAGCTGGCTTGTGTCTGGCGGCGTCGCAAAAAACGCCGCCAAAACCCCAAGATACAGCAGATAGGTCTCTATACTCATGCTCTCTCCTTTTCGGTGTCACGTCCCGGGCTTGACCCGGGACCTCTACCCTCAGTGGAAGAGGCCCCGGATCAAAGTCCGGGGCTGCGCTTCACTTAAGCCCGAATGCGCTCGTTTTCAGGATCCCAGAGCGGCTGGTCCGCCTGCACCACGGCCTTGCGGCGTTCGCCGAAGATCTCGACCTCAAGCTCGGTTCCGGCATCGGCCAGATCGGCGCGGATCGTAGCCAGCGCAACGCTGGCATTCACCCGGTAGCCCCAAGCGCCAGAGGTGGTCTCACCGACCACATCGCCATTGAGCCAAACCGTTGACATGTAGGGCGCATCGGCAAACCCGGCATCCACGATGAGCGGCACAAAGGCTTTCTTCCGCCCGCGCTGCTTTTCAGCCAAGAGGGCCGCCTTGCCGTTGAAGTCCTGTGGCTTGTCAAACTTGACGAACCGTTCCAACCCGCCTTCGAGCAGGGTGTAATCGGTGCTGAGATCGCCTTTCCACGCGCGATAGCCTTTTTCAATGCGCAAGGAGTTCAACGCATACATGCCAAAGGGTTTGACACCCGCTTCAAGGATGGCCTCGAAGATCGCTGGCATATCCTCGTTGGCGGCGTGCACTTCCCAGCCTAGCTCGCCAGTAAAGCTGACGCGGATGAGGAAGGCTGGTTTGCCCGCGACTGTGGCGTGCTGATGTGTGAGCCACCCGGTCGAGAGATCGGCATCGGTCAGAGGCGCGAGCATGTCGCGGCTCTTTGGACCTGCGACCAGCAGCGCGGAACGCTCGGTCGTCGTCTCTGTCACGGTGATGCAATCCGGGACGTTCTGACGGATGAGGTCCCCATCATGCCATTGTGCCGGAGCTGCTGTGATCAGGACAAAGTCATCCTCTTCCAAACGGATACAGGAAAACTCGGTCAGGATCCGGCCGCGACTGTCGGCGCGGTAGACAAGGTTGATGCGACCGATCTTGGGCAGACCGCCAGTGACAAAGCCACGCAGCCATTCATCGGCCCCGGCACCCTGAACGCGGAACCGCGAGAAGCCCGGCAAATCCAGAACACCGCACGCATCGCGCACGGCTTCGCACTCTTCGCGAACGCGCGGCTCCCACGGGCCTTCACGGCCCCAGGTCTGCGTGCTTTCCTCGGATGTGTCATCACCCGGTTTGGCGTACCAGTTGGCCCGCTCCCACCCGTTATAGGCCCCCATGACGCCACCCAGCTCACGGATTTTGGCGTCATTCGGCCCAAGCTTCTTGTCACGTCCAGCTGGCCATTCGTGCCAGGGGAAATGCATCGCGTATTCGTGGCCGTAGGTTTCCAGCGCTTTTTGCAGACAATAGTCGTGGTCGCAATAATCGGTATAGCGACGCGGATCGACCGCCCACATGTCATCTTCGGTCTCGCCATGCATGATCCATTCGCTAAGGACCTTGCCTGCACCGCCGCCTTGCGCGATGCCAAAGGTGAAAGAATGACCTTCAAAGGCGTTTTTGACACCTGGCATTGGACCAATCATTGGCAGGCCATCTGGCGCGTAAGGAATAGGTCCATTGATATTCCGGCCCACACCTGCTTCGGCCAAAAGCGGCATCCGGCCCATGGCGTCTTCAATATACCACTCCAACCGATCCAGATCGTCAGGGTAGAGTTGGAATGAGAAATCTTCCGGCATCGGATCGTCGGGTGTGACCCAATGCGCCTTACAGTTGCGCTCATAGGGCCCAAGGTTCAGACCGGTCTTTTCCTGCCGCAGGTAGTAGGACGTGTCCACGTCGCGGATCATCGCAACCTTTTTGCCATGCTCCTTGGTCCAGGCTTCCAGCTCGGCAATCGGCTCGGTCAGGAAATACTGGTGCGACATGACCACCATCGGCACGGTGCGTCCGCCGAAGGGCTTGAACATCTCGCCCACGCGCTGTGCGTAATACCCTGCGCAGTTCGCCACATATTCACAGCGAATCTCGCCCTTCTCGGTTTTAACGATCCACTCGTCGCCGTCTTTGTCGATGCCAACAACCGGGCAGAAGCGTTCAATCCGACCGCCGGCATCGCGCGCACCCTTGGCCAGCGCCTGAGTCAACTGAGCGGGGTCAATGTCACCGTCCAGCGGATCCCAAAGGCCGCCTTCAAGGTCATGGGTTTCCATGAACGGGTTATATTGCTGAAGCTCCTGTGGTGTGCAGATATCCATCTGCAAACCCTGATACCGGCCCATGCCTGCCACACGTTCAAATTCCTGCATCCGCTCTTTGGTATGCGCCAAGCGGATTGCCCCGGTGACGTGGTAGTTCATGGGGTAATCCACGTCCTCACCCAAAGTGCGGTACATTGCGGCACCATAACGCTGCATGTTCATAACAGCCCAGCTGCCGGCAAAGTTGGGCACGTTGCCTGCGGCATGCCATGTGGACCCCGCGGTCAGTTCGTTCTTTTCGAGAAGGATACAGTCTTTCCATCCCGCCTTCGCCAGATGGTAAAGCGTTGACGTGCCCACCACGCCTCCGCCAATGATCACAACCCGTGCGGTTGTCGGTAAGTCAGCCATTTTGTCGTCTCCCTAATCTCGCGGCCCGCCTCAGGCGCCCACAAAGTTCATACATTCAGTCCCACACCAACCGGGCCGCGAGGCCGCCAAACATGACGGCAGAGACCCGGTTGAGAATTCTTGTTTTCGCCTTCAGAGCATGTGCAAACATCCCCGCTGCCGCGCCGAGGCAGAGCGAGAAGGCAGCGCCAAACACCATGAAAATCACTCCCAGGATCAGAATCTGCATCCAGATTGGCCCAATTGCCGGGTCGGTGAACTGCGGAATAAAGGCAAAGATAAAGAACGCTGTTTTGGGATTCAGGACGTTGGTCACGAACCCCCGACGTACCGCGCGCCAAACGCTCCGCGCTGCGCGCCCTTCGTCCAACTCGCCGCTGGCGCGCCAGGCTTGTACAGCCAGCCACAAAAGATAGGCCGCACCAGCATATCGGATTGCGTCATACGTCCACGGAAACGCAAGGATCAACGCAGAAACACCCGCTGCGGCCATCGCCACATGCACCGCTATGCCGAGGTTGACGCCTATCGCAGCAGCCATGCCAATCTTTGGGCCGCCAGAGATACCGCTGGCCGATACGAACACGAAATCCGCGCCCGGCGTGATGTTGAGAAGCAGACCTGCCGCAATAAACGCAACGAGGACGCTTGGGTCAAATCCGGTCAGAACCTCCCACATTACAGATACGCCTCCTGTGGTAAGCTGTCTGATATGGTGTAGTAGTCCCCTTTGTTAGCGACAAAGATGTGCCCCGCCATCTGTCCGCCCGTTGGCGCATCCAGCACTCCGGCTTCCAGACTGAACCAGCCATCTGCCCCTTCAAACCAAAGTTTCGTGCCGCAACACGCGCAAAACATGCGACGTGCGCCGCTGGGGTGTTGAAACTCTTTGATGTGTCCCTGTTTCACCCAGCGCACCGCGTCACGATCCACGTCCAGGCTGGCCGCGTGGTGCCCGGAATACTTTCTGCATTGCGTGCAATGGCAGGCCGTGACCGGGCCTGCAGGCGCATCAAGCTCCAGAACATTCGCACCACAAAGACAGGAGCCTCGGATCATGACTGCGGCACCTCGTCATCGATCTCGTAGTAGTCGCCCTTATCCGCCGTGAAGATGTGTTTCTCCAGCTTCAAGCCAGTTTTCCCGTCGAGCGCTCCAAGAGCAAAACTCATCGTGTTTTCGTCATGTGCCTTCCAGAAGAGGAACGACCCGCAGCGGGCGCAAAAGCCACGTTTTGCAGCCGGGCTTGCTTCGTACCAATGCACGGGGCCTGCAATGTGAATCGCCGTTTCGGCAGCGTGGGCCGAAGACCAAACATGACCCGATTGCTTTCGGCATTGCCCGCAGTGACACACAGACGCACCTTCTGCCGGGGCATTCACCTCAAACGTCACGTCGCCGCAAAGACAGCTTCCTTTAAACACTTTCTTCTCCACTCAAGGCTTCAAATTGAGGCAGGCCATCTGACAGATCGTAATAGTCGCCCTTGTCTGCCACATGCACATGTTTGGTGATCTCCAGACCAGACCCCGGACCAAGACTGCCTGCCGATATCACTGTTCTGTCTTCGCCAGCAGGTTTCCAGAAGAGCGTCGAACCACACAGTTTGCAAAATCCACGGCGGGCCGTCGGGCTGGCGTCAAACCAGGTCAATCCTTCATCCTTTGTGAGACAAAGGCCGATATCTGCCACCGATGTCGCGGCCCAATAATGCCCCGACTGTTTGCGACATTGGCCGCAATGACAGGCCGTGACGGACCGAAGCTTCCCACTCAGCTCAAAACTGACCGCACCGCATAAACAAGAACCACGTTGTGTCATATCACGCCCTCCCTGGTGTCGCCGCACTTCCCAGAAGTACGCCATATACAATGAAGCAGCTTGCCAATATGCGCCGCAGCCAGACGTTGAAAACAGCCCCGAGGGCAGCACGTCCAAGCCCTGCGCCCAGCGCAGTATAGCTCATGTAGCTCAGTGCGGTGAGGGCCAGCGCTGTGGGGAAGATCACCCACATTTGCCCCCAGATCGGGACGTCGGGTTGAACGAACTGACTGAACGCAGCCAGGTAGCCGGCGACACTCTTGGGATTGATCGTAGCAATGGCAAAGGCGCGCCAGTAAATACTGCGCCCATCAGGCTCAGCGGCTACAATCGGGCGGCGTGCCATGATCCACCCGCGGACACCCAAGTAGATTAGAAAGCCAGCGCCAACAAACTTTGCCACCTGAAACGCATCTGGTGACGCCGCAATGAGCGCGGTGACGCCCGCGGCAGACAGGATCAGGAACAGGCTCGCTTGCGTCAGAATGGCCGCAACGGCCCAAAGGCTGCGCCGAAAGCCCAGTGTCATGCCATTGGTGATACAGTTGACTGCATTCGGCCCCGGCGTCGTGACGAAAACAATCCAGAAGAGGGCGAAAATGGTCCAGGCTTCAAAACTCATCCAACCCCCTCAATAGACCGGTGGCGCGATCACCCAGATCGCAACGCAAGGGTCATCATAGGGGTTGGACCAATGGTAAAGCTCCTGTCGCACGCGGAAACTGTCACCGGGTCCAACGGTGAAGTCCCGTCCTGAGATCGTCAGGTCCAGATGTCCTGACACGATATATCCGACCTCTTGGGTCGGCCGGTTGGCCGGGGTCTGCATGCGTGAGTGCGGCTGAAAGGTCGAGTGGATCATCTCGAACTCGTCCGTCAGATCAGGCGACAGAAGTTCCTCGATCAATCCTTCTTCGCCTGAGCCCATCGGTCTGCGTGTTCCGGCGCGAACAATCGTTCCCTGTTCCTCGACCGGGGCACTGGAATGCGCAAAGAGAAACGACATCGGAACATCCAGCCGCTCGGCCATGCCGCGCAGATCGGAAATGGATGGTTCAGAGAGATCGCGTTCCACCTGGCTTAGCCAACCCACAGACCGGCCCAGCCCCTCGGCCAGTTCGGTCAGCGTCAGACCCCGTGCCTTGCGCAAAGCGCGCAAATCGGCCCCAAGGCTGCGCATCGCGGCAATCTGGCTTTGCTCCATGTTTCCGCCTGACGGTGAAAATTCTCCCTATTTTTTCACGGTGCGTGATTCTCGTGAAAAAATCAAACGAAATTTCATCACCACACGTACTGCGCAACTTTACGGCAGTCGTCCGAATACCGATTGCAGGATGGACGCCAACCCACTGGCATCTTCGGAGGTGAACGCCTCTGGCTGATCGCTGTCGATGTCCAGAACACCCAGCAACTTTCCCTGGCCCGTTGTAACCGGCAGAACAATCTCAGAGCGCGTAGAACTGGCGCAGGCGATGTGCCCTGGGAACGCATCGACGTCATCCACGATCTGCACCTTACCTGTCCGCGCCGCCGCGCCGCAGACACCACGGTCAAATGGAATGACAAGACAACCATGGCCACCCTGATAAGGCCCGATCTTCAACAGTTCCGGCGCGACCACGCGGTAGAACCCTGTCCAGTCAAAGCGGTCGTCGGAGTGATGCAATTCGCAAACGACCGTGGCCATGAGTGCCACTTCGTCCATCTCACCCTCGGTCAAGGCAGCGATGATTTTGGAAACTTCTTCATAGTCTATGCGCATTGTTATCCCCCAAGCCCAAAAGCTTTCAGAAAGCTTTTGGCAAGTCTTTTCAAAAAAGACTTGCCTCTAAATCCGTTCAATCGCAATCGCCGTACCTTCACCGCCGCCAATGCAAATGGCAGCAACACCACGCTTGAGCTCATGGGTTTCCAAAGCGTTCAGCAATGTCACCATAATCCGCGCGCCAGAGGCACCAATCGGATGGCCCAGCGCACAAGCTCCGCCATGCACATTCACCTTCTCGCGCGGCAGGCCCATTTCATGCATGAACGCCATTGGCACAACTGCAAAGGCCTCGTTGACCTCCCAAAGGTCCACGTCGTCCTTGTCCCATCCGATGGCCGCCAAAAGCTTTTGCGCTGCGGGAACCGGGGCCGTTGTGAACCACCCCGGTGCTTGCGCATGGCTGGCATGGCCCACGATGCGTGCACGTATGTTCAAACCCTGGGCTTTGGCTGCATCCTCTGACGCCAGGACAAGAGCGGCAGCGCCATCACTGATTGAACTGGAATTGGCCGGAGTCACTGTGCCCTCTTTGCGAAAGGCCGGTTTGAGATGAGGTATTTTCTCGGGTCGGGCTTTGCCGGGTTGTTCGTCCTGATCGACGGTGACGTCGCCCTTGCGCGTGCTCAGAGTCACCGGTGCGATTTCGCGCGCGAAGGCGCCGGATTTCTGTGCCGCCAAAGCCCCCTCTAGCGAGCCGATTGCATAAGCGTCCTGCGCCTCGCGCGTGAACTGAAACTTCTCCGCACAATCCTCGGCAAATGTGCCCATCAACCGGCCCTTATCATAGGCATCTTCCAGGCCATCAAGGAACATGTGATCGATGACCTGCCCATGCCCGATGCGCGCACCGCCTCGCATTTTTGGCAACAAATACGGGGCATTAGACATGCTCTCCATGCCGCCTGCGATCATTGCATCAGTGTGGCCAAGTTTGATCTGATCATAGGCGATCATGGCCGCCTTCATGCCTGAGCCACACATCTTGTTGAGGGTCGTGGCAGGCACCTCTTCCCCAAGCCCGCCATGAAACGCAGCCTGCCTAGCCGGGGCCTGTCCCTGACCGGCGGGGAGCACACACCCCATCAGAACTTCGTCAACGCTTTGTGCGCCAGCACCTGAGAGTGCCGCCTCTATCGCCGCACCACCAAGAACCGAGGCGTCCACACCGTCAAAATCACCCTGAAACCCGCCCATTGGCGTTCTGGCCGCTCCGGCAATCACCACATCCGTCATTTTGCGCGCTCCCACAAATTTACCTCTGCATACCGAATGGTAACGATTGAGGTCTAGCCTTCGCGATGAATCATTTCGATCGGAGACGCCATATGGAGCTCAACACTGTTTTTGAAAACGGAACACAGATTGTCAGTGTCGCCGCCTCTCGTATTGATGCTGCATCGGCAATACAGTTCAAAGATGCTATGCGCGCCGCGACAGCCACAGATGCGACCCGAATTGTTTTGGACCTGTCGCGCGTAAAGTTTGTCGATTCAAGTGGTCTTGGTGCCATCGTGGCGTCCATGAAACAAATGGGGGACGGACGGCAGCTTGATTTGGCCAGCTTGAGCCCGGATGTCGCGAAAGTGTTTCGTCTCACCAGGATGGACTCGATTTTTTCTATTTACATGACCGTTCATCAGGCTGTGCTTGGCAAAGCCGGTTAATCGTTTTCCATTCTCAACATACCCTGTTCATTCTCGGAGTGTTTTATGCCACCCAGACGTGTCGTGCGGCCCCGCGAAAAACCAGTTCGGATCATTGCCCTCACAGTCAAGGCACAGAAAAGCGCCGTTTCAGAAAGTTTGCAAAACCTGCGGACGGGCCTGGCTGATGGCGGAATCGAAGAGGAAACCCTTGGGCGGGTCGAAATTGCACTGGCTGAGGTATTGAACAACATCACCGAACATGGCCATGCGGAAGCCGGTATCGACACCGTGAGCCTGTCCGCACGCATTTCCGATCAGGACATAAGTGTTGATATTCGCGACAGCGGCGCAGTCGTGCCAGAGGCCTGTCTGGACTCCGCTCATCTGCCGGATAGCTCCGGACCACTTCACAGCTTACCGGAAGGGGGATTCGGCTGGTTTTTGATCCACAGCATGGTGGATGACCTGCGTTACTCCAAGAAAGACGGCGAAAACCAACTAGAATTGGTGTTTCATCGGTCGTGAGACACCAGACCATGGAAATGGCCACAAATTCGCCTCACTCGCAGCGAAAAACCGCCGAAATGAGTCGCGAAAACTGCTCCTGTAGCTGCATATAGCTTCCCTCGGCGCCGCGTTTTTACAGCCCCCACCCAGTGCGCGGCGTCGAGGACTTACCTTCCCAATGAATTGGCATTTCCGCACAACGGCTCTACTGTCCTTTCGACACTGAAATGACAGGACTACTGATGCGCGACTTCCACCTTCCCGGACGATCGGCCACCTATGCCACCAATGGTATGTGCGCCACCTCACATCCTTTGGCGGCGCGGACAGCCATCGACATTCTGTCGCGTGGCGGCAATGCAATGGACGCGGCCATCGCAGGCGCTGTGCTGCTGGGCATTTGTGAGCCGCAGATGACTGGCATCGGTGGGGACTGTTTTGCGCTTTACACACGCCCAGGCAGCAACGAGATCCATGCGCTTAACGGCTCCGGACGCGCACCAGCCGCCGCAAACGCGGATACCCTTCGCGCAGCGGGCCACAAAGACGTGCCGCTATACAGCGCGCAGGCCGTCACGATACCCGGTGCGGTGGATGCGTTTTGCCATCTGTCCGAAACCGAGGGCAAACTGGGCCTTGATACCTTGCTGGCTCCCAGCATTCACTATGCCGAAACCGGCGTGCCCATTGCGCCACGCGTGGCCGATGATCTGCCTGAGGCAACGACATGCCTTCAGGGCCACGGCATCACGCATTTTTCCAATAACGGGAAACCCTTTGGCATTGGCGATATGTTCCATGCACCCGGGCAAGCCGAGGTTCTGCGCCGCATCGCAAAGGATGGGCGTGATGCGTTCTACACCGGTGAGATCGCCGACGACATGTTGCGCACGCTGACCGAAATGGGCGGTGCGCACAGCGCCGAGGATTTTGCCGCGACCACTTGCATGCCCACCAACCCGATCAACGGTCATTACAAAGGCGTTGACCTCTACGAGCACCCCCCCAACGGTCAGGGCGCAACCGCGATCTTGCTTCTCAATATCCTGTCAAATTTCGATATTGCCGGAATGGACCCTCAGGGCGCGGAACGCGTGCATATCGAAGCAGAGGCAACAAAGCTGGCCTATGACGCGCGCAACCGCTTCATGGCAGACCCGGATCACACCGCGCGTCTGGCGCATATGGTTTCCCCTGAAACAGCGGCCAAATTGGCCGCGTTGATCAATCCCAAGCGTGCCATGCAAAGCGCCACTCAGGTTTCTGAGGCGGTGCATCGCGACACGATTTACATCACCGTGGTGGACAAAGATCACATGGCGGTCTCGCTCATCTATTCGATCTTCCATGGCTTTGGATCCGGCATTGCCTCGGAAAAGTTTGGAATTCTCTTTCAGAACCGCGGCGCCGGCTTCACGCTCGAAGAAGGCCACGCCAACGAATTTGGTGGCGGCAAGCGCCCGATGCATACGATCATCCCTGGCATGCTGGCCGAACATGGTCGCGTGACCCTGCCGTTCGGTGTGATGGGAGGGGCGTATCAGTCCACCGGCCATGCACGGTTTGTCTCAAACCTGCGCGACTTTGACATGGACCTGCAGGTCGCCCTGGATGCGCCCCGCGCCTTTGCGGATGCGGATGAGTTGAAAGTCGAACGCGGCTATGCGCCTGAGGTACACCAAGCTTTGGCGGATATGGGCCACAACGTGATCATTCCTGATACGGCTATCGGCGGCGCTCAAGCGATACGAATCCGCGATGACGGCGTGCTTGAAGGCGCGTCTGATCCGAGAAAAGACGGCTGCGCGCTTGGGTACTAAAGCGTCTTAGTTCAATTGGAAGTGTAGAGGATAGTGACCGTCCTCGAACGGACCAAACATATCCGGAATGTCAGGATGATCGACCGGTTCGCCTGAATAGTCAGCGATCAGGTTCTGCTCGCTGACATAGGCCACGTAATAGGTCTGATCATTCTCTGCCAACAAATGGTAAAACGGCTGATCCTTGACCGGGCGACTTTCCTCCGGAATTGAGTCATACCATTCTTCTGTGTTGGAAAACTCTGGATCCACGTCAAAGACCACGCCACGGAAAGGATGCTTTCTGTGGCGGACGACTTGACCCAGGTAATATTTTGCACGTGTCTTTAACATTTCTACTAGCCCCTACGCCGCTACACTACTTCGTTCAACACCTATTTGTCCAACCCCTGAGGCCTCAAATCCGGGAAACAGTGTGTGAACAGCCGCACCACAATATGACGCATCAAAAACGTATTTTCGGGATTCCCCAGCGAGCTATTTTAGGCTAAAATAAACTAAAAAAATAATGAGGTTGAGGCAGATGAAGCGGTCATTGCAGTCCTTAATGCTATTGGTGTCTTTGGGTATTCTGGTCTCCTGCGGGAGTCGGAGCAGCGGACCACCTCCCAGAAACCTGGACAATGCGTGCACGATTGTTGCGCAGAAGCCGCAATATCTTCGGGCGTTCCGCGCGGCCGAGCGACGTTGGGGCGTCCCGGTGCATGTGCAGATGGCCACGATCTATCAGGAAAGCAAGTTTGTCTCTGATGCGCGCACGCCGTTCCAATGGAGCCTCGGTGTGATCCCGATGGGGCGTCAAAGCTCGGCCTTTGGCTACAGTCAGGCGCTGGATGGCACATGGGAAGAATACCAAAAAGAGACACGCAGCTTTCGTGCGCGTCGCGACGACATTCAGGATGCCGCCGATTTCATGGGCTGGTACATGTCGCAATCCAATCAGCGACTGGGCATCGGTCTGGAAGATACGCGCAACCAGTATCTTGCCTATCACGAAGGGCGCACCGGGTTTAAGCGCGGCTCATACAATGGCAAACCCTGGCTCTTGCGCATTGCCGATGATGTCGCCGTGCGGTCTCAGACCTATCGCGCGCAGCTTAATTCCTGCGGTGCGTGATAGGGCGCAGGCTTACTGACGATCCTGATTGTTCACGCCCTTGCCCGGAATGACAAAGCGCTCGTTGTCGAGTGACACGCCCTTGTTGAGATCACCGAGAACAACGGTGGTGCGGCTTCCCGCGCCATCATTGATCACCCACTGACGCAGTTCAACGGGGCTGGCTGTAAACACAAGCTCAATGCTTCCGTATTCAGGATTGTCAGGGTCCTGTGCGCGCACCGTTGTCGTCTTGCCATCGCTGACATGGCCAGTGACCATTCTGGCCCGGCTTAAATCAACATTCCGCGCCAGAATGATCTTGAGCGGTGTGCGATGCAGCGGATAAGCCTCGGGGCTGGTGTTGGACTTGCCATCGACCACGCCAACGGTGTCGCCATCCGCCACGACAAGGATTTGCTCTGGAGGATTATACTCAAAGCGCACGCGTCCTGGGCGTTTGATGTAGATCTGACCAGTGGAAATGGTGCCGTCATCATTAATTTGAGTGAATTCGCCAGAGGCCGTCTTGAACCCGTTCAGATACTGGGAAATCTCATTCAATGACAGTTTTTCCGCTACGGCGGGCGTGGCCAGCATCAGGCCAAATGCAAAGGCAACAAATCGCATGAAAGCGGACCTCATTTGTAACTGCTCTGTGCAAAGATAAGGATTGCTGCGCTGTTATACGATAGCAAAGCTGCAAGCGCAGGAAAATTTGCGCTTGGTATGCGGTGTTGAGAGCCGAAAAACTCCAGTTGCTCCAGAGCGTTTCTAAGAGAAACGCTCTGGTTTATGATGCCATTTTAAAAAAGTTACTGCGGCTCGGGCACCAGAATCTCGCGTTTGCCAACGTGATTGGCCGCGCTCACGATACCCTCGTCTTCCATCTGCTCAACGAGCCGCGCGGCCTTGTTGTAGCCGATGGCCAGCTTGCGCTGAATGTAGGAGGTCGAACATTTTCGATCCGTGATGGCAATCTGCACCGCAGTGTCATAGAGCGCGTCTTCGCCATCGGTGTTGCCACCCGTGAGGCCCAGAACCGCGTCGATATTGCTGGCCTTTTCCTCTTCCGGGCCATCCTGCACGCCACCTACATATTCTGGCGGGCCGTAGGCCTTGAGGTGGTTCACAACTTCTTCGACCTCTTCGTCACTCACGAACGGCCCATGACAGCGGGTGATCTTTCCGCCGCCCGCCATGTAGAGCATGTCACCCATGCCCAGAAGCTGCTCGGCTCCCATTTCGCCCAGAATGGTGCGGCTATCGACTTTCGACGTCACCTGGAAGCTGATCCGCGTTGGGAAGTTGGCCTTGATCGTGCCGGTGATGACGTCCACCGATGGGCGTTGCGTCGCCATGATCAAGTGAATGCCCGAGGCCCGAGCCATCTGTGCCAGACGCTGAATGCAAGCCTCGATCTCTTTGCCTGCGACCATCATCAGGTCGGCCATCTCGTCCACGATGACGACGATGTAAGGCATCTTTTCGGGGGCAAATTCTTCGGTCTCAAAGACTGGCTCGCCTGTCTCATCGTCAAAGCCGGTTTGCACCGTGCGGCTGAACATCTCGTTCTTGGCCAAGGCATCGGCAACCCGGCCATTGTAGCCGTCAATGTTGCGCACGCCCATCTTGGACATCTTGCGATAGCGATCTTCCATTTCCGCCACGACCCATTTGAGCGCCACAACCGCCTTTTTGGGATCGGTCACAACCGGGGACAGAAGATGCGGGATGCCGTCATAGACGGAAAGTTCCAGCATCTTGGGGTCGATCATGATCAACCGGCATTCATCGGGCGTGAGCTTGTAGAGCAGGCTCAGGATCATGGTGTTGATCGCCACGGATTTACCCGAACCGGTGGTCCCCGCAATCAGCAGGTGGGGCATCTTGGCGAGGTTTGAGACAATCGGATCACCGCCGATATCCTTGCCCAAGGCCAGCGGCAGTTTCTGATTGCCATCACCAAAATCGCGCGTTGAGAGGATCTCGCGGAGCACGACCATTTCGCGATTGTCATTGGGAAGCTCGATACCGATAACCGAGCGGCCCGGCACCGTGCTGACCCGTGCGCTGAGCGCAGACATCGACCGGGCGATGTCATCAGCGAGGCCAATCACACGGCTGGCTTTGAGGCCTGGGGCCGGTTCCAGCTCGTACATGGTCACGACAGGGCCGGGGCGCACACTTACGATATCCCCCTTCACACCATAGTCGTCGAGCACGCTTTCCAGCATGCGCGCGTTTTCTTCCAAGGCTTCATCGCTGAGGTGATGACGTTGAATCTGGCCTGGATTGGAGAGAAGGCCCAAGGGCGGAAGTTCGTATTGGACCTTGGGTTTTTCTTCCAGCTGCAGCGTTGGCTGTGCTTCGGCGCGGGCCTGGCTTGACTGCTGAGGTGCGCGGCGCGGGGGTGCTGCACGACTGTCTTGGGCTCGGCGGCTGGCATCGCTTGTGTTTGTGCCACGGCCGACGCAGGTTCGTAGGCTTGGCTGTAGAGATCCTCGGCCTCCATCTCGTAGTCAGGCATCTCTGGCGCTGTGGGGATCGTCGCGTGGGCTGCGGTGAGTGGAGGCTCCGCAGGAAAACCAGGCGAGCCACCTGAGTTGAGCACCAAGGGTTGTTCGGCTTGGTCAAGATCTTCGGGATATGTCGGTTGCCCCATACTTACGCGGCTCTTAATGACGTCCGTGATCTTGGCCTTGACCCGTTCTGTCGGCGCAATTGAGCCATCCACAATCGGGTCAAACTCTGGAAGCTCTTCGGCCATTTGCCGGTCACCACGGCGCATCAGCGAAGGCATGCGCGACAAGAGACCGCCAGTTTTTTCAGGCGCGGGCGCGGGCATAGGCACAATTTCGGCGCCATGCGTCATAGGCACTTCTGGTGCTGTCATCACAGGCGCACGGCGCACGCGTGGTTCAGGCACGGCCGCTTCCGCTTGACGCAGCTCTTCGGCCTCGGCCCGGTCGACCGCGCGACGCGCCCGCCAATCTGATGTCCTGGATTGCACAGATTTGGCAGCACGCGCGGACAACACAGCCCCACGGCCAAGACCCGCCATGATCATCGCGTAGGTCATGATCACACCGACCAGGAGGAAGCGCAGGATTGTCGTCAGCTCAAACCGTGTGAAGCCAAGCACAAACGCGCCAAGCACCAGCATTCCAGCGCCCAGAACAAGCGAGAGAACCTTGAGACCAAAGCTTGCGCCAACTGGCAAAACGCCCAGCACAGTTCCCAAAACCGTGTCACCAAAGAGACCGCCAAGCCCGAAACTATGCGTCGCGGCCCAAGTTCCGTTTGGAGTCAGAGATGATGCATAAAGCGCCAGAACGGCAATCCAGATCGGCGCAAAGATCAGGCGACCAATGGCGCGGTCTTCTCCACGGTGCAGGGCAAAGCGCGCGCCCCACACGCCAAGCACTATAGCGAGACCCCAGGCACCCCAGCCGACAATCATAAACAGAGGCGCGGCAATCGACGCCCCGATCCGGCCCAGCATGTTCTGCACTGGCGCATCCGTGGCCGACATCCAGCTTGGGTCATCGGGATGGTAAGACCCAATCAACATCGCTGCCATGACCCCAAGACCCAACAAGGCCAGCCCCAAAAGCTCTTTGCCTCGTTTTTCGATGGCTTCTGCCATCGTGCTGTCCAACAGGGGATCGCGTCCGCGTGTCTGAAATGCCATGTTTGCCTCGTCCTCGTTATCTGTAAAGGCAGTCGCGAAGCCGTGTCAGGCCGTGCGCCACCTCGTCTTTTGGGGCCACCATCGCGGCCCGGATATACTGTTTGCCCGGATTGCCACCCGGTGCATCCTGGCTCAGATACGCGCCGGGAAGCACCCGAACGCCGGTTTCTGTCCAGAGTTTCAATGCGGCCTCTTCGCCGTCCTCAACAGGCAGCCAAAGGAAAAACCCTGCCTGCGGAGAGCGGTAGCCCGGAACATCGCCCAGGATGTCATCCGCAACGGTGTACTTCTCTTGGTAAAGCCTGCGGTTTTCCTCAACATGCGCCTCATCGGCCCAAACGCGTACTGCGGCGCGCTGTAGCGGGTTAGGCAGTGGCGCGCCTGCATATGAGCGCAAGAGCCGGATGCGTTTGGTGCTTTCCGGCCCAGTTGCCGCAAACCCGCAGCGCATTCCCGCCAGGTTGGAGCGTTTGGACAGGCTGTTGAAGACAACAACACGTTCAGGGTCCGCACCAGTCCGGTCCGCAACCTCAAGCGCGCCGGTGGGCGGTGTGTCGCGGTAGATTTCGGAATAACACTCATCCGCAAAAATCTTGAAGTCGTATTTTTCCGCCAAAGCCAGAAGGTTACGCCAGTAACCGGCACTGGCCACAGCGCCCTGCGGATTAGACGGCGAACACATATAGGCCACGGCCACACGGTTCAGAACATCTTCCGAAAGGCTGTCAAAATCCGGCAGAAAGCCTGTCTCAGTGGATGTCGGCAGAAACATCGGTTCTGCCCCCACGCTCAGCGCAGCCACCATATAGCATTGGTAAAACGGGTTCGGCAGCAGAATGATCGGCGTCTTGCCACCTTTGGTTTCAGGGCATAGCGCCATCATCGCGTTGTAGAGCCCTTCACGGGTTCCGTTCAGCGCCATGATGTTCTGATCAGGGTTCAGGGTCACGCCAAAACGCCGCGCAATCCAGTCGCACATGGCCCCATTCAACTCCGGCAGGCCCTCATTTTGCGGATATTTGCGAAATTCGCCCGCATGTTCCGCGATCGCGTCGCTGACCCAGTCCGGAAAAGCGTGCTGCGGCTCGCCGATGGTCATATGCACAGCTTCACCGCCTGCTGGATGCGCATCAAGCAAGCTCCGTAGACGCGGAAACGCATATTCCGGAAGGTTCGAAAACCGCTCGGGGAACATCAAGACTGCCTCAGTTTTACGGGATCATTGGCGTCCCGTTTGAGGTGAATCTACAAAAGCGCGTGGACTCCGTCCAGCAAAACTCCGGCTCTACGCGCAAAATTGTGGCATTTTTGGCAGTTACTTCGCTTCCGCGCACGCGAAAGCGTGCAAAGCTTCTGACAGAGTGTCGATCTCGCGCCCCATCGGACGGTCAGCATCAAGCGGTGCAACATGGTGGCGGACACGGGCATGCCAGTCTCGCATCGGACCCCCAAGTTCTTGGGAAGTTTCCCTTAAATCAACACCTTGCGCAGCGATCACCAGTTCAATCGCAGACAGTTTTGCGGCCATTTCAACACCCCGCGACAAGGCGTTGAGCGTGGCAGATCCCGCGCTGAGCGCATCTTCGACACCGCGCGCATTTATGCTGGGCCAAACTGGCACGGGCTGTGCGGCTTGTGTTATTTCTGCCGCCAATGCCTCGACCACTTTCAAGAGCGGCGCAAAACCATTTGACCCGCTGTCTGGCTTGGTAAGGAAAAGCGGCAAACCGGTGAGCTCTGGCTCCATCATGCGCGCGATGCGGGCGACCTGTCCCATGGCAACATGTTGCCAAGCACGGCTCACGCCCTCGACAGCAAGTGCAAGTTCGGTGGTGTGATAGCCCCCGCAGGACAGGATCTCTTCGTCTTCGGCGAGTGTAATGGGATTGTCGCTGGACCCGTTCAGCTCGATCTCGACGACCTGCCGCAGATGCGCCAAGGCTGTTTCCAGGCCGCCGTGAATTTGGGGAATGTTGCGAAAGGACAGCGGATCCTGAAGCCGCCGGGCCGCGCCCGATTGCCAAAGAGAACTGCCTTTCAACAACTCCCGCAGATGCGCCGCAGCCTTGTCCTGTCCTGGCAATGGCTTGACCGCAAGAACGCGTTCCTCAAACGGCCCAAGATTGGCGCGGAACGCTTCCAGCGATAGGGCCGCAGCGGCCTGCGTGGCACTGTATACGCGCGTGGCTTTAGCAAGGGTAATCGCCGCAAGTGCCGCAGAATACCCGCTGTGATTGGCAAGAGCCAAGCCATCGCGTGGCGCCGGATCAAGCGGTGTCAGACCAAAGTCGTTCAGGGCGTCGCGGGAAGGCCGAACACCCCCATTGCCTCGCATCTCACCGTCGCCTAGCAAGACCCGCCCCATCGCGGCATTGATCACCAGATCACCCGCACCAATGGATCCAAGCGACCCAACCTCCGGCGTTAGCCCTGCGTTGATCACCTGCGCCAGAAACTCCGCCACCTCCGGGCGCGCGCCGCTGTGACCCAGAAGCATGGTATTCAGTCGCACGATCAACGTGGCGCGCACTGTCTCGGGCGGCAGCGACGCGCCCATGTCCTGCGCCCTGCCCTCCAACGTCTGGCGCGAGAAGTTGGCCAATGTGCCTGCATCCAGTACTTCTGTGGCCCGCGCGCCCAAGCCGGTTGTCACGCCGTAAACAGGCGTGCCCTCGGCGACGGCGCGGTCCACCAAAACGCGCGCTTTGGCCATGCGCGCAAGGGCCTCATCGCTGATCTCTACTTTGCAAAGACCATGCGCCGCGATCTCTAGCGCCTCGGGCGACAAACCCCGACCAGAAAGACGCAGCGTTTGCATCCTTTAGCCCAGCGCCAGTTCTGTGGCCCGCGCCACGCGCAGCAGACGCTCTTCCTCAAACGGTTTGCCAAAGAGCATAAGCCCGCAGCTTGGTACATCAGTTGGCATGGACACAGCACAGAGCCCCATCAAATTGCCGATGCGTGTGTTGCGCAGGGACAGAAGGTTTTCGGTCACGTAATAGTCTTCATCCGTCATCAATCGCTCGACATTGGGCGGCAGGATCGGAGCGGTGGGCAGGAGGACCGCATCGAACCCTGCAACGCGGCTATTCCATGCATTGCGCAGTGCATCCAGCTTGCGCCAGGCCGCAACATAGTCGGCCGCACGAAACTCTTTGCCCGAGCGGAACCGCTCCAGGATCGGGGCAAACATCTTGTCGGGGGTGGCCTCGATCACATCACCCCAGGTGCCATAGGCCTCTGAGGTGAAGAGCACACCGGAAAGCGGCATGGCCTCCGCCACTTCAGGCGCTTCAATGGGTTCAACACTGGCCCCGGCCTTCCGAAGTCGGTCAACAGCCTCCTCGAACCCTTTAAGCGGAGCCTCGCGCACATCTTCCAACGCGACCGTCTGCAGGGTGGCAAACCGCATCCCTTGCAGGGAAGCTCCCCCAAATCCGCCGCCTTACCACCCTCAAGGGCTGCCAGCATCAGGGCACAATCCTCAACCGAGCGCGACAAAGGTCCAACCGTGTCAAAGCGTGCGCAGAGCGGCACCACACCATTGAGCGACACGCGCCCGGAGGTGGTCTTTAGCCCGACCAGATCATTCCAGGCCGAGGGGATGCGTACCGAGCCGCCCGTATCCGAGCCAATACCACAGACCGCAAGATCAAAGGCGACGCTCGACGCCGCCCCCGACGATGAGCCGCCCGGAACGGCCTCGGGATCATTGATGTTGGGTGACGTGGCCGTCATCGGATTCAAGCCCAGACCGGAAAACGCCAATTCGCTCATATGGGTTTTGCCAAGACACACCAGACCCGCAGCCGTGGCATTGCGCAAAACCTCTGCATCTTTGCCCGGCACGCGCCCTTCCAAAAGCTTGCTGCCCGCCTCTGTTGCCACGCCCGCTGAGTCAAAAAGGTCTTTCCAACTGATCGGCACCCCATCGAGAGGCCCCAGACGCAGCCCTGCCTTGGCACGGTCTTCGGCGGCCTTGGCTTCGGCGCGGGCGCGGTCATGGGTCACCACAGAATAGATGCGCTCACGCTCGGGATGCGCGTCAATCGCCGCCAGATACGTCTCGGTCAGAGCCACCGGGCCGATCTCACCAGCCTCAATCCCACGACCCAAATCCGCAGCGCTCATTTTCAGCCAGTCCTGCATGTTTTCTCCCCGAACCGGTTCAGCCCTAATCAACGCAGATGCGGCAGGTCAACGCAAGGGCGTGTCAACGCATAGACATTCGGTGAAAGGCGCGCATATTGAGGCACATGGCACAGCCGCAGGATATCGTGATTGTCGGAGGAGGTCTTACCGGCCCCGCACTGGCTTTGGCCTTGGCACAGGCCGGGCAAAGCGTGACGATCATAGACAGCCTGCCCCAAACCGTGCGCAAGAATGCCGGGTTCGATGGTCGCTCTTATGCTTTGGCACTGGCGTCTGTTCGGCTCTTGTCTGGCATAGGCATCTGGGACTCCGTGGCCGAAAACGCCCAACCGATGCTTGAAATCAAGGTCACAGATGGGCGCGCGGGCGAAGGGGCGGCACCGTTCTTCCTGCATTTCGATCATGCCGAGATCGAAGAAGGCCCGATGGGGCATATGCTGGAAGACCGCTATTTGCGGCGCGCGTTTCTGGACGCGATGAAGGTACACCCCGCGATCACGCAGGTCACCGACACAGTCGTGGCGCAAGAGGCGGATGCCAAGGGCGTGCGTTTGGCACTTGCCTCAGGCAAAACGCTGGATGCGCGTTTGCTGCTCGGGTCTGACGGGCGCACATCCGGCACGGCACAGCGCGCCGGCATTTCGCGCACCGGCTGGCAGTATGGCCAGACCGCCCTGGTCGCGGCCATCGAACATGAGTTGCCGCACCACGGCATTGCGCATCAGTTCTTCATGCCCCCCGGACCGCTGGCCATTCTGCCGCTTCCCGACAATGTCAGCTCGATTGTGTGGTCCGAAACAGCCGAAACAGCCGCGCGTTTCGCGGCCCTCTCCGATGCCGAATTTATGGAGGTCCTGCGCCCTCGCTTTGGGGATTTCCTCGGTGATATCTCACTGCGCGGCAAACGCTACACTTATCCCCTTGGCCTCAGCCTCGCCAACAGTTTTGTGGCCGAACGTGTGGCCCTCATTGGCGATGCGGCACATGGGTTGCACCCGATTGCCGGTCAGGGGCTGAATGCCGGACTGCGCGATGTGGGCGCCCTGGCGCAGGTTATTTCCGACGCCACCCAGCGTGGTGAGGATTTTGCAGCACCCAATGTTCTGGCCCGGTATCAGCAATGGCGGCGGTTTGACACCACGACGCTTGCGTTGACCACGGACCTGACCAATCGGCTGTTTTCCAACGATAATCCGTTTCTACGCTTTGCGCGTGATCTGGGCATGGGTGCCATCAACAAGGTGCCCACGTTGCGGCGTGGATTCATCCGAGAGGCGGCGGGACTGACCGGCGATCTGCCTGACCTGATGAAGGGCTAAAGCGTTCGGCCCAAAACCTGCATCACAGCTTTGGGTCGAATGCAGCGCAAGATAAGAGTGTTGCTCGCGCCCTGCCTTTATCTGATGTCTCAGGTTAAAGGCCGGACGCTTTAGCTGCGCTCCAGAATACGGATCACCGTGTCGCCATAGCTGCGCTGATCCAGTTGGGTCAAACCTTCGGGCACCACAACGGAACCACCTTCTTCCCAGACAACAAGCGCATCCTCTGACAGCCAACCGCCCGTGATCGCCGCTTTCATGGCCACCTCTCCCAGCCCCTTGCCATAAGGCGGGTCCAGAAAGATCAGGTCAAAGGCACGATCAGACGCACCAAGCTTGCGAGCATCACGCGAGATGAGTTTCGTATCTGCCTCAACCCCGCAGAGCGTGATGTTCTGACGCAAGATGCGTTGTGCCACACGACCGTTTTCGACAAAGGTCACGTTGGCCGCGCCCCGTGACAGCGCCTCCAGCCCCAGCGCCCCTGTCCCGGCAAAGATATCCAGCACCGCTACCCCCCGACCCGGTCCGAAAACCGGGACATCAGCACATTGAACAGACTTTCGCGAACGCGATCCGAGGTCGGGCGCAAACGGGCAACTTCATCCCCCTTGCCAACAGAGGCCAGTTTGCGGCCGCGAAATGCACCGCCAATGATCCTCACGCGCGCAACAGCGCCTTAAGGTCAGCATCGGGATCAGCCACCACATCCGCATCCGCCGTCTTGCCGCTGTCGATCAGACGCTTGCCTACCATATAGGCCCGCGCGTCGTTGGCCGCGTCCACGGCTAACAAAGTGTCCCCTTTGAAATACCAGAAAGACACGCCGTTCTCCGCTTGTCGGGTAATGACGCGATCATAGCCCGTGTTCAGCCCGGCAATCTGCAGTTTCACGTCATATTGATCCGACCAGAACCAGGGTTGCGGCACGTAGGCTTTGCCTGCGCCCAACAGGTTTTCGGCGACGCATTCGGCCATATCAATGGCATTGGGCACACTTTCCAACCGCAAGCGCTCCTGGCCATGCGGGAAAGACGCGCAATCTCCCGCCGCCCAGATGCCCTCAGCACTGGTTTGACCCAAGGCATCGACCTTGATCCCATTGTCAATCTCGACACCCGCCGCCTCAGCCAGTTTGGTGTCCGGGGTGATCCCCACGCCAACAATGACAAAATCGACGTCCAGTTGACGCCCATCGCTCAATCGTGCGCCGCTGACAAGGTCGTCGCCGAGCAGCGTCTCAAGACCGACACCTTCGACAATCTCAACCCCATGCCCCTGATGCAGCGCCCGAAAATAGTCGGATGTCTCAGGCGACGCCACGCGTTGCAAAATGCGATCGGCCATCTCAACCAGAACCACGTTGAGGCCTTTGCTTGCAGCCACAGCCGCCGCCTCAAGCCCGATATATCCGCCACCCACAATCAAAACCCGCGCCCCAGGTTTGAATTCAGGTGCCATGGCATCGACATCCTGCAAATCCCGCACAACGTAAACACCCCCCAGCGCGCCGCCGATGGAGGCTGGCAACCGGCGCGGTGCGGACCCGGTGGTCAGAACAAGCTGATCATAAACTAGCGTCTCGTTCCCCACTGAAATCGTCTTCGCGGCAGGATCTATGCCTGTCACTTCTTCGCCCAATCTCAGAGCGATATAATTCTCGTCATAAAAACTCTCTGGCCGCAGATAGAGCCGCTCTAACTCCATCTCCCCCAGCAGATACTTCTTGGACAAGGGCGGGCGTTGATAGGGCGGGGCAGGTTCGGCACCAATCAGTGTGACAGCACCCTCATGCCCAAGCGCGCGAAGTTTGGCGACAAGCGAACTTCCCGCCTGCCCCGCGCCGATGACAACGATTCCCGACATGCTATCCTCCGATTTAGATGGCCACGGCCAAAGCACAGCCTATAACTACGGTCAATCAACCCGCAAATGATAGACAGGATGCGACAATGACCCTTTCCACTGGCGACAAACTTCCCGAAGCTTCTTTACTGCAACTGGGCGCGGATGGCCCCGAAGCCGTCAGTCTTTCGGAGAAAACCAATGGCCGCAAGGTGGTGATCTTTGCGGTGCCCGGTGCGTATACGCCCACATGCCACTCCGCCCACGTGCCCAGCTTTATCCGCACCAAAGATGCGCTCGCAGCTAAAGGCGTGGATGAAATCATTTGCGTGTCGGTGAATGATCCGTTCACCATGAAAGCCTGGGGTGAGGCCACGGGGGCGACCAAGGCGGGCATCACCATGCTCAGCGATGCGGATTCCAGTTTCACCAAAGCCATTGGTATGAATTTCGACGCGCCCCCGGCTGGCCTATTTGGCCGGTCCTTGCGCTATGCGATGGTTGTTGAAGATGGCGCGGTGACCGTGCTCAACGCCGAAGAAAGTCCCGGTGTATGCGAGACATCCGCGGGCGAGACCATTCTCGACGCGCTTTGATTTGACATTCTTGGGCGGGCCGTAAAAGCGCCCGCCTTATCCTTGGGCCAGATCATCCATCTTACGGGCCAGTTTGATGTCCAAAGCGCTCAAACCGCCAACGTCATGCGTGCTCAATGTGACCTGCACGGTTTTGTAGACATTGAACCACTCCGGGTGGTGGTTCCATTTCTCGGCCCAAAGCGCGGCGCGGGTCATGAAGCCGAACGCATCCACGAAGTTCTTGAACTGAAACTCACGGTGGATCGCATCTCGCCCGTCCACCATAGCCCAGCCATTGGCCAATAGTGGCGATAACTCCGTGTCACGCTCTGCATCGCTCAGCTTCTCGGTCATTCCTGTTCCTCCACCTGTGCTTTCTTGAACGGACCATAGGCCGTTAGAATTTCGATATCCTCGGACACGGCCTGACGCTCAGCATCCAGATACCGCGCAACGGCATCCCCGAAAGACGGATCGCGAAACCAGTGCAAGGAGTGTGTCTCAACCGGAAGATATCCGCGCGCCAGCTTGTGCTCCCCTTGCGCGCCCGCTTCGACACGCTTGAGGCCGTTCGCAATCGCGTAGTCAATCGCCTGATAATAGCACAGCTCAAAATGCATCGCCGGATAGTGCGCCGTGCAGCCCCAGTAGCGTCCGAACAAGGCATCGCGCCCGATCATGTTCAAAGCCCCGGCGACTGGTTCACCGTCACGCAGCGCCAGCACCAACAGGATATCGTCGCGCAGCATGTCATGCGCCATGTCAAAGAACGCGCGCGTCAGATAGGGCATCCCCCATTTCCGCGCGCCGGTATCCTGATAAAAGGTCCAGATATACTCCCAATGCGCGGGCCTGATCTGATCCCCTGTCAACTGCACGATCTCAACGCCGCAGCCTTGGGCCTGCGCACGCTCCTTGCGGATATTCTTGCGCTTGCGCGAACTGAGCGAGCCCAGGAAATCATCAAAGCTTTCGTAGCCCTTGTTGAGCCAGTGAAACTGTTGCGTGGTGCGCGGCAGAAGACCCATTTGAGTGCCATTTTCCCGCTCACCTTCGGTGCAGAACGTGACATGCAAGGATGACAGGCTGTGCCGATCCGCCAACTGCACCGCCGCCTGCACCGACGCCTCTTGTCCAGCTCGCTCATACCCCGGACGCGTCAGGAACCGCCGTCCGGTGACTGGAGTGAACGGCACGGCCAGTTGTAGCTTTGGGAAATACCGCCCCCCGGCGCGCTCATAGGCATGCGCCCAGTTGTGGTCAAAAATGTATTCGCCCTGGCTGTGCGACTTGGCATAAAGCGGTGCGCAGGCGATCACCTGCCCGTCCATTTCCGCTGTCAGATACTGCGCCTGCCATCCGGTGCCGACGCCCACCGACCGGCTGTCTTCCAGGGCTTTGAGAAACCGGTAGGTCGTGAACGGGTCATCTGGCCGACCGGTTGTGGCCTCCGGACAGGCGCAGGTGTCCCAGTCCTCGGCCCGGATTTGGGCGAGGCTGTCGCAGACGCTGACGATGACTGATCCGCCGTCCATGCCAATCCTTTGATTACATGCTCTTCAATCTGGTCTGCGCGGGGCCCGCTTCAAGCAGGGATCTCGGCGAGATAGCCCTCAAAGGTCACATTGTCGGCAACTTGGCGCGCAAGCGCTTCTTGCTGCGCTGTGCGGATGGTCCAGCAAAAAACATCCGCGCCCTTGGTCTTCAATTCGGCCACGCGTGGCCTCAAAAGATCGTCCGCCTGATGGCTAATGAAACTGGCCCCCACTCGGTCAAAATCGGGGATATCGCGCAGCCTTTCGCGAACAGGCTCGTCAAGTTCCGGCCAGTTCTTTTCCCTGTAGGGGCTTGTGACCAGCCCTCGTGGAACATCCGGGACAAGCTCGGCCAAAAGGGCGACCATCTCGGGATTGAACGACATCAGACCCACCGCACCCTCGTAGCCCTGCAACGCACGGGCGGTGGCCTTTTCCAGACGCCCATCGGTCACCCCCATCTGGCCATGCTGATCCTTGAGCTCAATCAGCATCGGCGCACGGCCCGCGACCAGTGTCAGTATCTCTGACAGCGTCGGGATACCGTCTGATCCACCTTTCAGCGGGATCTGCGACAGCCCCGCTGCATCATGCTCCAGAACCAAACCGCATTTGGACGTGAGGCGATCCAGATCATAATCGTGAAACACCATCGCCTCACCATCACGGCTCAGCTGCAGGTCAATCTCAATCCCATAGCCGTGATCCAGCGCAGCCTGAACCGCCGCGCGTGAGTTTTCTGGCCGCCCGCCTGCCACATCGTGCAATGCGCGATGTGCCAGCGGCGCCTCGAAAAAGGACCGGTGCAGCCGGATCATTTGATCTGAAACACGCCTTCGATTTCGACCGCCACACCAAAGGGCAGCGCCGGAGACGACACTGCGGCGCGGGCATGTTTGCCGGTCTCGCCCAGCGCTTCGCCGATAAAGTCGGATGCGCCGTTGATGACTTGGGGCTGATCCTTGAAATCATCGGTAGAATTGACAAAGCCACCCAGTTTGACGACCCGTTGCAGCCGGTCAAGATCACCGCCGCAGGCCGCCTTCACCTGGGCCAGCAAATTGATGGCACAAACCCGCGCTGCCTTGGCGCCCGTGGCGACATCCATGTCATCCCCCAGCTTGCCAATCATGAGCGTGTCACCATCTTTTGGCAGCTGACCTGACACATAGAGCATGTCGCCTACCTGAACATAAGGCACATAATTGGCCGCCGGTGCAGGCGCATCAGGAAGTGTGACCCCCATCTCTGCCAGTTTGCTCTCAAATTTGCCCATCGGCCTCGTCTCCCGGATTCGTTTCGCCTGTGGACGCTAGCCGCAGTGCTCGGCAAAGAAAATCAGGAAAAACTGTTTTTGCAGCGATGATTTGTTCAGATCATATCGGTGCAGGCGGAGTTACTCGCGAAATGCTTTGGAGAAATAGTCGCTGAGCGGTTTGACCAGATAGGCCAGCGGCGTGCGGTCTTGCGTGCGGATAAACGCCTCGACCGGCATTCCGGGGATCAGGGTCACATCTTGCGGCAGACGTGCCTGTTCCCCTTCGCTGAGTTCAATTTCGGCGCGATAGTAGCTCCGATGTGTGCCTTCCTCTTCGAAGGCATCGGCCGAGATTTGCATCACCTGCCCGGTGAGTTCCGGCGTGCGTCTTTGGTCGAGCGCCGAAAAGCGCAGGATGACATCCTGGCCCAGGTAAATCTTGTCGATATGAATGGGCTCGACCCGCGCGTTGATTATGAGCGGGCGATCTTGCGGCACAATATAGAGGATAGGATCTGCAGGCCGAACGACCGACCGCAGGGCAAAAACCTGTAGGTCATACACAATACCGGACACTGGTGCACGGATATCCAGCCGAGAGAGTCTTTCCATAAGCGCGCGACGCTCTTCCAGAAGCTCCAATTCGCGGTACTGCTGATCGCGCAGGGTGGCGATGGCCTCTTCGCGTTGTTGCGTGCCGAGCTTGAGCACTTCAATGTCGATCTCCGTCATGCGCCCTTCGGCCTGTGCCACCTGCGCCGCCAAGTCGCCCATCTGTCCGGAAAGACGCGCTCTTTCGCGTTGCAGTGTCAAAACGCGTGTCGCTTGGGCCAGCCCCTGATCCAGCAGCGCCTGTTGGTTGGCCAATTCAACATCAATCAGCTCAAGCTGTTCTTGCAACGCAGTTGCCTGAGCTGTCAGGCCGGTGATCTGATCCACGATTTGCCGCCTTTGCTTTTCAAGCTGCGTGATCTCCTGTGCGGTCGTTTCCGCGCGCGCAGCCAGCAACCGCGCCTGGCCTTGCAAAAGCCCCGAGACATCCGAATTTGCCAAGGCGACTTGCTGGAGTAGCGGGTCAAAATTGATCCCGGGCGCTTCGTCGCGCTCGGCTTCCAGCCGCCCACGCCGCGCCATCAGCTCAAAAAGCTGGCTCTCGGTGATAGAAAGCTGCGACCGCAGCGCGGTTGGATCAAGCCGCAACAGCACATCACCTGCGACGACGAAATCTCCCTCATCGACCGCCAGTTCCGCCACCACGCCGCCATCAGGGTGCTGCACCACCTGCCGGTTTTGATCGACCTCGATCCGACCTTCCGCGACAATCGCTCCGGAAATCGTGGTGAGCGCCGCCCAGGTGCCAAAACCGCCCAAGAGAACAACCACACTGAAGATGCCGATATAGAGCGGACGTCGCACCGACCAGGCATTGCGCTTGGACACAGTCATTGCACCCCCCGAAGGCCATTGCCGCCAATCACATCGAGATGGTTTTTAACCACATTGCGCAGCACGTCATCTTTAGGGCCAAAGGCGCGCACGCGACCACCGTCCAACATCAGGAGTTTTTCGCATTCCTGAATCGCTGCAGGACGATGCGCCATGATCAAGACCGAACAGCCCTCGGCCTTAAAACTGCGGATGGCGGTGTTCACAGCCTCGCTGCCCTCATTGTCGAGGTTTGAATTGGGCTCATCAAGAACAAGAAGCACAGGATCGTCATACATCGCGCGCGCCAGGCCGATGCGCTGCATCTGTCCACCCGACAATCGCCCGCCACCCGGTGTAACCGGTGTATCGTAGCCGTCGGGCAGCTTGAGGATCATTTTGTGAGCATCCGCTTTTTTGGCAGCGGCAACGGTCTTGTCCGGATCGGGTGTGTCAGCCAAACGCGCGATATTCTCTGCAATTGTGCCTTCAAAAAGCTGCACGCGCTGCGGCAGATATCCGACCAGTCCACCCAGCGTACTTGCCTCGTATTGATCGAGCGTCGCCCCATCCAGCCGAACCTTACCTGCCGCCGGATACCACAAACCCGTCAGCGCACGCGCAAGCGAAGATTTCCCGGCGCCCGAGGGACCAATCACTCCAACGGCTTCTCCGGGGTGCACCACAAAACTGACATTGCGCAGTGCGGCCTGTTTTTCACCTGGCGGAAAAACTGTGAGTTGGCGCACATCCAGATGCGCGTTGGGGCGCGGCAGCGGTATACGTGCACGTTCTGGCGGCACGGTGCCGAGCAAATCGGCAAGCGACGCCCATCCACGAACCGCACGGTGGACGGCAGGCCACTGGCCAACCGCCAATTCCACGGGGGCCAGCGCTCGGCCCAATAGAATAGACCCGGCAATCATTGCCCCGGGGGTCAGGGATCCGGCCAAAACCAAATACGCCCCCAGCCCGAGCATTGCTGATTGTAAAAACAACCGGAACGTTTTTGTCGTCACACTGAACGTGCCCAAAAGATCCGATGACTGAATTTGGGTGCCAAGCGCCACATCTCGCGCCGCCTTCCAGCGATCAAATGTCGCGCTGCGCATACCCATGGCCTGTACCATCTCCGCCTCGTTCCGGATCTGGTTGGCAATCTTTTCCGCTGCCACAGACGCCGCGGTCGACCGCCCTGTGGGATAACGCGTAACACGCTGATTTATAAAGGCGATTGCAATCAACACACCCCCTCCGCCCAAGGCCAGTGACCCCAACCAGGGATGGAAAATCCAAATTCCCGCCAGAAAGAGCGGCGTCCAGGGAATGTCGAAGCCTGCCATCAAAACAGGCGACGCCATCAGCCGCTGAACCGACTCCAGATCACGCAGACCCGTTTCGGTGTTTTCATCGGGCTCCAAGGCCGCTTTGCGCACCACAGCATCAAACACCCGTCGATCCAGCCGGGATTGGAACCGGGCCGCAACCCGGCCCATGATTCGCCCTCTCGCGTAGTCTAGAAGACCCATCATCGCATAAAGAAAAAGAACCAGAGCCGACAAAGCGATCAGTGTTTCGACCGAACGGCTGCCCAGAACACGATCGTAGACCTGCAGCATGTAGATCGGCCCGGTCAGCATCAAAAGATTTACAAAAAAGCTGAAAACGCCAACGGTCCAATACAAAATACGGCTTTGTTGACGCGCCTCACGGAGCTCTTCCAGCCCCACGTCGTAATGTGACCTGCGTGATTGCATACTTTCTGAGCTGCCTGTTGCCTACTGCGCTTGAAATGGTCGGTGTGTCCGGCCTAGAGTGGTGTCACCGAACAGCCACATGGCGCGGGCGACGTGAAGGTTCGTCTGGGCACTGGTGCTCGATGGGTTATGTATGCGCTGAACTGATTTAAAGATTCCTTAAACCGTGAATTACTCTCGTCTCTGTCTACCTAGCCGCGCGTTGCGCTGTATGCTGCCTTTGCTCCTGATTGTGGGCCTTGCGGCCTGTGCAAAAGCACCTGCCGGATTGCCCTCGGATGCTGTTTTCGACCCTTACGAAGACCACAACCGCGAAGTCCACGAGTTCAATCGCTCACTTGACCGCTCAATCGTGCGCCCCGCTGGCGTGGGGTATTCGAACTTTGTGCCTGACGATATCGAAGACGCGATCAGTCGGTTTGCCTTTAACCTGTCGCTGCCTCGCTCAATTGTGAACAGCATTCTGCAAGGCAATATGCTGGCTGCAACAGAAGACAGCTATCGGTTCCTGGTCAACAGCACGATCGGCCTGGGTGGCGTCTTCGATGTTGCGACCGATTTGAACATGCCGGCGGCAAACGATGCCGACTTTGGCCAGACACTGCATGTCTGGGGCGTGCGGGAAGGCGCCTATGTGGAATTGCCTCTGCTCGGGCCTTCGACAGAGCGCGACACAGTCGGTCTTGTGGTCGATATTTTCACCAACCCGCTACTCTATATCCTTGAATCACCAGAAAATTACTACGGAACGGTAGCAGCGGTGTCATCTGGACTGTCCAACCGGGGACGGTTTGCGGATACAATTGATTCGGTGCTTTACGAAAGTGCTGACAGTTACGCGCAGGCGCAGTCGATCTATCTGCAGAACCGCAGATTTAAGCTTGGCAACGGCTCAGACGGCGCGTTTGCTGATCCTTACGATGACCCAGCGCTTGCTCCATTTGAGGTGCCTGATGATGAATGATCTGAACCGCCGCCATGTCGTGTCGTTGCTCGCTGCGAGCGCTGCTGCATCGACGTTACCTGCCTCTGCAGTCGCACTCACCGAAGCGCGTGCCAAATCTTTGGTTGATCAGGTCGTGGCCGACATCAACCGCGTCATCGCCTCGGGTAAATCCGTGAACGCCATGATCCGTGATTTCGAACGTATTTTTGGTCGATATGCGGATGTAAACATCATCGCACGCTCTACACTGGGTCAGGACTCTCGCCGCGCGAGTTCCGGTCAAATGCGCGCCTTCACCAAAACCTTCCAAAGCTACATTGCACGCAAATATGGCAAGCGGTTTCGCGAGTTTATTGGCGGGCGCATCGAGGTCAAAGGCGTGCGCAAGGTTAAATCCTGGCATGAAGTCAAATCGCTTGTGTATCTCAAGGGGTCCTCTCCGTTTAATGTCCTCTTTCTTGTCTCGGACCGTTCCGGTCGGGACCTGTTCTTCGACATGGTGATCGAGGGTGTCAGCCTGCGTTTGACCGAACGCACCGAAATCGGTGCCATTCTCGACCGCAACAAGGGCAATATTGACGGGTTGATCGCGGATCTGAAGAAAGCTGGTTAGGGCTGGTACGCTCCAAGCCTGATCCGGGTTACCTGTTTACCGCCCAAAGAGATCCTTCAGGAAATTCTCGAAATTGGTGTTGCGGCGTCTTTGGCGCTGTACCGGTTGTGGCTTGGGTTTGGGCTGTGGCCGCAGCATAGGTAGTGGCTTGGGATCAATTCCTTCATTCACACGCACCATGGTTTCATGCCAAATCTCTGCGGGTAGACCACCGCCCGTAACCCCGCTCAACGGCGTGTTGTCGTCATAGCCCATCCAGACACCAGCCACATAATCCGCCGTAAAGCCCAGAAACCAGGCATCGCGCGCGGCCTGTGTTGTGCCGGTTTTGCCCGCCGCCTCGCGATCCGGCAGTTTGGCGCGCCCACCTGTGCCGCCATGCACGACATTGTACATCATCCACGTCAGCTCGCGGGCAGCTTCCTCACTGATCACACGTTCCCCGATGCCGCCGCCCGTGCCCATCAATGGCGTGTCATCGCCCATCAGCTTGAGTTCAATCAACCCATAAGGCGTCACAGACGACCCGCCATTCAGGATACCGGCATAGGCGCCTGTCATCTCAAGCAAGGTGCTCTCGGACGCCCCAAGCGCCAAAGCCGGTCCATCAGCCAATTCATTGTCGATTCCGAAATCAGTGGCCACTTGCCGCACAAGGTCCCGCCCCATGGCTTCCGAGACTTTTACAGCAGCGACATTGAGTGAGCGTTTCAAGGCGTCAGTCAGCGTGACCGTTCCGTAGTATTCCCGCGTATAATTCTGCGGACACCAACGGCCTGAGCCGGGAATGTCCATACAATAAGGCTCATCCCTGACAGTCGAGTCATGGTGATGACCAAGTTCCAGAGCCGTTGCATAGACAAACGGCTTGAAGGCCGACCCTGTTTGCCGTTTGGCCATGGTCGCGCGGTTGAACGCACCAACCACCTGCGACTTTCGTCCGCCGACCATGGCGCGCACGGCCCCGTCGGCGCTCATCACAACAATCGCCGCCTGCGCCTCTGACCCTTCGCGCACCTTGTTCTCGAAAACCCAATCCAGCGCCTCTTCCGCCGCGCGCTGCATGCGCTGGTCCAGCGTCGTGCGGATGATCACGTCTTCGGTTGTATCTCGCGTAAAGAACTCCGGCCCGGACTCCATCACCCAGTCGGCAAAATACCCGCCTGCCTGCCGTTGCGCCGCTGCTGACAATGTCGCCGGATTGTCCTGTGCGGCCTTCATCTCAGAGTCGCTCAGATACCCTTGCTCATTCATCAGCCGAAGCACCGTGGCCGCGCGGCCCTGTGAACGCTCCAGATTAGTGGTCGGTGCCAGACGTGTCGGGGCGGTCAAGAGACCTGCCAGCATCGCCGCCTCTTGCGGCGCGACTGTTGCAGCTGGTTTGCCAAAATACCTTTGTGCCGCAGCTTCCGCGCCAAAGGCGCCGCCGCCCATGTAAGCGCGGTTAAGATAGATCGAGAGGATCTCATCCTTGGTGTACTTGAGTTCCATCGCCAACGCATAAACGGCCTCCTTGGCCTTACGCGAGATCGACCCCCTACGGCAGTCGCGGACATATTCGGCCTCGGATTCCCAAGCATCGGCCTCATATTCGACTCCCAGGCACAAAAGCTTGGCTGTCTGCTGCGTGATGGTTGAGCCGCCATGTCCCGAGAGCGGCCCCCGTCCCTCACTGAGGTTAATCTTCACCGCACTGGCAATGCCCCGAGGGCTCAGCCCGAAATGCCGATAGAACCGCTTGTCCTCCGTCGCGACCACCGCGTTGCGCAAATGCGGGCTGACTGTGCTAGCTGTGACCACGCCACCAAACTGATCGCCGCGCCAGGCGAACACTTCCCCATCGCGATCCATCAACGTCACCGATCCCCGTGCGCGGCCATCCAACAAGGCGTTGACGTCCGGCAACGTAGAGTAGACATACCCAACGGCCAAACTCAGCAGGATAAGCACCACGGCCCCAACGCGCCATGTCACCTTCCAGAAGAGGCGCAAAACCCAACGCACCAGGCGTTGCAAAAGCCCGATCAATCCTTTGCGCGGTGGTCTTGATGACTTGCGACGACGTTTTGTAGGTGTCTTACGGGTCGTGGTCGCACGCGTTTTGGCCGGCTTTCCAGCCGGTTTTTTGTATCGCTTCTCAGCAACTAGGCGCGGTGATTTTCGCCCCGATTTCGTCATGCTCAACCTGCCCGGTCATATTTATTTTGACCTAGTTTATCGTGCCCGGATTTGAATGTAGAGACCCTAAGCTCGTCGCAATTCAGATTCTTATTTGTTTAATTTTTAGTCATTTCAAACTTTTTGCGCATATTTTGTGCAATTTTCGCGTTTTCGCCAAAGCTGATCCCTCACAAACCCTTCCCGCACGCCGGTCTTGGCGCATTTTCTGCGCATGCAAACAAACCGCTCATCCATTGGAAAGGGACATCCGTGAAACTCATCATCGCGACCATCAAGCCGTTCAAGCTTGAAGACGTCCGCGAAGCGCTGACCGACATAGGCGTACGCGGCATGATGGTGACCGAGATCAAAGGCTTTGGCTCGCAGTCCGGTCACACCGAAATTTACCGCGGCGCGGAATACGCCGTCAATTTCGTGCCGAAAATCAAACTCGAAATCGCTGTTGCAGCCTCGATGGTCGATCAGGTGGTGGAAACCATCTCGACCACAGCACGGACCGGCAAGATCGGCGACGGCAAGATCTTTGTGCTGGATGTCAGCCAGGCGATGCGCGTGCGCACCGGCGAAACCAACGAAGATGCGCTCTGATCGGCGCGGGGGAAAGGACATGACTATGCAACGCTACACTCAATTCGGTCTTGCCGCGGCGGCAATGATCGCTTTGCCGCAGATGGGCCTGGCCCAGGATGCGGCTCCGGGCTTTGATGAAATCGGCCCCTATATCATGACAACTCTGCTGTTTTGTATGGCGGGTTTCCTGGTCTTCTTCATGGCCGCAGGCTTTGCCATGCTCGAAGGCGGGCTGGTGCGCTCCAAGAACGTCACCATACAAATGACCAAGAATATCGGCCTCTACTCGATTGCGGCCATTATGTATTGGCTGATGGGCTTCAACCTGATGTATCCGGGCGAGTTCAACGGCTATGTCGGAAGCTTCTTTGTTCCAACGACGCTTGATCCTGTGGGCGTTGCGGCGGCTGACGCGGCCTTGGACTATGCCTCAGTTGGCTCAGACTTCTTCTTCCAGCTGGTGTTCGTTGCCGCCACAGCCTCGATCGTATCGGGTGCTCTGGCAGAACGGATCAAACTTTGGCCGTTTCTGATCTTCGTCGTTCTCCTTACCGGTGTCATGTACCCAATCTCAGGCTCCTGGCAGTGGGGCGGCGGCTGGCTCTCTGAAGCAGGTTTCTCTGACTTCGCAGGCTCCACCGTGGTGCACTCCGTGGGTGGCTGGGCTGCTCTGGCCGGTGCTATCATCCTTGGACCGCGCCTTGGCAAATACGGCAAGGACGGCAAAGTGAACCCAATCCCGGGCTCCAACCTCGCCCTGGCCACACTCGGCACATTCATCCTCTGGCTCGGCTGGTTTGGCTTCAACGGCGGCTCGCAGCTTGCCATGGGCACTGTGGGCGATGTCTCTGACGTCAGCCGCATCTTTGCAAACACCAACATGGCCGCAGCAGCCGGTGCAGTGACCGCTCTCATCCTGACGCAGGTGATGTACAAGAAACCTGACCTCACCATGGTGCTCAACGGCGCCTTGGCGGGTCTGGTCTCGATCACCGCTGAACCACTCGCCCCGACACTCTTTGGTGCGCTCTGGATCGGCGCTGTGGGGGGTGTGATCGTGGTGCTGACCGTGCCCATGCTCGACAAGTTCAAGATCGACGACGTGGTCGGCGCCATCCCGGTTCACCTCTTTGCCGGCATCTGGGGCACCATTGCTGTGGTTTTCTACAACAGCGACGCAAACCTGGGCACACAGCTCATGGGCATTGCCGCCTACGGTGTCTTCACCTTCGTGGCCAGCCTTATCGTCTGGGTCATCCTCAAGGCCGTCATGGGCATCCGCGTCGGCGAAGAGGAAGAGATCAACGGTCTCGATGTCTCCGAACTTGGCATGGAAGCCTATCCAGAGTTCTCTAAAGGGTAATCCAAAGCGTTTCGCGATAATCTGAGAGTCAGGTTTATCGCGAAACGCTTTATCTTCTCCTTCCAGATTATCCCTTTGAACCTGACCCGGGCGTGCGCGCCCGGGTTTTTTCATGCGCATCCGTTAAGAAACATTGCAGGTCCCGGCCCGCAGCCCTAGCTTTGCGTCATGCGTCGCGCCTATTCCGCCTTTGAACAGCTTGTCGCTCCCGCACGGCCCAGCGCGACACCTCTGCGTCTGATCCTGGGGCTGGTGCTTTGTGTTGTGCTGGTGTTCACCTTTGTGATGCTCACCTCAGCGGTGCTCAACTCTGCCATGAGCGAGGACGCGCGCGCCGCATTGGACAGCTCTTTGGACAAGGCCAGCGACCCAACCGGGGTTCTGGTGAACCTCTTCATCTTCGTTTTCGTGCTGGCAGCCCTCGAAATCGCGTTACGGCAGGTCCATGGCCGCAGCCTTGGCAGCGTGATTGGCGACTGGAACACGGCAAAGTTCCAGTTCAAAAGAACCTGCGGCTATCTGCTAGGGCTTTATGTCGTGCTGATGGTTTTCATGCCCAGCGATCCCGACATTGCCCCACAGCTCAACCTGGAATTTGGCACCTGGATCCTCTATCTGCCCCTCGCCCTGCCCGCCCTGCTCATTCAGGTCGGTGCCGAAGAGGTCTTGTTTCGCGGGTATATGCAAAGCCAGCTTGCGGCGCGCTATGGTCGCCCGCTTGTCTGGATTGTGCTGCCATCCGTCATATTCGGTCTGTTGCACTATGACGCTGAGCTTAATGGCAACAACGCCTGGCTTGTCGTGCTCTGGGCCACAGCCTTCGGCGTCGTTGCTGCTGATTTGACCGCGCGCTCAGGAACTTTGGGACCCGCCGTTGCCCTGCATTTCTTCAACAATTTCTATGCCATATTCGTCGCTGCGCCGTCTGGCTACTTCGATGGCATGGCGCTTTACACCTATCCTTTTGAAATCAGTGATGATCGCGCCGTCTGGGCTTGGGCCCCTGTGGACCTGATGATGCTCTTTGTCAGCTGGCTGACGATACGGCTGGCCTTGCGCCGCTGATTGCATTTCCCCGCAACCCCCATTATTTCAGGGAAAGCTACGGGATAAAGGGGCAGTCGCACCTATGAACTGGATCACCAACTACGTGCGGCCACGCATCAATTCGATCTTTTCGCGCCGCGAAGTGCCCGAAAACCTTTGGTCGAAATGCGATGAATGCGGCACGATGCTCTTTCACCGCGAGCTAAAAGAAAACCTGAATGTCTGCACGTCTTGCGGACATCATATGCCCATTACACCGCGGGACCGCTTTGAAACACTCTTCGACGGCGGGGCCTTTGCCGAAATAGAGGTTCCCCTGCCCACGGCGGATCCTCTGCAGTTCCGTGACCAAAAGAAATACCCCGATCGTATGAAAACCGCGCAGAAGGACACAGGCGAAAAAGACGCCATGCTCGTGGCCTCTGGCGAAATCGGGCGTACCCCGGTGATCGTTGCGGCCCAGGATTTTTCCTTCATGGCCGGGTCGATGGGCATGTATGTGGGCAACGCCATCATCAAGGCGGCAGAAGAAGCGGTGAAGCACAAACGTCCTCTGATCCTGTTTTCCGCCGCTGGCGGCGCACGAATGCAAGAAGGCATCCTGAGCCTGATGCAAATGCCGCGCACAACCGTGGCCGTGCAGATGCTCAAAGAAGCCAACTTGCCCTATATCGTCGTGCTCACGCACCCCACCACCGGCGGCGTGACCGCGTCCTACGCGATGCTGGGTGATGTGCATATCGCAGAACCCAACGCGCTTATCTGCTTTGCCGGCCCCCGTGTGATCGAACAGACAATCCGTGAAAAACTGCCCGAAGGGTTCCAGCGCGCCGAATACCTGCTCGACCACGGCATGCTCGACCGTGTCACGCCTCGTGGTGACATGCGCGATGAACTGATCACCATCACGCGCATGCTCCTGGGATTGCCACCTGCCGTGAAAGGCGACCTGCCAGCCCCGGAAGCCGACGAGACCCCCGAGGCCGCAAAATCGGACGCCACGGAAGCGCCCGACGCGAAAGACACCCCCAAGACATGAGCCCCACATCCTCGGACGTCATCCTTGAGCGGATGATGTCGCTGCACCCCAAGATCATCGATCTCACTCTGGATCGGGTCTGGCGCCTGCTGGATCGCCTCGGCAACCCGCAAGAGGCACTGCCCCCCGTCATCCATATCGCCGGAACCAATGGCAAAGGCTCCACCCTTGCCATGATCCGCGCCGGGATCGAAGGCGCAGGCCAACGCGCCCATGCCTATACATCACCGCACCTTGCCCGGTTTCACGAGCGCATACGCCTCGCGGGCGACCTGATCTCCGAACCGGATCTCAACGCCGTGCTCGATGAATGCTACGCCGCCAACGGCGACGCGCCCATCACCTATTTCGAAATCACCACCTGTGCCGCTTTGCTTGCCATGTCACGGGTCAAAGCTGACTTCACATTGCTAGAGGTCGGCCTTGGCGGACGACTGGATGCCACCAATGTCATCGCCAAGCCTGCCCTGACGATCATCACACCTGTGTCGATGGATCACGAGCAATTCCTCGGCGACACATTGGCAGCGATTGCAGGCGAAAAGGCGGGCATAATCAAGCGCAGCGTGCCTTGTGTGGTGAGCCCACAAGCCGATGACGCCATGGACGTGATTGAGGCCAAGGCACGCAGTTTGGGTGCGCCTCTGTTGGCATATGGCCAACACTGGCACGTCACCACCGAACGCGGGCGGCTCATCTTTCAGGATGAGCACGGCCTGCGCGATCTGCCCCTGCCCAACCTGCCCGGCGCGCATCAGATCGAGAATGCCGGCGCGGCCATCGCCGCACTGCGCCACTTGAATTTGGGGGATGCCGCCATTGAAGCCGCCGTAACATCCGCCCACTGGCCGGCCCGCATGCAGCGCCTGACGGAGGGCGCACTTGCGCAAACCGCACCCGAGGCCGAACTCTGGCTCGACGGGGGCCACAACCCCGCCGCCGGTCAAGCTCTGGCGAACCACATCGCAACCCTGCCCCAACGCCCCACGCACCTGATCTGCGGGATGCTGAACACCAAGGATATCTCCGGCTACCTGACCCCCCTGGCCACTGTGGCCGATAGCCTGACAGCCGTTTCAATCCCCGGAGAGGCCAACACCCTGCCCGCCGCAGACACAGCCGCCGCAGCCAATTCCGCAGGATTCACCGCAACAGCCGCCGACAGCGTTGAAGACGCCCTGCATCAGATCACGGCACAAACACCTAATGCTCGTATCCTGATCTGTGGCTCACTTTATCTGGCGGGGCATATCTTGCGGGAGAACGGGTAACGACAGCGCCTCGGCGCAATCACGCCTTACTCCGCAAACTGCTCTTCAAACAAGGCCGCTGCGTCGCCAATATGACGTCTCAGACACGCCTCAGCCGCCGCGCTGTCACGCTTGCGACAGGCTTCGATCAGCTCGATATGCTCCGCGTCGGATTTGGCGCGCATTCCGGGCGGGGCTTTCAAAATGCATAGATACCGATCCGCCGCATTGAACAAAATATCGACCTGCGACAAAAGCCGCGGCCGGTTGCAGGGGCGGTAAAGCGTCATGTGAAACGCATGATTGAGTTGACCAAAACTAAGTGGGTCTGCCTCTGCGATATCCTGCTGAATACGTTCAGCCCCATCAATTTGAGCGTTGGTCAGATGCGCCATGGCCGACCGCATCGCCACACATTCAAGCGCCAGCCGCATGTCATAGATGTCGCGAAAATCATTCAGGCTGGTCTCTGCCACGTGGGTGCGCTTGTTGCTTTCGACGTTCACAAAGCCCATGGTTTCCAGATGCCGGATCGCCTCGCGAATGGGCATGCGGCTCACCCCAAATCTTTCTGCCAGCGCCTCCTGCCCCAAAGGCGCCCCCGGCGCGATCACGCCCCTAACAATGTCATTACGAATTTCCGTCACGATATCAGCCACTTGCGCGCTGGATATTTTGACGGGTGCGAATGCATCAGAGGATCGAACCGGAGCTTTCATAAACCAAGCATATCAGAACCAGTTGTTGACAGAAGTTATATTTTGTATCCAAAATTACCTTTATGAATACAATTCTTGTCAAAACTCTCTTTTTCCTCCTCGGCCTCACTGGTCTGGCATGGGCGCAAGAGGCCCCACGTTCGTTTTGTATTTTGGAGCCGCATGATCAGCTTTGCCCGGTCTTCCCCGAAGATCAGCCTGATTTCAGCCGCTTCTTTGAATACCGCGTCGTCAACGCCCCCGCCCAAGCGCCCTTCGATGAATACGCATGGCAAGCCTTTGTCGCTCTGAATTGGGATGCCGTTCGGCCCGGCAGCAATCTGCATGGATGGCGCGATTACGCCCGTGGCACTGAAGTGATGCGCACAGCCGATCCGGCGTGCCAAGCCTCCTCGCCTGAAACCGTGGTTCCCGACATCAGACAATCAGATGGCAACACTCTGATTGATCAAGCGGGCAACTTTATCGTTTACGAAAAGCGAATGAACACCGTTGCGCTCACCTATATCCTTGAAAATGAATTGAATATCCCGGAACAGCGGGCGCAGTTTGACCAAAAGATCAACTTCCCCTTGGGCGTGGATCAAGATCAGCCCGCCTCAGTGCTGATCAAAACAGCCTGGCGGATTCTGGATAGTTCCGGGTCCGAATATGTGGAAGCCTCTGGATTAATCCCGATCCCCAAACGACACACTCTCGAAAACCAAGACGCATGCCTGTCCGTGCGGCTCGGGCTAGTCGGAATGCATGTCGTCGCCAAGGTTCAAAGCGGCAACGGGGACAAATGGATCTGGGCCACGTTCGAGCATGTCGACAATGTTCCAACAGCACAAAACGCACGTGATATCAATTCACTATACGCCCAATCCCTCTTTCCGGACGGGTGTTTGCCTCCGGAAACACACTCCATCTCTGACTACCTTCTGTTTGACGCGACCTGCCCGGATTGCCCCACCAATGAGGCACCACCGGTAAGCTTGTTGTGGTCAGAAACACCCCCTTTGCACGCAATCTGGAAGGCACTCCGGCGCATCCATCACAGGTCGTTCGGTGCTGGGACATCTTTAGCCCCACACAGGAAACCAACACGGTCTGGCAGGCAAAACTGGCCGGGTCCAAACTGGTCAATTATATGCTCGTCTCGTCGCAATGGCGCGGGGCCAATCCCGATCCGATCTTCGAGCACGGAGAACTGCCCAGATACCTCAGCAACACCACGATGGAGACTTACCTTCAGACAGATCCCAGTGGCACGTGCCTGGGCTGTCACGCGGGGGCCGAAACCGCCGAAGGGGCGTTTTCGGATTTCACCTTTCTATTGAGGAACTGAGATGAAGCGCTTTCTGATAGGTCTAGCCGCCACTTTACTTGCTGCAGGGCCCCTGACAGCCCAAGCCGCAGAGTGCCTTGCCACATTTCAGGTAGAGACCGAAGCTGATCACGGCACACTGCCTTCAGGTTCTATATTGCAGGGCGATATTGCCTATTCCGAAGGCCGCGCTCTGCGCATGGGCAATGAAACCGTGTCTTACCTGTCCACCGGTACGATCCGTGTCGTGGCCCCCGATGGCAGTTCCATCAGCGGCGTGGTGCGCGCCGTGCACATGGTCCGCACACCGCATTTTGCCGATTACGCCTCGTTTGACGCCAAGAACGTCGACGGCAACCTTGGCGGAATAAGCGCTTATGAAGACCCGCTATTGATCACGCTCTTTGCGCCACGCGGATCGCTGGAGAGCTTTGACTTGCCCAAGGACACCGAAGGGTGGACCGCGCTCAGCCGACGGCAGGTGTTTCAGGTCCACACACCTGACACGATGTGGACCCTGCCGGGACGCGTGTTCGACTTCGAAGCTACGTGCAAATGACCAGTTTGCGAAACGCAGACAGACTTGACTCCATGCCCCCACAGGCCTAAACGCCCCTCAATATCACGGAAGGCATCTGTTCTTCCGGTCCCTTGGGCATCTGCCCGGGATCGCCCCCCACCAGCGAGTTTCGCCCGTGGGGGCGTTTATCGTTTGAACCGTTGCCCCTATCTTAGAGGTGACATCCCGAAACCGGCAAAGGAGGCCGAGGCATGTTTGAAAATCTTTCCGAACGTCTCTCCGGCGTTTTTGACCGGCTCACCAAACAAGGCGCGCTCTCTGAGGATGACGTCAAGACAGCCCTGCGCGAAGTGCGCGTGGCCTTGCTGGAGGCGGACGTCTCACTGCCCGTCGCACGCGATTTCATCAAACGTGTGCAAGAGGCCGCCACAGGTCAGGCCGTCACCAAATCGGTCACACCCGGCCAACAGGTCGTCAAGATCGTGAACGACGCGCTGGTTGAAACCCTGTCAGGAGACGAAGACCCCGGCGCGCTCAAGATCGACAACCCGCCAGCGCCCATCCTTATGGTCGGCCTGCAGGGCTCAGGCAAAACCACCACCACAGCCAAACTTGCCAAACGCCTCAAGGATCGTGAGGGCAAACGCGTTCTGATGGCCTCGCTCGACGTCAACCGCCCGGCGGCGATGGAACAGCTTGAAATCTTGGGCCGTCAAATCGGCGTCGACACGCTTCCCATCGTGAAAGGCGAAGATCCTGTCGCCATCGCCAAACGCGCCAAAACACAGGCCGGGCTTGGCGGCTATGACGTCTACATGCTCGATACCGCGGGTCGGTTGCATATCGACCAGGAACTCATTGCTCAGGCCGCCGCCGTGCGGGATGTCGCCAATCCGCGTGAAACGCTTCTGGTGGTCGACGGCCTCACCGGTCAGGACGCGGTGAACGTCGCCACTGAGTTTGACGACAAGATCGGTGTCTCCGGCGTGGTCCTCACCCGGATGGACGGCGACGGACGGGGCGGCGCGGCCCTCTCCATGCGCGCCGTCACAGGTAAACCCATCCGCTTTGTCGGTCTTGGCGAAAAGATGGACGCGCTCGAAACCTTCGAGCCTGAGCGCATCGCAGGTCGCATCCTTGGCATGGGCGACATCGTCAGCCTTGTGGAGAAGGCGCAAGAGACCATCGAGGCCGAACAGGCCGAGCGCATGATGAAGCGCTTCCAGAAGGGGCAGTTCAACATGAACGACCTCAAGATGCAGCTTGAGCAAATGCAAAAAATGGGCGGCATGGAAGGCGTCATGTCGATGATGCCCGGCATGGGTAAAATGCAAAAGCAGATGTCTGAGGCCGGTATCGACGACAAGATCATCGCGCGCCAGATCGCCTTGGTGAACTCCATGACCAAGAAAGAACGCGCCAACCCCAAGATCCTGCAAGCCAGCCGCAAGAAACGCATCGCCATCGGCGCAGGCCTTGAGGTCAGCGAGTTGAACAAACTGCTGAAAATGCAGCGCCAGATGTCCGACATGATGAAAAAAATGGGCAAGATGGGCAAAGGCGGCATGCTCAAACAGGCTATGAAAGGCATGTTCGGCAAAGGCGGCCCCTCCCCCGAAGACATGGCGGCAGGCATGGATCCCAAAGCGCTGGAACAAGCCGCCAAGCAAATGGGCAAGGGGCTTCCCGGCGGTGGCCTGCCCGGTCTGGGCGGTGGCGGCTCTCCTCTCCCCCCGGCCTCTCAGGCTTTGGCAAAAAGAAATAGCCTGATGCTTCTTTCTTGTCCTAAATACCCAAATGGCGCGCCCGCATGACCCTGAGCCTCGCCATCCCCACCTTGGAGACGCCGCGCCTTGTGCTGCGCGGCCCCAAACCTGCGGATTTCGATCCGCTGGCCGCGTTCCTGTTGGACAAAGACCGCTCCTGGGGGTTCGGCACGGAAAAGGACCGCCCCAAGGCCTGGCGCTGGTTCGCGCTCTCCATCGGGCACTGGGCGCTCAAGGGCTATGGCTATTTCACCATGGAGTGGAAAGAAACCGGCGAAGCTTGCGGCATCACCGGCATATGGGATCCCGAAGGCTGGCCCGAACCTGAAATCGGCTGGGTCGTCTATGCGGGTTTTGAGGGGCGCGGCATTGCCTTCGAGGGCGCCGAACGCGCGCGGCGGTGGGCCTATGAAGATCTCGGACTGACCACGCTCACCTCCAACATCGTGCCCGGCAATGACCGCTCTGTTGCTCTGGCCGAGCGGCTAGGCGCTCAATTCGAACGCGCCTATGACAATGTCGAAATGGGGGCTGAGCACCTTTATCGCCACCCGGGTCCGGCCGAGCTTGGGCTTGAGACTGACGCCGATGGCAGTCCGGAGGCCTACGCATGACGGACCTAGACATGCTCATGGAAAAACCTTCGACACCTGCGGCCATGGCGCAGGCGCGGGAGTTCTCCGCGCATTTGCCGAGCCTGCAAACCGACCGCCTCACATTGCGCGCGCCTGTGCTCTCAGATTTTGACGCCTATACCCAAATCACCTGTAGCGCGCGTGGCAAAGGGTTGGGCGGGCCGTTCAGCCGCGATGACGCATGGTATGATTTTGCCACAATGGTCGGCACATGGCTGTTGCGCGGGCATGGGATTTGGTCTGTTGAAGAAACCGCAACGGAACAGTTGCTGGGCTTCGTGGTGATCGGCTTTGAACCCGGCGATCAGCATCATGAGCTGGGCTACATGATGCTGGAAGACACGGAAGGCCGGGGCTATGCCACGGAAGCTGCGAAAGCCGCACGCGCCTATGCGCAGAACAGCTTGAACATTCAAGTGCTCGACAGCTACATCTTTCCCGGAAACACCAAGTCCATTGCTCTGGCGGAACGCCTTGGCGCGACATGTGTGGGCGAAATTTCCTATCCCGAGGATGACGCACCATCGCTCGTCTACCGTCACCCCAATCCGGCGGAGGCATAAGATGGGCCATCGCGATATCCCGACATTGGACACCAAAAGGCTGATCCTGCGCGCCCCTGCATCCGAGGATTACCCGGATTTCAAGGCCACCTTCGCCTCTTACCGCTCGCGCTTCATGGGCGGGCCGCTCAATGCCTATGAGGCCTGGATGCTCTATGCCGCCGAGATCGGGCACTGGGAAATTCGCGGCTATGGCATGTGGATGATCCACGACCGTGCCACGGATGAGACCCTGGGGATGGCCGGCGGCTGGTTCCCGGCCAAATGGCCCGAGCGTGAGATTGCGTGGATCATCTGGCCGGACAAGGCCGGTCATGGCTATGCGCTGGAGGCCACACATAAAGTGCGGACCTACCTCTACACCGAATGCAACTGGGACAGCGCGGTCAGCTACATTGACCCCAAGAACCTCGATTCCATCCGGCTGGCAGAGCGTCTTGGCTGTGTGAAGGACCCTGACGCGCCCACGATTGACGGCTCTGACGCGGTCTATCGCCACCCCGGCCCGGACCGTCTCGCCTCGGGCCAGATCCGCGACGGTATCGAGCTTGAGATCGCGCATTACGCCGACCCCCTCTTTAAACCGAAAGGATGGGCTCTTGACTGACGCAACCACCCGCGCCGCAGACCTGCTCAAAGAGCACCGCGAAAGCATCGACCGGCTCGATGCCATTCTCGTCTACACACTGGGCGAGCGGTTCAAACACACCCAGGCCGTGGGCAAGCTCAAGGCCGAACATGACCTTCCCCCGTCCGATCCGACCCGCGAAGCGGCGCAGATCGCACGGCTTGAAGATTTGGCAAACCGGGCCGATCTCGACCCGGAATTCGCCAAGAAGTTTCTGAACTTCATCATCGCTGAGGTTATTCAGCACCACAAACAACACCAAACGTAGGGCGGGGTTCACCCCGCCAAACCACGCCATTCCAAGGAGAACACTAAAATGGCCATGAAAATCCGACTTGCCCGTGGCGGCAGCAAGAAACGCCCCTTCTATCGCATCGTGGCAGCTGACAGCCGCATGCCACGCGATGGTCGCTTCATTGAAAAGCTGGGCACATATAACCCGCTGCTTCCAAAAGACAGCGAAGAGCGCGTGAAAATGAACATGGAACGCATCCAGTACTGGCTTGACCAGGGCGCACAGCCTTCGGACCGCATCGCGCGTTTCCTCGAAGCGGCTGGTCATTCGGAAAAGACAGAACGCAACAACCCCAACAAGGGCGAGCCCGGTCAGAAAGCCAAGGACCGCGCCGAGGAGAAGGCCGAGAAAGCCAAAGCTGCAGAAGAAGCACCAGCTGAGGAAGCACCGGTCGAAGAGGCCGCCGCAGAAGAAGCCCCTGCTGAGGAAGCGCCTGCCGAAGAGGCCGCCGCAGAAGAGGCACCTACAGAGGAAGCGCCCGCCGAGGAAGCCGAGGAAAGCTGATCTTGGCCTGATCTGGAATGTCGACGTTTTCCCAAGACTTCCAGTCCGAGCTATCGGAATTGATGCGGTGGCGGCGTGATGTGCGCCACTTCCGCACCGATCCGGTGGACGCCACGGTTTTGTCCGCCTGTCTTGACGCCTTTCTCTTGGCCCCATCCGTGGGGCTGAGTGAGCCGTGGCGGCTTGTGCGTCTGGACAGTGCGGCCGCCCGGCAGGCGGCGCTGACAAATTTCACCGCGGCCAATGCCGAGGCGCTCGAAGGCTATGCCGGAGACCGCGCACAGCTTTATAGCCGCCTGAAACTCTCGGGCATGCAAGAGGCCCCGGTGCAACTGGCAGTCTTTTGCGACGAGGCCACCGACAAAGGTCAGGGGCTGGGCGCGGGCACCATGCCAGAGATGCGCCGCTACTCGGTCGTGGCCGCCATCACGCAATTCTGGCTTGCCGCGCGCGCGGCGGGCCTTGGCGTGGGGTGGGTGTCGATCCTGGATCCCGAACGGCTTCGGCGCGATCTTGATGTCCCGGAAAGCTGGCGGCTGGTGGCCTATCTCTGTGTGGGTTGGCCCGAAGCCGATCACCAATCCCCCGAGCTGGAACGCGCCGGATGGGAAGACCGCCGCGGCACCCTGCCCATAGAGGAGCGCTAGGACATGTTTCGCCTCATACGCCTTGTGATCTTCACCATGCTCGCCTTCGTCGCAGGCGTGTTCTATGAGCGGAGCAACACAAGCCAAGCCTGTGACGCGCTTGGGGGCGACATGGCGGGTGGGCTTTGTGTGAGCGGGGGCACTTCGCAATGACTTTCGTCATTTTGCTTCTCGGCGGAGCGGCAGCAGTTGTACTAGCTATTCTAGCTTTAGCAATCGTCGCTACGAAAGACCGACCAATAGTGAGCTTTCTAACTATTTTTGCGGTGTTGGTGTTTGCCTTCACGCTCGGTGGGCTTTGGCAAAAAACGACGTTCGTAAACCGCCATCTCGATATGTGCGGCGACGAAACTTCAAGATACTTTGTAAAGTACGGACGCTTTGATCCCTATTGCGAGGTTTTTGCAAAATGACCGACCGCATCTGCATCGCTGCCATCGCAGGCGCCTTTGGCGTCCGGGGTGAGGTACGGCTCAAGGCTTTTACCGCCACGCCCGAGGATGTGGCCGCCTATGGCGCGGTCACGACCGAAGATGCGGCACAAAGCTTTACCATCACTCTCAGCGGCCAGACCACCAAGGGCGCCCTCATCGCCCGGCTGTCTGGCATCGCCACCAAGGAACAGGCCGAGGCGCTCAAAGGCACGCGGCTTTATGTGGACCGCACTCGCCTGCCGAACCTGCCCAATGATGAATATTACCACGCCGATCTCATCGGGCTGGAGGTCTATGATACCGGCGGCACGCTTTTGGGCGCGGTGAAATCCGTGCTCAATCACGGCGCGTCGGACATCCTCGAAGTCCAGGTCCCTGGCCTGCCCGCGCCCGCGCTTCTGCCCTTCACACTCGAAGCGGTGCCCACCGTTGACCTGACCGCTGGCCGCATCATCGCCGACCCGCCTGACGGGGTGTTCTGAGCCATGCACGTGATCCTGCATCCGGGCTTTCACAAGACGGGCACCTCCAGCCTGCAACGCGGTCTGGCCGCACATGACTCAATCATGGCGCCGCGCCTGCGTTATGTTTTGATGACCGAAATGCCGGAAGTGATCCGGGCCGCGCGGAAATACTCGCGCAAACCCAAGCCGATGAACCTCGTGGCCTTTGGCGAGGCCTTCGACGCCTGCCTAGAAGCGCTTGAAGACGACACCTCCCGCCCCCTGCTGATCACGAGCGAAGATCTCTCCGGCCTGATCCCGGGCAAGTTCGGCGTCGAAACCTATGCGGCCTCATCCGCGCTGATGGATCGTGCTGTGGACAGGGTATTGGCGCGATTTGGGCCTGAGACCAAAATCGACATCTGGTACACCACCCGCGCACCTGAGGCGTGGTTGCGCAGCGTCTATTACCAACTTTTGCGCGGCACGCGTCTGACCGAAGACTTCGCCAAGTTTCAAATGAACTGGGCCAATGCCGCCCGGCTTGAGGATGTCGTTGCCGAGACCGCGCGGCTGGTTGAACACAAAGCAACCGTCGATGCCGGACGGCTGGAAGTCTGCGCAAATACGGCACTCGGGCCTCTTGGCATGTTTCTGGACCGGTATCGCATCTCGACCCAAGGCCTGCCGCCCTTGCCGGTGGAGAACGTACAGCCGCACGGCGTTGCAGAAGAGCTTTTGGCCATCAACCGCTCCAAAATGAGCGACAAGGTCGCCACCGAAGCCAAACGCCGCATCCTCAACAAATATCGCAGCGCCGGAGCGACAACCCAAGCGGCAGGAGGATCGGCATGAGCGAGCCCCCCAGCAAGTCGCACGGACGCAAGTCCATCTCCGCCTCGCTCCAGCCACGCAGCCTGATGGAGGGCGAAGACCGGCTCGCCCGGGCCTGGCGTGCGGTGGTGATCACGCTCCTGCCCGAAAGCTTTCCCGGCATTCTGGGGCAAAGCCTGACGGGCAAGGCGCTCAAGGATGGCATCTGGCAACTTGACCCCATCGACCTGCGCCCCTTTGGAGAGGGCAAGCATCGCAACGTGGATGACACACCCGCGGGCGGCGGGGCAGGCATGGTGCTCAGGCCGGATGTGATGGGTCGTGCCATTGAGCACGCCCAAACCCGCGCCGCCCCCGGCGCACCGCTGATCTATCTCAGCCCGCGTGGCAAACCCTTTGATCAGGGTCGCGCGCGCGCCTTGGCCAAAGGACCCGGCGCGACACTGATTTGTGGCCGGTTTGAAGGGCTCGATCAACGGGTGATTGACCACTACGAGATCGAAGAGGTCTCCATCGGCGACTACGTTCTCACCGGCGGCGAACTGGCCGCACAAGTGATGCTCGACGCGGTTGTGCGCCTTCTTCCCGGCGTGTTGGGCAACGAGGCCTCGACCGAAGAAGAAAGCTTTTCCGAAGGTCTTCTGGAACACCCCCAATACACCCGTCCGGCAGACTGGCAGGGCCACGCGATCCCCGATGTCCTGATGTCCGGCCATCACGGCGAGATCGCCAAGTGGCGGCGAGAGATGGCGGAAAAGCTGACCAAGCGGAGGCGGCCGGATTTATGGGAAAAGAAGAAAAGTTGACCTCTTACTAACCACAACTTGCCAAATATGCATAAGTGGCGTGTCCTGAAACTAATGAAAAAAGCAAAGCCACAATTCCAGATTTTGCATTGTGGACACTTAGCAGTCATCAAGTTAACCTAAAAAATGGTAGTAGTGGCAACTCTCAAACTACGTATGATTGAATTTTTACTGTGAGAGAAAGTTAAAGTGGCACCAAGTATCAGTGTTTTAAAAAACTTATCGCATTATCAAAAAGTCCAGCTTCGTCAGTATTTTACCCTGTCCCAGCCTTTCGGCCCTAGAAGCAGCGAAGACATCGGAGAAGATGACCTCGTTCAATCATTGATTTTCAACACAAGAAACTCGGTTTGGAAGTCTTATCAAGGTGATCCAAAGTTCATCGTAGGTCGACGTGGTTCTGGAAAGACAACCATCGTTTCTCGAACAGAACTTAGAGGCCGCTTCAAGTACCTAAACTTCGCCGAGATGTCAGTTTTGGCTGAAAAAGTCGATCAGGCACTTTTTTCGAAAAACCAACTAAAAATGGGGTTAACAGAACGCTGTGCAAAATACTGGGATTTTGTACTTAACATTCAGCTTATGATTGAAGTTGTAAGAAGCAATCCGTCCGCATCTTTATCCCGAATTACATCATTTCTGGAATCTCTCGAAGGCTCTCCATTAGATAATAATAGCTACCTCAAAAAGGCGTTTAAAGCAACCAACAGCGTTGAACTGAACAATAGCATAGGATTCTTACTAACTTCTATTCGTAGCTTCTTGGACGCAATCGCACATGGGTACCATGATGCGCTCTCAGACTTAGATTTTTTTCTGAAAGAAAGCAATCAAAGGTCGGTTGTTGTGCTTGATAACTTGGAAGAATATGATCTAACTGATTATCGCACAGAGCAAATCCTAAAAGGGCTATTAAAGTGTGCGGGCTCGTTCGGCAATTCCTATAGGCAAATCAGGGTCTGTATTCCAGCGGAACACTATTTCGAAGTAAAAGCTATTTCATCCAATGTGACCAAAGACTTCGGCAATGCGATTATTCTGCACTGGAGCCCGCTAGAACTTATGAGGATTGCCGCTTGGCGCTATCTGGTTTTTCTTTCCTGTCACAATCATATGCAACGGTTGAACAGGTTTGACACCGTTGACTTATCAAAGCGTGCAGACGTGAAGTTTGTATTGTCTGACTTCCTACCGATTACAACCAAAAACACTATGAAAAAGGACGAGAACTCACTCGTATACATTTTCAGACATACGCAATTGCTACCCAGACAGTTAATCATGACGCTTAACTCGATCTTCAAGAGCTCCAACGGTGAGACATTTAACTACGATGCAAGCGTTCTGGGTGGGATAAAGCAGATAGAAGGAGATATATGTGGTGATATTTTTAATGCGTTTCAAACCAAGTATCCTTTTTGCGCTGACTTGTGCGACCGTGTGGTCGAGAACTTGCCACGCTTTTTTGACAGCCGCGAACTACGTCAAGTTTTTGAGCAGTTTGGGACGGTCGCGCTGAGCAATCATCCCGACATTGATTATCATCGGTTTAGACAAATACTCTCTGAAATTGGTGCTATCGGAAAGGTGAAAGGAACATATAAGTTATACAAGGATGCCGACTTTGAGTACGGCTTATCTGGTAGGCTGTCCTTTTCGCCTAAAGACGAAATCTGTCTTCATCCAGCATTTTCCGGAACGTTCGAGACAGCACACAACTCAAAGTCAAAAAAAATTGTGTCCCCGCATCACAAATTTATAAATTTAGATAAATACGTGGACAGAACCTTGGAGCTATAAATGTTGCGTTTCAGTAAAAGTGCGCTCCAAGAAGAATAAACCTGCACTTGATCCAAAGACCATCATCACCTGTACCCCGCCTGTTCGGGGCTCACGTGAGTCGTCTGGACCTGTTTGATGTGGCTAGACACCCTTTGTTTTCTTAGGCCCGGGGCGCTTGTCGCAAAGAGCGGTAAAAACCAAGATATGACGACCTGAACTCTGGCGGGCGCATCTGCGGACCCGGACGAAGACCAAGAGCTCTGAGGCCGCGCATCACTTTGCGGGACCAACCGCAAGCATATAGGAGTTGAAGCGATGGGCATTGTCGCTCAGATCGGGGCGGAACAGTTCCCGCCCCTGAAGGCAAACCCTTTTTCAGGTCCCGTAGCGCAAGTCCGTGTCAGCGCTGTCGCCCTCTCCGTACCCTTTGGGCACTGGCAGGTCCGGCAGGCCCGCCGCCCGCTTTTGCAAGGCCCGACCAATCACAACGCGGCTGATTTCTGTTGTGCCATCCACGATCCGCAGCATCTGTGCCAGACGCGACAGACGGTCCAGGCCGTAGGGTTGCAACAGCCCCATACCGCCTAGCACCTGGGTGCATGTGTTCGCAGCCTTCACCGCCGCATCAGGCACAAACCGCTTGGCATGCGCGGCCATCAACGGCCCCTCGGGCGTGCCCAGCGCCTCTGCTGCCTTGCGGTACAGGAGCTTTGACGCCTCAAGGTCAGTCGCAACTTCGCCAAGCATCCACTGGATGCCATCCAGATCGAGGTTTTTGCCCCCAAACATCTTGCGGTTCTTGGCATAGGACAAGGCCGTATCAAGCGCTGATTGCATCAGGCCACAGCACCCGGACGCAATCGAGACACGCGCAATATCAATCGCCATAAGGGAACCCTGAAGGCCCTGACCAATTGGAAGGATGATGTTGTCTTCGCTCACCACCACATTGTCGAGATACATCTCGGACATGGGCAGGAAAGTGTAGGATGGCGTGTCATACAGCGGGCCAAAGCTGATCCCCGGAGCATCTGCCGGAATGGCAATCATCGCCATATCCTTGTGCCCGGGCGCATCACTGGTTTTGACAACCGTGAAATAGATGTCGGCCTCCGTGGCCAGGCTCACCCAGGCTTTCGCGCCGCTGATGGTCCAGGTGCCATCGTCGTTGATCGTGGCGCGCGTGTACATCTTCATCGGGTCCGAGCCCGATTGCGGTTCGGTCAGCGCAAAGTTGGCCAGCTTGCGCCCAGACGTGAGATCGCGCGCCCATTTGGCCTTGAACGCGTCCGTGCCATAGCCGCATCCCGCGAAAGTGCAGATGTTGTGCATCGAAAGCGCAAAGGCATAGGCTCCATCGCCAAGGCCCAGCTGTTCGTAGACCTGAATGCCTTCGGACAAGGGCAGGCCCTGACCGCCAAACTCTTCGGGGGCGTAAAGCCCGGTCAGCCCCGCAGCCCCGGCTTTGTCTGACGCCTCACGTGGCCATGTCTTCGCGCGGTTCCACGCATCAACATTCGGCAAAATGACCTGCATAGCGTGGTCGCGCGCGGCCTCTAGGATCGGGGCAAGTTTGTCTGACATGGAGATGTCCTTTCACACGGGTTTTTTCGGATAACGCCAAGGCACACCCAATTTCGGCCATGCCCCTGCATCAGATCAATTTGTGAAAAAGCTCTTTTGAACTATTATCTAAAGGCATTCTAGGCGATACAGACCTCACATCGCCATCTCATGCATTGACAGGTTATTGTCCAAAAGTGACAAATTTACTCTGCTTCCGCCTGACTTCGCCGATATGCGCTCGGGGTACTGCCGGTCCACCTTTGAAACGCCCGGTGGAAATTTGCAGCCGAGGAAAACCCCACATCAAGCGCGATGGCCTCAATGCTTTTGCGCCCCGACTGCAAATCGCGGATGGCCATATCGCGGCGCAAGGCATCCTTGATCGCCTGAAAAGAGGTGCCATCCGTCGCCAGCCGGCGGATCAGCGTCCGGGGCGTCATATGCATCGCACGCGCCGCATCATTCAGCGTCGCGTCATGCCACGCGGTCTGGCTCAGATAGGTTCGCACCCGCAGGGATTGGGTATGTTCCCGCGAGCTGGTGAAAATCCAGTCGCGCGGTGCGTTTTGTAAAAACCGGTCAAGATCAGAGCTGTTTCGCGCCTCCACCGGCCCCAGCTTTGCCGCATCAAACGCAATAGAGGTCTCCGACTGACCAAACCGCAAAGGGGCGGGAAAGATGACGGCGTAATCGTGATCAAATTCGGGACGCGCAAAAGCAAACCCCACCGCCTTGACCGGAACCTCATATCCCGCAAGCCACGACATCAACCCATGCGCCAGCTTGAGGATGAGCATATGCCCAAACCTTTGCACAGGTTCCTCCCCGAGCGGCTGCAGGCGCAGCACCAGCTGATGCTCAGACGGGTCCAGCGCAAATTGGTAGTCATCCAGCAGTAGGTTCCAGAATGTCGAAAACCTGTAAAGCGCCGATGCCAGTGACGTGGCTTCTTTCACCGTCGTCAGCAGGTGTTGCAAAGCCCGGGGCCGGATCGGCCGGCTCCAGAGACCCATCATCTCATCGCCTGTTTCCACCGCAGCAAGCTGATAGAGGCACACAATCTGATCCAGCGTCACCCGGCGGTTGGGATGATGCGTCTCGGAACTCAGGCCTGAGCGGCTGAGCAATGAGGCCATCTGCGCCTTGGGGCAAAGGGCGCGCAACGCCACCAGCCAGTCGTCTACAAATGCGCTCGACACAGTGGACAGGATCGTAGGAGAGGCGTGGGTCATGGCAGGGTCATAGAGCGTCATCAGGAGGGCGAAGTAAACCTTCGCTACGACCCTTCCTGCCTATTGATCTGCACGTCCTTTCCCCCTATACCCCGCCTGTCCGGGGCTCGCTTGAGTCGTCTGGACATGTTTGATGTGGCATACCCCTTGTTTTCTTCGGTTTGGGGCCCGCCGCAAAGGACAGCACAGAACAAGATATGACGACCTGATCTCTGGCGGGCGCATCTGCGGACCCGGAAGAAGACCAAGAGCTCTGAGGCCGCGCATCACTTTGCGGGACCAACCGCAAGCATATAGGAGTTGAAGCGATGGACATTATCGCTCAGATCGAGGCGGAACAGATTGCCGCCCTCGGGAAGGACATTCCCGATTTCAAAGCCGGCGACACTGTGCGCGTTGGCTTTAAGGTGACCGAAGGCACCCGCAGCCGTGTTCAGAACTTTGAAGGCGTCTGCATCAGCCGCAAAAACGGCGACGGCATTGCCGGATCCTTCACCGTTCGCAAGATTTCCTTTGGCGAAGGCGTGGAACGTGTGTTCCCGCTCTTTTCGACCAATATCGACAGCATCACCGTTGTCCGCCGCGGCCGCGTGCGCCGCGCCAAGCTCTACTACCTGCGTCAGCGTCGCGGCAAATCCGCCCGTATCGCAGAAGATTCCAACTATAAGCCAAAATCTGGCGCTCAGGCATAAGGAGCGGATAACATGAAAAAAGATCTGCACCCCGATTATCACATCATTGATGTCAAAATGACCGATGGCACCATCGTGCAAATGCGCTCGACCTACGGCAATGAAGGCGACACGCTCTCGCTCGACGTGGATCCCTCGGTGCATCCCGCCTGGACCGGCGGCGGCGCGCGCCTCACAGACGCAGGCGGTCGTGTGTCGAAGTTCAAAAACAAATACGCAGGGCTGGGCTTCTAAGCAGAGCGCTCTGACAGATTTGAAACGCCGCTCCCTCGGGGCGGCGTTTTTTGTTGAGGTGTCTCGGATCAGAGAGTGTCAATGGATAGGTCGCAAGTTGAACAAGCAAAACTGTTCCGATCTGTTACGGTGTCCGGGATTGAGCAGATGAAGGAATAAGACGATGGAACGGTTGCTTGGCAGAACAGCATTCATAACAGGTGCGGGTTCCGGGTTTGGCGCTGGAATAGCCAAGGCATTTTGCCAAGAGGGTGCAAGCGTTGTCGTCGCAGATTTGGACGCGGCCGCAGCTCATAAAATGGCTGACGCGTTGTGCGCCGATGGCGGCACTGCTTTTGGGGTCGGGGTTGACATCACAAACCGCGACAGCCTCGACGCTGGTATTGCATTCTGCCGGGAAAATTTGGGCTCGCTGAATACACTTGTGGCCAACGCAGGCATCGGCCAACGTCCGGTGTCTATATCAGATACCACCGCTAACGAACTTACGCGTCAGTTCGAAACCAATTCCATAGGCGTTGTTCAAAGTTGCCAGGCCGCCCTCGCCGCTCTGAGAGACGCACAGGACCCCTCTATCGTCATCACAGTGTCAGGCATTGCTCTCGTACCAAGACCGCAGCTCTACGGGTATGGAATGGCAAAGGCAGCCGCCGCGTATTTCATGAAATCATTGGCGCTTGAACTCGCTCCGGAACGGATTCGAGTTAACGGACTCTTTCCCGCAGTTGGTCAAACTCCAATGTTGGCGGAGTTCGCGGGCGGTAAACTGGACGAAGGAGATGCCGCCACATTTGCCGACGCCTTACCTCTTGGACGATTGATCACACCTGAGGATGTAGGACATGCCGCCGTGTACCTCGCCTCTCCGAAGGAAGCCGCGACTGTGACAGGGTGCGCCCTGCCTGTGGATTCTGGCCGATGCATCTAAAGTCGCCGCCGCAAGCTCTACGTTTGATCGCTATGAGTTTGAAGTGGCATTCAGTTCCCAAAGCCAACGGCCTAAGGCCTGCCATGGCGCAAATGCAATAACTTGTGCACAAATCCCATATCCTGCTTCACGGAGGGGATTGCGCAACCTATAGTCTTGCCAAAACCTGCAGAGCAGCATGGCAGGATATGAGGGACAGGCATGGCGCATATTATCGTCGTCGGGAATGAAAAAGGCGGGGCGGGCAAGTCGACCGTGTCGATGCATGTGGCCACGGCCCTGGCCCGCATGGGCCACAAGGTCAGCGCACTTGATCTTGATCTGCGGCAGAAAACCTTTGGGCGTTATGCGCTCAATCGGGCAAAATTCTTGAAGGCTGAGGGCCTGTCACTGCCAAGCCCACGCTACAAGGACCTGCCCGAAATTGACCCCGCGCAGCTGCGCGCAGGCGAGAACGTCTATGACCGGCGTCTCTCGGTGGCGGTGGCCGAGATGGAAGCGGACAATGATTTCATCATGATCGACTGTCCCGGCTCGCATACCCGCCTGAGCCAGGTGGCGCATTCGCTGGCCGATACGCTGGTCACACCCCTGAACGACAGCTTCATCGACTTTGATCTGCTCGCGCATGTAGACACCGACGGGCAGAAAATTCTTGGACCGTCCGTTTATTCCGAGATGGTCTGGAATGCACTGGCAGCTTCGCGCGCAAGCCGGACTGAAACCCATCGACTGGATCGTTTTGCGCAACCGGCTGGGCGCGCAACAGATGGTCAACAAGGAAAAGATGGGCGCAGCGCTCGACAATCTGGCCAAACGCATCGGGTTCCGCACAGCACCAGGCTTCAACGAGCGCGTCATCTTCCGCGAGCTCTTTCCAAGGGGGCTGACACTTCTGGACCTCAAGGATATTGGCGTCAAACAGCTCAACATTTCCAACGTCGCAGCCCGGCAGGAATTGCGCGACCTGATGAAGGCATTGAACCTCCCCGGTGTGACAGTCGACTTCTGATTTGAACTCTGACCGGAACTGGAGTTTTGCAAAACTCCAGTCTGAAAAATTCTAATTTTTCATGCCGCCTGAGGTGCAGTGTCGCAACTCGATTGGCCTTGCCATCTTTGTCACATCCCCCTACGTTCCGCCCTACCTCGGGGTGTCTTGGGCCGTTCCCAAGACTGAGATGCACGTTGCGGACCCGTTGAACCTGAACCGGCTAGAACCGGCGGAGGGAAGGTTTTGGACATGGCTCCACCCTGCCCCTCTCGCCGCAAAGGAGGATGCCATGAAACATCTGTTTTTTGCTGCGGGATTTTTGAGCGCTGCCACGGTTGCCGTGGCCGAGACGCCTGAATTGACCGTTTATACCTATGACAGTTTCGTCTCCGACTGGGGCCCCGGCCCACAGGTCGAAGAGGCGTTTGAGGCTCAGTGCAACTGCGATCTCAAACTTGTGGGGATCGAGGATGGCGCCGCCCTTCTGGCGCGCATGAAGCTCGAAGGCGCCAGCAGCGATGCCGACGTGGTGCTGGGACTCGACACCAACCTGATCGTTGCAGCCAAGGAAACCGGGCTTTTTGCCGAACATGGGCAGACCCCCGAGCTTGATCTGCCTATTGGATGGAGTGATCCGGTCTTCCTGCCCTATGACTGGGGGTATTTCGCCTTTGTGCACAATGCCGACGCCGAGGCGCCCACCAACTTCAAGGCCCTGGCCGAGAGCGACAAGAAGATCGTCATTCAGGACCCGCGCTCCTCCACACCCGGTCTGGGCCTGCTGATGTGGGTCAAAACCGCCTATGGCGATGAGGCTCCTGCGATCTGGGACGGGTTGGCCGATAACGTTGTCACCGTGACCAAAGGCTGGTCCGAGGCCTACGGTCTCTTCCTCGAAGGCGAGGCCGACATGGTGCTGAGCTATACCACCTCACCCGCCTATCACCTCATTGCCGAGGAGGACCCGAGCAAGGCCGCCGCCGCCTTTGACGAAGGTCACTACATGCAGGTTGAAGTTGCCGCCAAGCTGGCCGGCACGGATCAGCCGGAGCTTGCGGATCAATTCCTCGCTTTCATGCTGTCGGACACGTTCCAGGGCATCATCCCGACCACCAACTGGATGTATCCCGCAGTCACACCCGAGGGGGATTGCCCGAGGGATTTGAGACATTGGTCACACCAGAAAAATCGCTTCTGCTGAGCCCCGAAGAGGCCGCAGCGGCGCGTGATGCGGCGCTGGATGAATGGCTGACCGCGCTCAGCCAGTAAGCGCCACACCCGGCAAGATCGTCGCGGCAGGGGTCGCGGCGATCATCTTTGGTGCCTTGGTGGCTGTGGCCCTGCGCGCCGAGACCGGACGGGGGCTAGGCGCACCTGATTGGGCGGCGCTGCGCTTCACCGTCCTGCAGGCCACGTTATCTGCTTTGTTCAGCGTTGCCCTTGCCATTCCGGTCGCGCGCGCTTTGGCGCGACGGCGGTTCAAGGGCAGACGTGTCCTCATCGCTCTCCTGGGTGCACCCTTCATTCTCCCTGTTATTGTCGCCGTTCTAGGCCTCATTGCCGTCTTCGGCCGCGCAGGATGGGTAAGCAGCATTCTAGGTCTCTTCGGCCTGCCCCCTGTGCAGATTTACGGGCTACACGGTGTGGTCCTGGCCCATGTCTTCTTCAACCTGCCTCTGGCCACACGCCTCATCCTGCAAGGTTGGCAGGAAATTCCCGGCGAACGGTTTCGTCTGGCGGCACAGCTTGGCGTGGATGGCTGGGCCATGGTGCGGCTGATTGAACTGCCCATGCTGATGCGCGTGGTGCCCAGCATTCTGGCGGTGATCTTTGCCATTTGCCTCACCAGCTTTGCGGTGGCCCTGACCTTGGGCGGCGGGCCAAAGGCCACGACAATTGAACTGGCCATCTATCAGGCCTTCCGGTTTGACTTTGACCTAGGCCGGGCGGCGATGCTCTCGGGCGTTCAGCTTTTGTTAACCGTATTGGCTGGCGCGCTGGCCCTGTGGCTGGCCAAGGGCGAAGGTTTTGGCACAGGGTTGGACCGTCATGTCCGGCGGTGGGACGGGCAAACGGCTCTGGCGCGCTATGGAGACAGCACCGTAATCCTTCTGGCGGCGGGCTTTCTGTTGTTGCCCATGCTGGCCATGGCGCTCAATGGTTTGCCCACGCTTCTCAACCTTCCATCGCAAGTTTTCAGCGCCGCATTGACCTCTGTGTTGGTGGCCTCCATCAGCACACTACTCCTGCTCCTCATGGCCCTGCCCATGACCGCCGCAATAGCCCGCGGCCGGGGCGGCGCGCTGGAACTTGCGGGCATTCTTGGGCTCGCCGCCTCGCCTTTGGTGATCGGCACCGGACTCTTCATCCTCATCCGGCCCTGGGGCAACCCACTCGCCTGGGCCTTGCCAGTCACGGCCTTGGTCAATGCCATCACCGTGCTGCCCTTTGCCCTGCGCGTTCTGGTGCCCCGCGCGCGGGATGTGGTGGCGCGGCAAGGGCGTCTTGCCCTGTCGCTTGATATGCAAGGCTGGCCCTTTCTGCGCCATGTGCTCTTGCCGCGACTGAAGCCCCAAATCGGCTTTGCCGCCGGGCTGGCCGCCGCATTGTCTATGGGAGACCTCGGCGTCATCACGCTTTTTGCCGACCCAGATGTGGCCACCCTGCCCTTGCAGGTGTATCGCCTGATGGGCGCTTACCAAATGGACACAGCCGCAGGTGCTGCGCTTTTGCTGCTGCTGCTTTCCTTTGGGGCGTTCTGGATTTTGGACAGGGGCGGGCGTGCACATGTTGAAGCTTGAGGACTGCATCATCCGCAATGGCGCGTTCGAGCTGCACGCGAACCTGTCCGTGGCCGAGCGCGCGCGCGTGGCGGTCATAGGCCCTTCTGGCGCGGGCAAATCCACGCTGATCGAAGCCATCGCAGGTTTCCTTCCCGTCGCAACCGGGCGCATCACGTGGAAGGGGCAGGACATCACGGATATGCCTCCCGGCGCGCGGCCTCTGACAATGCTGTTTCAGGAAGACAACCTCTTTCCGCATCTGAGTGTGGCGCAGAATGTGGGGCTTGGGATCCAGCCCAACCTGCGTCTGTCGCCCACGGATCATGCGGCAGTCCGTCAGGCTCTGAACAGAGTTGGTCTCAGCGGCATGCACACGCGCAAACCCTTGGAACTCTCTGGCGGTCAACGCAGCCGCGCAGCTTTGGCACGGGTGCTTGTGCAGCGGCGGGATCTCTTGCTCTTGGATGAGCCTTTTGCGGCGCTTGGCCCCGCGCTGCGCGCCGAAATGCTCGATCTGGTGCAGGAGTTATGCGAAGAGACTGGCGCCACGCTTTTGATGATCAGCCACGCCCCCGAAGATGCGCGGCGGATTGCGGGGGAATGCATTCTGGTGGCGGATGGGGCGGCACACCCGCCGCAGGAGACAACGGCGCTTTTGGACAATCCGCCGAAGGTTTTGCGGGACTATTTGGGGTGAGCGCAACGGATCGGTCATCGCTCCAAATGTTTCGCGCGCGAAACAAGTTAATGCATTGTTAAAAAGCGGTTTTTAGGATTCAACGGCGCGCCATAGGTAAGGTATTTGCGGTAGGGCGGGGTTTCACCCCGCCACATGTTCACCGAATGGGTAGGCGGGGTGAAACCCCGCCCTACGGCAACCTCAAATGCTTCGCACAAAAAACATCATAAGATATTGTTAATATTCATTAATATTACGTAAATTTCGGGCAAAATGTTTCGCATGCGAAACGTTTTGAGCCCTTGATCGGGATAAGGTGGGCAAAACTGCCCACCCTACGGCTTTTCTCAGGCCGCTTGCAGGGATTTGCGCGCCTGTGTGATCTGCAATGCGGCCCGCGCGGCCTCGCGGCCTTTCTCGACAAAATGCGCGCCGAAGACCGCATTATGATGCGCGCTGTCCTGATACTGATGCGGGGTCAGGGACACCGACAGCACCGGCACGCCGCTATCAAGGCCCGCGCGCATCAGACCATCGACCACGGCTTGCGCGACAAACTCATGCCGGTAAATACCGCCATCGACCACAAACGCCGCCGCCACAATCGCGGTATAGCGCCCTGTTCCCGCCAGATCACGGGCCAGAAGCGGCAGTTCAAATGCGCCGGGAACGTCGAACACATCGACGTTCTCGCGCGGGATAACTTCACAAAACCCCTCTAGGGCACGATCCACAATATCGGCGTGCCAGTTGGCTTTGACAAAGGCGTAACGGGTGTGTGTCATGGCATTCTCCTTTCACTGTCGCGACACGTTCACCCAAGGCGCAGCACGACAGGACAGGACGCTTGACGCGGCCAGACCTGGCGTTCTCTTCCATCCGGACTGTGACCGTCGGCTCTGGAGTTGCACCAGATCTGCTGACCAAGGGTTTCGGGAAGAAACCCGTTGCGCTCGCGGGCTTCGGGCCATGGCCCGTTACCGCCGGTGGGGAATTTCACCCCGCCCTGAGAACATGTGGGAGAATGCAGGAAAGTCGCGGTATGGGCAAGCCGGGGAGGTCTTAGGTCTGCGAAACCATTCTGGGGAAGAGGTTGGTTTAGCAACAGGCCTCGGCCGCCATACCGCGACGATCGTAACAAGGCGCGCATCAGGTTTTGGGATTGGATAGATGCGCGCCTTGGAGTGGTGGGTTATGCTGGCAGGATGCCTGCCTCTTTGCCCGCTTGAACTTCGGCTTCGCTCAGAAGGCCATCGCCATCTGCGTCAAGCGTTTCAAACGTGCCCTCAGGCGCATCCGGCATAACTGCCTGGAATTCGTCAGGTGAAACCATACCATCGCCATCGGCATCCATGGCCAGCGCAATGGCAGGCACGCTCATGACAAGTGCAAACAGTGTGACTTTCAGTTCCTTAGTCATTTCGACTTTCCCTTTGTTGGGTTCAGGTGTCCGGGGCGTCATGCCCTCGGACCCTCAACATGGAGATGCGTTTTGCGGTTGGTTAGAGGGTCGCGGCAATGGCCAGGTTTTTCGCAAAAAAAGGCTCAGGGCGCGGGACAGAATCAGCAGGGGATTGCCGGGTGAAGGCAGGTCTATGCCCACGCGCGGAAAGCAGCGCAGGGTACTCAGGGGGATCGGCGAAAAGCTGTAGAAACGGTGGTGAACTTGGTGTGAGCAAAGCTCTGCCGAAAAGGCTCAGGACAGCAAGGCATCGACCGGTTTGATCTGGCCTGTCTCGACTTTTCGACGATTGCGGATGGGCGCGTTCATAAAACGCCCGGCAGATGGATGCTCGGGGTCGAGCACCCCAATACGCACCAAAAGCGCAGCAATCGTGCAGTTGGCTGCGCGGGTAGACCCATCCGTGATTTTCAATGCAATCCCTCGCTTACGGGTCGGCGCAATGGCGACAAAATAGCCCTCTGCCCCGGTTTTGAGCGCCACAGGCTCTGAACAGGCGCGCATCAATTCGGTGCAGGCGCGTTTTTCGCCGGCAACCAGAAGCGGATGCTCAATCATCGCCTGCACAAGCCGCACCGCCGCTGTGTGGCGCGCGTCTTTGCCCTCAACCGCACTTGCAAACCACCCCATGGCCCGGCCCATGCCGCGCATTGTGGTGATCGAATTGGGCGCAGAACAGCCATCGGGTGCAAATCCCGGGCTTGGTTCGCCCGTGACCTCTTCGAACGCTGCGAAACACGCTTGCTGCGCCGGGTGGTTCGGGTCGATGTAGTCTGCCCCGCCGCCCAGATGCTTGGATACGGTCATGAACCCTGCATGCTTGCCAGAGCAGTTGTTATGGACCTGACAGGGGGATCCATCGGTTTTGATCAATTCGTTAAACGCCGCACGATCCTGCGGCATCTGGGGGCCACAGCGGAAATCATTGTCCGTGTAGCCCAACCCCGTGATCCAGTCGCTTACGCGGTCCGTGTGAACCGCCGCACCCTGATGCGAGGCACAGGACAGCGCAAGGTGTTCTGTTGTCAGGTGAAAGGCCTCCGCCGCGCCGCTTTCGATGAGCGGCAAGGCCTGGATCATCTTGGCCGAGCTGCGCGGATAGACCACCGCATCGGGGTCACCCCAGCACTCGACGATCTCACCTTTTTCGTCACAAATCAGAGCATGTCCGTAGTGCAGGCTTTCAATAATCTGTCCGCGCCAGATTTCTGTCAGGGGAACTGGGGTACTCATCGTCTGTCTCAGGCTCTGTTGCTCACGCGAAATTTTGCCAATTGGTCCTTTTATGTCTCGCGTGTTTCAGGCTATTATTGCAATGTCGAGACTGAATTGGCCAATTTTATAAGATTTCCGACAAGGAATGCAGTTGGCTTGGGAAAATTGAGGCTAGGAACAGCTTGGAGGCTGCTCAAATGGGATTACTGAAAGCAATCGGTATGGTCGGAGTGTTTGCTGCGCTCACGGCGACGGGTGTTTCAGCACAAGAAGAAAGCACAAATCAGGTGGCGGCCAAGACCGCGTGGAGCGTTTTTGAGGATGCGGATCCGAAAGAATGCTGGGCGGTGTCGTCGCCGACCGAAACCGTGAACACCAAGGATGGCCGCGTGGTGGCTGTGCGGCGCGGTGATATTCTGTTCATGACCTTTTTCCGCCCCGGCGCGGGTGTGAAGGGTCAGGTGACATTCACCGGGGGGTATCCTTTTGCGGGTGGCTCGACCGTGAACGTCAATATCGGCGGACAGGAATTTGAGATGTTCACCGAAGGCGAATGGGCTTGGCCGGCGAGCACCTCGGATGATGCCAAGATCATTGCGGCGATGCAGCGCGGGACCAACGCGGTTCTAACGGCGCGCTCAGGGCGTGGCACCATCACCAAGGATACGTTCTCACTTTTGGGCTTCACCGCTGCTCTCGACGAAGCCGAGAAGCGCTGTCAGTAGCGCCATAGATAGGCTATTAACAAAGGTTTAAACGTCGCGTGGGGCTGCTGCGCGGCGTAATCTGTCGTTTATGGCGCGTCCCAATCCCATGTCGGGGATAGGCGATACAGCGATCACCTCGGCCCCCAAGTCATCAAGGCTGTGAAGGTGCCCAAAGAGGTTTGCCGCGGCTTCGATGAGGTCGCCCGCCTCAGACAGGTTGAGATCGCACTCCACCTTACCAAACCCCAGCAGGTGCTCGCCGGACCGCCTTGTCTCGGCGTTCAGGCGCACAGTGGCACCCGGCGCATAGTGCGAGGCAAGCTGCCCGGGGGCGTTGATCGCATCTGTGTCGCCATGCTGTTCAAGAGGCTGGCCCAGCGCGGCTTCAACGGCCTCATGGGGAAGCCCCCGGGACGTAACAGTGTGGGCGCATCGGTGACGCCCAGAATGGTGGATTCCAGCCCGACATCACAGGTGCCGCCATCTACCACTGCGTCGATCTTGCCCTCCAACCCGGCCATCACGTGATCGGCACTGGTTGGGCTGATCCGACCGGAGGGGTTGGCCGATGGCGCCGCAACCGGACCGTTGAAAGCGCGCAGCAACGCTTGCCCCACCGGGTGCGCGGGCACACGAATGGCCAGTGTGGGCAACTCGGCCGTGACCAGCGGCGACAGGCCGGTCCCTGCGCGCAACGGCAAGACCAAAGTCATCGGTCCGGGCCAGAACGCCGAGGCGAGGCGGTCCGCCGTATCAGACCATTCAACGTACAATTTGGCCATCTCGGCATCATGCACATGCACAATCAGTGGATTGAACCGCGGCCTGCCTTTGGCGTCAAAAATACGCGCTACAGCATGGTCATTGCGCGCGTCCGCGCCGAGGCCATAAACCGTCTCGGTTGGAAAGGCGACAAGCCCACCTTCGTGCAGGATATCTGCAGCGCGCGACAGGCCCTGATCATCGCCAGGCAAAATTTGAAGAGACGAAGGCATAACAGGTTTGACGCCGCGTTTTTGTTGCTGGTCCAGATGCTTGCAATACTGTGGCAGCAGATTGAGACTCACACAGATACAGAAGCGGCCCCGCAATTCCAAGCCGCTCAGCTGTAATTAACCCAGGAGACAGACATGCCGTATCGCGCCCCTGTCACAGATTTTCAGTTCCTGTTTGATCACGTTGTCGGTTTGAAAGACATCACTGAAACCGAGCGGTTTTCTGATGCGTCCCCGGACCTCGTTCAGGCGATTTTGTCTGAGGCGGCCAAGCTCAGCGAAGAGGTGCTGGCCCCGCTGCAGCGGGCGGGCGATTTGCATCCTGCGCATTTGGAGAACGATATTGTGCGCACCAGCCCCGGTTTTGCCGAGGGGTATCAGGCGATTGCCGACGGGGGTGGGTCTCTATTGCGGCCAACCCCGAGCATGGGGGTATGGGGTTGCCCATGACCGTGACCTCGGCAGTGAACGAGATGATGGGCAGCGCGTGCCTCAGCCTTCAGGTCAGCCCGTTGATGACCCAAGGTCAGATCGAGGCGCTGGAACATCACGCCAGCGATGAAATCAAGGCGATTTACCTGCCCAAACTGGTCAGCGGCGCGTGGTCGGGGACGATGAACCTGACCGAGGCGCATGCGGGGAGTGATGTAGGATCCCTGCGCAGCAAGGCAGAGCCCAACGGTGACGGGACGTATGCGATCACGGGTCAGAAGATTTTCATCAGCTGGGGCGACAATGATTTTACCGAAAATGTCTGTCACCTTGTCTTGGCGCGTCTGCCCGATGCAGGGCCGGGGACCAAAGGGATCAGTCTCTTTCTGGTGCCGAAATTCATTCCCGATGCGGAGGGCACTCCGGGCAAGGCAAACGATCTGAAAGTGGTCAGCCTTGAGCACAAGCTGGGCCTGCACGGCAGCCCCACAGCCGTGATGCAGTATGACGGCGCCACCGGATGGCTTGTGGGCGAGGAACATGACGGGATGCGCGCCATGTTCACAATGATGAACAATGCACGTCTTGGCGTGAGCCTACAAGGGATCGCCGCCGCAGAGGGCGCGATGCAGCATGCAATTGCGTATGCCACAGATCGTGCCCAAGGCCGCAGCTTTGCGCCCAATCCCACCGGCACGATTTTCGATCATGCCGATGTGCGCCGGATGCTGACCACCATGAAGGCCGAAATTTTCGCGGCGCGCGCGATTTCCTTGTCGCTGGCCGCGGCGATTGACATGGAAACGGCGACGGGTGCCGATGAATGGCGGGCGCGGGCCGCATTTCTGACGCCCATTGCCAAGGCGTTTGGCACGGAAACAGGCATCTCAATGTGCAATATCGGCGTGCAAGTGCATGGCGGGATGGGCTATGTCGAGGAAACCGGTGCGGCGCAGTATTTGCGAGATGTGCGGGTCACGGCGATTTACGAAGGCACGAATGGAATACAGGCGATGGATCTGACAGGCCGCAAACTGGCTGATGGGGGCGAGGCGGCTTATGCGATCCTTGATGAAATCGAGGAACGTGCTGAGGCCGCGCGTCACAGTTTGCCCGATCTGGCCGAGCCGGTGTGGCAGGCCACAGAGAGCCTGCGGGAAGCCACCGAATGGATGGTGGCACAGACGGATATGAACGCGCGCTTTGCCGGCGCTCTGCCCTTCTTGCGCGCCTTTGGTCGTGTGCTTGGGGGGATTTCCACCTGACAGCGGCGATGGCGACAGAGGGCAAAGGGCCGCGGGCAAGTCTGGCGCAGTTTTACATCGCTCAGCTTTTGCCTGAGACACATGGCCTTCTGGCGCAGGCGACGGCGGGGGCGGATACGCTTTATGCCCTCAGCCAAGAAGATTTTGCCGCCTGATGGCAGAGACCAGCGGCAAAATCCAAACCCCTTGGGACAGCCCACCGGAACATGGTGAGGCGATTGAAGTCGCGCCTGGCGTGCTCTGGATTCGCCTGCCGCTTCCCATGGCGCTGGATCATGTGAATATCTACGCGTTTGACGAGGGTGAGAGCTGGACCATTGTGGATACCGGCATTCGCTCCAAGCGGTCGCAGGCTTTGTGGGAGGGCATTCTGTCAGGGCCGCTCGACGGCAAACCGGTCTCGCGTGTTGTACTGACACATCACCATCCGGATCATATCGGTATGGCTGGCATGCTGATGGAGCGGTTCGGGGCCGAACTTGTCATGACTCGCACGGCCTATCTGATGGCGCGCATGCTGATTCTGGATGTTGAGGAACGCCCGACGCCGCAGGCGCTACAATTCTGGCGGCGCTCCGGGATGGACCCGGAAATCTATGAGGCGCGCAAGAATGACAGGCCGTATAATTTTGGCGATATCTGTGCACCTCTTCCGGTGGGGTATACGCGCGTCACACAGGGCGATGTCCTTCGTATGGGCGGACGCGGCTGGGAGGTGCATATCGGCAATGGGCATGCGCCCGAGCATCTAACGCTCTGGAGCCGTGATGATCATCTAGTGGTAGCCGGAGATCAGATCATTTCCTCGATAAGCCCCAATATCGGCGTCTATCCGACCGAGCCGGACGCAGATCCGGTGGCGGATTGGCTTGAGGCTTGCGGGCGGCTGGCGGCGCTCGCGCGAGAGGATCATGTGGTTTTGTCGGGGCATAAACTGCCTTTCACCGGCCTGCCCACGCGGATGCGCCAGTTGATCGACAACCATCACGGCGCGCTTGATCGTCTGAGAACACATCTGGACACGCCAAAGACCGCCGCTGAATGCTTTGCGCCCTTGTTCAAACGAAAAATTGATCCTGGCACTTATGGATTGGCCCTTGTCGAAGCGGTTGCGCATCTCAATCATCTGCATCAGGCTGGAGACATAAGCCGCCACCTGCGAGAGGATGGCGCGTGGATTTGGCACAGTGAGGGGTGAGCATTATGGACGATAAAATCGAAACATCCGCAGAAGCAGCCGAGGCTGCGGCTTTGCCGCGGTGTCATGAGGTTCATACGGACCCAAGCAAGCCGCACACGGATGTGCCCGACGCCGTTGCCAAAAGCCCCGTGGAACAAAAAAGCCCGGCACAATGGGCCTATGAGCGGTTGATCCTCTACATCCAGAATTTTGAGAAAACGCTCGACAATGAGCATGAGATTGCGATGGGTTTCACCGGCGGTCAGGCCGGTGTGCTGCGGATTGAGGGCATGGGGTATTTTGACCCGGATATCGTGACCTTCTATGGCAGCGACCCGGCAGGAACAAAAACCCAATTGATTCAACATGTCAGCCAGTTGAGCGTGCTCCTGCGCGCCCTTCCCAAGCAGGAAGAACAGAAAGAAGCCAACCGGATCGGATTTCGTCTGGCGGAGGACCTTGAAAAAGGCTGAGACCTGCGACGTTCAGGGGCGTGACAGTGCTGTGGAAATCCAGTATCCACGCGATCGACAGTTTTACTTTGCACATGAGGGACGGGATCATGTCGGATCACAAACACGGCGATATGGACATCAAAGTTCAGGAAAAGACCTTTAACGGGTTTATCAAAGCCTCGACCTGGGTTGCGGGGATTTCCATCGCGCTGTTGCTGTTCATTGCCATGATTAACGGCTGACCGTTTTCCAAAAACGATAAGGTGTATTGTGATGCGCACTCTGGCGCTTGTGATCGCGTCCGCTTTTTTCTGGTTGGATGCGCCGCGCCATCGGTCTGGGCACCAGATGACGCCGTTGCCAAAGCCGCGTATCGTCATGACGGTCCGACACGGCTGACGCTGTTTACGATGGTGAACAACCGCAACGGCAATGGCGGGCACACATCTTTGATGATCAACGGCTCCCAGCGGGTCATCTTTGACCCTGCCGGGTCGTTCAAGCACGAGACCATCCCAGAGCGGAACGACGTGATTTTTGGGATCACGCCGCAGGTTGCGGATGTGTATACGCGGTTTCATGCGCGCAAGACGTGGCATGTGCGCATTCAGCAAATTGATGTCAGCCCTGAAAAAGCCGAGCAGGTTATGCGTCTGGCGCAAGGGTATGGGGCTGTGCCCGGTGCGTTTTGTGCGCGCGCCACGTCGGAAATTCTGGCTGAGGCCTTTCCCGGGCAGGTCAGCCAGACGTTTTACCCTGTGAAGCTCGCCGATCAGTTTGCCAAGGTGCCTGGTGTCACCGAGCAGCGCTTGCACGAATATGACAGCGACGACAATTCCAAGGTGCTGCGCGAATGGAACCCGGATGCTGTCGCACGGGCTGCGACGCTGAACTGACCTCACACAATTTGGTGCATTGCGTCGCCGGACCAAAGCCTTAGACTAACTTCGTTTTGTGCGGGCTGCGGCTTGGATTATGGGGAGGACCCTTCGTGGCGGTCGAAGACATACTGTCGGATTATCTCATTGCGCCTGATCCAAAGGCCGCGCGGCTGACGCGTGCGGTGATGGGGCATGACCACGAGGGGCAGTCGGTTGAGATTTCTGTGGTGGAAGAGCGTCCACTCACCATTTTTCTCAACGGCCAGGAAATCGTCACCGCCATGACGATTGGCGACTATCCCGATTACCTGGCGCTGGGCTTTCTGCGCAATCAGGGCATGCTGCGGGATGGCGAGACCGTCACAGGGGTGGATTATGACGAAGATCTTGAAACCGTCGTTGTGCGCACGGATGGACAGACTACCTACGAAGAAAAGCTGAAGAAAAAGACGCGCACCAGTGGCTGTGCGGTGGGGACGGTCTTTGGCGACATGATGGAGGGGCTTGAGGGCATGGTGCTGCCGCAAGTGTCGGTGCGGACCTCAGACCTTTATCAGCTTGCTTCCAAGATCAACCGCACCCCGTCGCTTTACCTTGAGGCAGGCGCGATTCACGGCACGGTGCTCTGTCAGGGCGCGCGACCGCTGGTCTATATGGAGGATGTGGGGCGGCATAATGCGGTGGACAAGATTGCCGGGTGGATGCTGTCTGAGGGTGTGAGTGCAGAAGATAAGCTGCTCTACACCACCGGGCGGCTGACCTCGGAGATGGTGATCAAGACGGCGTTGATGGGCATTCCCGTGCTGGCCTCCCGATCAGGCTTTACCGCCTGGGGCGTGGAGATAGCCCGCGAGGTGGGTCTCACGCTGATTGGGCGGATGCGGGGCAAGCGGTTTGTGTGTTTGTCAGGAGAGGAGCGGCTGGACCGGGATGTGAATCCTGCAGACGTGCCTGATGAGGATAAGAAGCATCGCCGGAAATCTGCAGGTGGTGGCACGTGAGACGGCGCGTCATTTTCTTGCAAGAAAATGGGCAAGACTATTGCAATAGTCTTGGATCGGTTGCGGTATGACATGTGCCGTCGGCATCATCCTCGCAGGCGGGCTGGCCACGCGGATGGGTGGCGGGGACAAATGTCTTTTGTCGCTGGGTGATGGGACGCTTCTGGATCAGGTGATGGACCGGCTGCGGCCACAGGTCGGGGCCTTGGCGCTCAATGCCAATGGGGATCCGGCGCGGTTTGATGGCTTTGACCTCCCGGTTGTGCCGGACTCCATTGCCGAATACCCCGGGCCTTTGGCGGGGGTGCTGGCCGGGCTGGATTGGGCGGCGGATCAGGGGGCGGATTTGGTTATCAGCGTGGCGGCGGATACGCCTTTTTTTCCCACAAACCTGGTTGAGACGCTTCTTGCGGAGGCAGAGGGCATGGCACATCCGCTGGTGCTTGCAGCGACGCCGCGCGGCGAGACAGAGACCAAATCCATGAGCCGCTCGGGTCTTATTCGCCATCCCACATTTGGGCTATGGCCCGTGGCGCTGCGCGATGATCTGCGCGCCGCTCTTGAGGGTGGGTTGCGCAAGGTGGTGCTCTGGACGGAACAGCACGGCGGGCGCGAGGCGGTGTTTTCCGGTGGCGGCGATCCGTTTTTCAATGTGAACACGCCTGAGGATCTGAGGCGGGCGCAGGCAATGCTGGGGGAGCAGGTATGAAGGTTTACGGCGTTGTGGGCTGGAAGAATGCGGGCAAGACCGGGCTGATGGAACGGCTTGTGGCCGAGATCACCGGGCGGGGCTATTCGGTGTCGACAGTCAAGCACGCGCATCATTCCTTTGACGTGGACCACGCCGGCAAGGACAGTCACCGCCACCGTGTGGCGGGGGCAACCGAGGTGCTCTTGGCGTCGCGCAACCGTTTTGCGTTGATGCATGAATTGCGAGACGAGGATGAGCCGACGCTTGAGATGTTGCTGGCCAAGATCGCGCCGGTCGATTTGATCCTGATCGAAGGGTATAAGCGCGACGCTCACCCCAAGGTGGAAGCGCATCGTCAGGAGCCGGGCAATCCGTTGATTGCGCCGGATGACCCAACCATTCGGGCGGTGGCCAGTGATGTTGACCTTGATCTGGATCGCCCGGTTTTCGATCTGGATGACACACGCGCCATTGCGGATTTCATTCTGCGCGATGTGGGTCTGGATGCGAGTGGGCCGTGACACGGTTTGATGGCGTTGCGATTGTGGATTGGTCTGGTGGGAACGACACCGGACCTCGGCCCAAGAAAGACGCGATCTGGATGGGGTGCGCGCGCGATGGGGTGTGCGAGCCACCAACATACTTGCGCAATCGGGCCGAAGCAGAAGAGGCGATTGCTGATCTTATTGAGAGCGCTTTGATAGCTGGTGACCGGCTTTGCATCGGGTTTGATTTTCCGTTTGGGTATCCCAAGGGGTTCGCCGAAGCCCTGACCGGCGAGGTGGATGTCTTTGCCCTTTGGGATTGGCTGGAGGCGCATGTAGAAGACACGCCCAAGGCCAATAATCGGTTCGATGTGGCGGGGCAGATTAACGAGATGTTTCCAGGTGTCGGGCCATTTTGGTTCAATGGCGTGAAGCGCGATGTTCCGCATCTGCCGCGCAAGGACACGCGCGACGGTCACGGCATGACGGAATGGCGGCGGGCCGAGGGTTTGGCCAAGGGGGCCTTTACCTGTTGGCAGGTGGGCGGCGCGGGGGCTGTGGGTGGTCAGGTGCTGACCGGGCTGCCGGTGCTGAACCGTTTGCGGCGGCGCTTTGACGGACAGGTTGCCGTCTGGCCGTTTGAGCCGCTCAATCGTCCCATCAGCTTTATCGAGACTTGGCCCGGTCTGATCAATCCGGTGGTCAAGGAGGCCGAAGCCAAGGGCGGCATTCGTGATGCAGCGCAGGTGCGCCTGCTGGCGCGCGCTGTGTCGCGCTTGTCAGCAGACAATCTCGACGCCATGCTGAATGTAGATGCCCCTGAGGAAGGATGGATCATGGGTCTGGGTCACGAGGACAAGTTGATTGCGGCGGCGCAAGGCGCTTTGCAACCGCCTCCGCTCAAAGATGATTGCTTTGCGCTGCCTGCGGGCGTGGACTGGACTCCTGTGGACAAGGCTCTTGAGATGTTGCGTCAGCGCCTGCATCCGGTTGTCGGGACGCGGCATGTTCCCTTGCAGGACGGGCTGGGTCTGGGGCTGGCCGAAGATGTGGTGGCCCGGCGCTCTAATCCGCCTGAGGCCAACACCGCAGTTGATGGGTATGGGTTTGCGTTTGACCCCCTTGGCCCAGGGGATCAGGTTCTGCCCCTCGTCGAGGGACGCTCGGCGGCAGGCGTGCCTTTCGATGGGACCGTGCCAGAGGGTTTTGCCCTTCGCGTGCTGACCGGGGCTGCGCTGCCCGATGGTGTGGACACGGTGATTTTGGAAGAAGACGTCACGCTAGGCACCGGGGAAATTGCGTTTAGAGAAGGTATCAAGCGCGGCGCAAATACGCGCAATGCCGGGGAAGATGTGCGTGCTGGTGCGGTCATCCTGTCGCAAGGTCGCGGCCTGACGCCAGCGGATTTGGCACTGGCTTCGGCGACGGGGATTGCAGACTTGTCGGTCTATGAACCGCTCAAGGTGGCGGTGATTTCCACCGGGGATGAGCTTGTGGACCCCGGCGAGACGGCCAGGAATGGTCAGATTTACGACGCCAACAGGCCCATGCTTTTGGGGCTGGCAAAGCGGTTTGGGTATCAGACAGTTGATCTTGGACGCATTGCGGATGATCGTGATGCCTTGAGCACCGCGTTGGACCAAGCGGCGCGTGAGGCAGATGTGATCCTGACCTCCGGCGGAGCATCAGCAGGGGATGAAGACCACGTGTCGGCCCTGCTCAATGAGGCAGGCGCGATGGCGCAGTGGCGGATTGCGCTGAAACCCGGGCGGCCCCTGGCCCTGGGGATGTGGGACGGCACGCCGGTCTTTGGCCTGCCGGGCAATCCGGTCGCTGCACTTGTCTGCACGCTGATTTTTGCGCGCCCGGCGATGCGGGTTCTGGCGGGGCAGGCGTGGGAAGATCCGCAGGGGTTTGACCTGCCAGCGGCGTTTGAGAAAACCAAGAAGCCGGGGCGGCGGGAGTACCTGCGGGCGCGGGTGCGCGATGGCAAAGTTGAGGTGTTCAAATCCGAAGGGTCGGGGCGCATCAGTGGGTTAAGCTGGGCCGATGGTTTGGTCGAATTGCCAGATGGCGCGGTGACGATCACGCCGGGCACACCGGTGCGCTACATTCCGTTCGGCAGTTTCGACTGAACCGGCTACTTTTCGTCATAGCCCTTTTTCTGGGCTTGATAGAGTTGTGCGTAGAGGCCCTTTTGCGCGAGCAAGTCCTCGTGCTTGCCCTGTTCCACAAGCTGGCCGCTTTCGAGCACAAAAATGCTGTCCGCATGAGCGATGGAACTTAGCCTATGGGCCACAACGATAGTGGTCTTGTCCTTGGTCAGACGGTCGAGCGCTTTCTTGATGCGTTCCTCAGTTGCCTGATCTAGGGCGGATGTGGCCTCATCCAAGAGCAGGATCGGCGCATCTCGCAGGAAAGCGCGGGCGATGGCGATACGTTGCTTTTGACCGCCTGACAGTTGAGCGCCCTTGGGGCCGACAGGCGTATCGCCGCGGCGGCGGACAAGGTCGGCAATCTCGGCATTCTCGGCGGCCTGCCAGATATCCTCATCCGTGGCGTCTGGGTTCACATATCGGATGTTATCCCAGATCGAGGCGTTGAAGATCACGATGTCTTGCGCGACCACCGAAAACGCGCCGCGCAGGCGGGCGACCTGCAGATCGCGCACCGGTGTGTCGCCAAAGGTGATTTCGCCGGATTGCACGTCATAAAGGCGGGACAGCAGCGACAGGATGGTGGTTTTGCCCGACCCGGTCGCCCCCACGATGGCCGACACATGCCCGCCCTTGAAGGACATGTTCAGCCCGTCGAAAAGCGGCTGTTCGGGATCGTAGGAAAAGGTGATGTTCCTCAGGGTGATGTCGCCTTTGGTGTCAAATTCGGCTTTGGCCTCGGGCGCGTCATTGATGCTGGGCGTTTCCGCGTAGAGGGCGCGCACGCGGTCCAGCAGCACTAGGTTCGATTGCAGCGCGCCAAAGAACTGCGCCAGAAGGCGGGCGGGATCAAAGACCATGACCATGCCCAAGAGGAAGGTGATGATGGCGGCCCCATCGACATCGAAATTGGGGCTCAGCACCATGTAACCGCCCCCGCCGATCACCAGCACATAGACAAAGGCAGAGCTGAGGTCGATGGAGGGCAGGACAAGCGCCTGGGTGATCTGCACGCGGTTCATCAGGTGGCGCAGGGATTTCGTGCCCGTGAACAGGCGCTCCTTCTCAACTTCTTCCTGGCTGGCAATTTTGACGGTGCGCATGCCGTTCACCGTCTCCTCAATCCCGTTCATGTAATTGCCAAGGGCCTGCTCGGCCTCGGCCTGGCCTTTCTTGACGCGGTCAGAGACGAAATTCATCACCACGATGATGAAGGGCAGAACAACGACTGCCGAGGCAAAGAGGAGGGGGTTTTTCCAGATCAGATAGCCCGAAACGACGATCACCGTGACGGCATCGCGAATGGCGTTGGCGACACCGAGGCCGACAAAGACGCCGATTTGCTGGGTTTGGGTGACGAGTTTCTGGATGATTTCGCCGGACTTGGTGCGCTCAAAATAGGCAAGATCGAGGGACATCAAGTGTCCGATCAGATCGCGGCGCATCTCATAGATGGCCTGGTTCGAGATTTTTACGGTGATCATCGGGGCCAGAAACGACACGATGCCGCGCACGGTGAAGAGCAGGAACACAACGATGCAGACCATGATCAGGTCGCGCATGGCACCAGCCTCAAAGATCACGCGCAGGCCGCTTTCGGTCATGGCGAGGAATTGTTGATAAACAAGCCCCTGAACGAGGATAAGCCCCAGAACAATCAGGAGTTTGCCTGAGTGCTTGCGCAGGTAATTTCGCCAGAACCAGCGCAGATTGTCCTTGTCCGCGTCTGAATAGAGCGGCTGGCGCTTGGTGGGTTTGGGCTCGCTCATAAAGGCGTGTTCCGGTTCTTGGCCACGGTAATGCAGCCTATAGAGGGTTCTGCAACAAAGGTCAGCCCATGACGTGACACTTCGCTACCGCAAACCGTCCTCGCCTTGGACTTCCTCCACGGTCAGGCCACCCATCCGGTCATGGATGCGCCCGCCGCGGCTCATGGCGAGGATAAAGAGCAGTTCATCGGAACGAGGACCATCGGGCAGGCCCACTTCCATACCGTCAAAGTGACTGCGCACATAGGCCGCGTTGATATGGCCCAGGGGCACGTCGATGCGCGTGCCCGGCCCGCCCTGTTTCATGGATGAGGGCACGATGGCCTTGGCCTCTCCCAATCGCGCGCGCATGGCATAGCCGCCGGGCACGTGCCAGAGGGCTGTATGCTCCAACTCTCCGGCCTCGCCTGCCATGGCGGCTTTGCCGTAGCCGTCAATGCCAGTCAGCCCGCCCATGGCATCGATGAGGCGGTCGGTCATGCTCAGGCCAAGGGGTTTGAGATCGTCCATGGCAGATTGCAGGTCGTCCACATAGGTGCCCGCGAATGGATTCTTCACCAAGGCGGCGAGCGCGGCCCGACGGCGCGGTTTGTCGGCTATGGCACCGCCATCGTGGTGGATGTCCTCGACGAAAAGCGCGGTTTTGCGCAGGGTGAAGTCAGGCATGTTCGGGAACTTTCTGTTGGCTCAAAGAGAGATGACCCACAACGCGTGTTGCGCCTTGCAGGGAGATGTAGGCCGCGTGAATGAGGCCGCGATCGCAAAGGGTTTGTGCATAGCTCGCTCCGGCGGCGAGGGCCGCGGCGATGTCGCTTGGGTCAAGTGGTCCGACGGCGGTTGTGACCAGTCGCGCGCCGAGGTCGCTGTCGGGGGCATGATCCGTGGCGGGCACGCGCGTGATGGCGGCGTGGTCTGGCAGGTCCACCTTATTTGCGATGAGCGTTGCCGCCGCATCGGCCGCGGCCGCATTGCGGGCCAGGACGGTGACGCTATCGGCGATGCCAAGCGAATGGCTTCGCCCGCGCCAGCCGGAGGTGGCTATGCCGCGTGTGGCGTCATGTGCCACGACGGTGACTGTGGCGGGGGGATAGGCGGCCACTGCGGCGGTGACGGTTTGCTTACCCGTGAGGTGAAAGGCGATGTCGCCGCCATTGTTCACATAGGCTTTGGTGACGCCTTCGCCATCGCAAATCGCTTCTAGAATTGTGTCGGCCCCTGCCCCGGCGACAGCGGCCATCGGGGTGATGAATGTCGGGGCAAAGGGTGCTGTGGCGGTCACCATGCGACGCGCGGGGGGTGTCGCTGGCATGTCGCCATTTGGTTGGCGCAGGCGAGGCAGGTCGCGGACCAGCTCGTCCAGCACGGTTTCAAACCGCGTGGCGGCGCGTCTCAGGGCAATGGCGCGTCCGGGGCCTGTGACATCGACAATCATGTCAATGGGGCCGTGATGCAGGTGCATCCGACGCCCATCGGGCAGAAATCCGATTTGCGGGCCTTGCATCACGCGTCTCCGGTCTTGGGGGCGACGACGCGCACGGCACTGCCATATTCGCCGCCCGTCTCAAGGATATCGCTCAAGCTTCTTATCGCGGCGTCATGGCCGCCGAGTGTGCGGTAATCGTCCCGGCTGAGTGTGAATTCCAGAGGGGCAACCAAAGCCGGTGTGGGCACATATCCAAAGGAGCCATCCGGCATGTTGAGCACATCAACCATCAGGGTGATCCCGCCGCCGGGCCAGACATAGGCGGGCTCTCCGCCGCAGGTCACGCTAGTGTTTGTGGCCTGAACCGAGCGGGTGAGCTTGACCGGATTTTGCGTCACACCTGAGCGGAGCGAGCCCCCGGCTCCGGCTTGGAACATCACAGTGCAGAGGGCGGGTTCGCAGTTTTCTGCAATGAGATCGACAGAGGGTTGAAGGGCCTTGGGCATCGGCTTGGCCTGTGGTTCGAGATTGTCATCCAACACGTAATAGGCCGCGTGTTCGCCCGTGGTGGATACCATCAGCAATGTAAGCCCCGGTCGCGCGCCCTTCTTTTCCAGCCACGGGTTGAGGATGCTGAGCGGATCGTCGATATCCGTGCCACCCCAGCCCTGACCGGGTTGCGCCACCTTGAAGTAGCGTCCCGGGGTTGAACGATGGCCCTTGATGCGGATGCCGGTGTCGGGCCAGCCAAGCACCTTGCCCGCCTGATGCTCGCTGACGACGCCGGTGATGTGATCGTCGACCACGACAACCTCATCCACCAGCCCCTGCCATTGGGACGCGAACATGCCGATGGTGGCGGAGCCGCAGCCGACGCGCATGCGCGCTTCGGTTTCGCCGTTGACGATGGGAGGGTGGCCCGCCTGCACGATCAAGGTGGCGCCGTCGTCGATGGTCAGCTCGACCGCCTCGCGGTTGCACAGGCGCAAAAGCGCGTCGCAGGTGGCGCGCCCTTCGGATTTGGAGCCGCCTGTGAGGTGATCCACGCCCCCGAGCGAGAGCATCTGAGAGCCATATTCCGATGTGGTCACATGGCCGATTGCCTCGCCCTTTGCGCGCACAACAGCAGTCTCAGGCCCCAGATGCCGGTCTGTGTCGATCTTCACCTTCACGCCGCAATAGGAAAAGATAGCCTCGGTCACGACGGTCACAAAATCCGCGCCATCAACCTCGCGGCTGACGATGAAGGGGGCCGGTTTGTAGTCGGGATAGGTGGTGCCAGACCCGACACCGGAGACAAAGACATCGTCGGTGCCGATGACTTCTCCGTCCCAGTCGGATTTGAGGAAGGGTCGGATTTCGCCTCCGGCCTCAAGGCGATGATCGAGCACAGTCAAGGGGTCACAGCGGATGATTTTACCATTCTCGTTGGCGTAGCGGTCGCACGCGCCGATTTTACCCGGCGCGATGTAGCACATGACCGGACAGGCATCGCAGCGGATCTTGTCCTCTTTGGGCGGGCGTTCGGTCATTAGCCCTGTGCCTCTTTGATCGCCGCCAACACGCGATGCGGCAAGGCAGGTAACTGCGTGACCAGCGCGCCAGTGGCATGGCGGATGGCATTCAGGATCGCTGGAGCCGTTGGGATAAGAACGTGTTCGCCAAGGCCTTTGGCCCCCATTGGGCCTTCGGGATCAGGGACCTCAAGAAAGATCGTCTCGATCTGCGGCATGTCGCCTGTGGTTGGGATCAAATAGTCATGCAGGTTCTCGGTGCGCCCCGGAATGAACTCTTCCATCAGCGCCATGCCCAGACCCTGCGCGATGCCGCCCTGCACCTGCCCTTCGGCAAGGCCGGGGTTGATGACGCGCCCCAGATCATGGGCGGCGGTGATCCTTTTTACCTTGACGATGCCAAGACGGGTGTCCACCGAGAGTTCGGCAATCTGCGCGCCATAGCCGTAAACCGCATAAGGCGCGCCCTGGCCGTTTTCATCGAGGGGCTGTGTGGGCGGATCATAGGTTTCTTCTGCCGAGAGGACATAGCCCTGCGCATCTGCCTCTAGGTCCTGAAGCGCGATCCGGCGCTCGGCCTTGCCATCGCTGACGATCAAAGTGGTGCCTTGCAGCGTCAGGCTTGCCTCTGTGCCCATATTCGTCATCGCCAGAATGCGCGCCCGAAGCGCTTGGCCGGCGCGCAAGGCCGCACTTCCGGTGACATAGGTCTGGCGCGAGCCGGAGGTTTTGCCGCAATCCGGCGTCAGGGCGGTGTCTGCGCCGATGATCTGGAATTGTGCCAGGGGCAGGCCCAACGCGTCCGCGCAGATCTGTGGGATCACGGTATTGGAGCCTTGGCCGATATCCACCGCACCCTGATGCAAGCACAGCGCGCCCTCCGCCGTCAGGCCCACGCGGATGGTGGACGGGTTGGCAATGGCGGTGTTGCCGCAGCCGTACCAGCAGGAGGCCACTCCAACGCCGTGGCGCAGGATGCCGCCCTTGGAGTTTGCAGCCTCGGCACGGGCCAAAGCGACGGTCCACGGGTCTTTTAGGGCCTCCAGACAGGCGGCGATCCCGACACCGTGAAGCGTCTGTCCGCAGACGGTGTCTTGCCCGTCTTGCAAGGCGTTGAGCTGACGAAAGGCGAGCCGGTCCATGCCGAGTTTTGCGGCGAGTTCGTCAAAGATCGTTTCCTGCAGAATCGCGGCCTGGGGCACACCGAAGCCCCGGAATGCGCCGGAAATTGGCTGATACGAATAGTTGGCCCGCGCCTCGGCATGGTAGTTCGGGATGTAATATGGCCCCGAGGCGTGCACCGGCACACGCCCTGAGACGGTCGGGCCCCAGCTTGCATAGGCCCCGGTGTTGAAATCCCCATCAAAGACCATGCCGGTGATGCGGCCTGTTTCGTCACAGCCGATCTTGCCTGTCATCTGCGATGGGTGGCGTTTGGTGGTCGTGGCCATGCTTTCGGAGCGGGAATAAACCATACGCGCCGGACGCCCTGTCTTGAGCGCGACAAGGCCGATGAGCGGTTGCAGCGAGATGTCGAGCTTGGAACCAAAGCCGCCGCCGGTTGCGGCGGGAATGATGCGGACCTGATCCTCTGGCAGGCCAAGGATCAGTGCAGTTTCATCGCGGTCCATGATCGGAGCCTGCGTGCAGGCCTGAATGACAAGCGTGTCCCCGTCTATCCAGGCGATGCCAGCCTCAGGCTCGATATAGGCGTGCTCGACATAGGGCGTTTGCATCGCCCCTTCGGCCACATGCGCGGCGCTGGACAGGGCTTTTTTGGCCTCCCCGCGGCGCACTTTGCCGGTAATCAGGGTGTTCTTCGGGTGCGCGGCATGGACAGGCTCTGTGTCCGGCGTCGCGGTCCATGTGATTGGAAAGCTCTTGAGGTCAAGCTGTTCTATCTGCTCGGGCGGTCCGGCCACCAGCGCGACCGCTTCGCCCTGCAGGCGCACGCGGGTCTCGGCAAGGGCGGGCTGATCGGCAAAGGCGGGGATGACGCCAAACCGGTTTTGTCCGGGAATATCGGCGGCGGTAAAGACGTGGACATTCTGTGCCGCTGCCCACGCAGTTATGTCACCGAAGGCGAAGGTCATGGGGGCCGAGGGCGCGCGCAGGGCACGCACCAAGAGTGCATCTGTCACCATGTGATCTGCGCCAAAGACTTCGGTTCCGGCCACTTTCGGGGCACCATCCAGACGCGGCACATCCGCGCCAACGGCTGCCCCGGCATCGGGCATGTGGGCAGTGTGGGATTGGCCCAGATCGAGGACCGCATCAATGATGCGTGCGTATCCGGTGCAGCGGCAAAGCACGCCGCCAAGCGCCTCTTCCACATCAGCTCGTGTCGGCGCTTTGGCCTCTCGCAGGAAGGCTGTGGCCGTCATCACCATGCCGGGTGTGCAAATCCCGCATTGCGCCGCGCCATGGCGCAGAAAGGCCTCTTGCAATGGTGTGTTGTGAAGCCCCTCAACCGTTTCAACCTGTCGCCCTTCAACCTGCGCCAGTGGTGTGAGACAGGCGCAGACCGGCGCGCCATCAACCAGCACCGTGCACGCCCCGCAATCGCCTGCGTCACAGCCCACCTTGGTGCCGCGCAGGCCTAACCCGTCGCGTAAAACTTCGCTCAATCTGCGGGCCGGGTCGGCGGGAAGGCTGTGCGCCTGACCATTGACCGTCAAGGTCATCGTGTCCACAGGGCGGTTCATACCAGCGCCTCGGTTTGCAGCAGGTCCTCAAGCGCGCGTTTCACCAGTTCTGTTGCGGCCTCCGCGCGATAGGCGGCATCGGCGCGGATGTCGTCGATGGGCGATAACGCCGCAGAGACACGTGCGACCGTCACCTCATCCAGCATATCCGGCGTGGCCTTTTGCCCGACAAGTGTGGTCCCCAAAGCGGTGAGGCGTTGGGCCACCGCACTGCAGGAGCCGACCGCAATTGCTGCCGTTTCGATCTTGCCATCCACGACACCCAAACGCGCGGCGACCATGGCGATGGAAATCACCAAATACTTGCGCGCGCCCAGCTTGCGAAAGCGCGACACACCCGAGCATGCGCTTTGAGGCACATGCAGTGCGACAACCATCTCATCTGGCGCAAGGGCTGTTTGACGCGGCCCGGTGATAAAATCGCTCAGGGCAAGCATCCGGTGCCCTGATGTAGAGGCCAGCTCAACCGTTGCATCCAATGCCAGCAAGCAGGGCACGCCATCGGCGGCGGGGGATGCATTGCACAGATTGCCCGCGACCGTGCCTGCGTTTTGGATTTGAACCGATCCGACCTCTCGCGCGGCCTCTTTGAGCATATCAAACGCCGGGGGCAAATCTGCCTTAATCACATCGCTCCACGTGGTTGCCGCGCCGATCCTGTACCCGCCATCTGCGTCCGAAATCCCTCTCAAACCGGCGATGTTGGTGATATCCACCACAGGCCCTGTGAGCGCCCGTGCTTGGGTTGCCGGGAAGAGGTCCGTGCATCCCGCCGCCACACGCATCTCTGCGCCTTGTAAAAGCGACAGTGCATCATTCAGCGTCTCGGGTCGGTGATAGAGGCTCAAACGGTATCCTTTTTCACATCCATATGCGGATAATCGTGCGGCAGCGGTCTTTGGACTGTCAACCAAGCACATGGCTTTCACTGTTCTCCAAATACTCAATTTCCATCGTCAGACGCCCACATACCGTTCGATAATGGAAGGCTCCGCGCGCAGGGCTTCCACTGACATGGTCTCTCCGTTGCGTCCGTTTTCGATAAATGCAACGCGGTCCGCCACGGACAGAACCGCCTCAATCCGCTGTTCCACCAGGAGGATCGCCACCCCGGCCTCGCGCATTTTGACAACCACCTGACGGATGGCTTCGATCATTGAGGGTTGCAGCCCTTCGGTTGGTTCATCGAGCAACAACACTTTGGGTTCAATGCACAAAGCGCGGGCCGTGGCCAGCATTTGCTGCTCCCCGCCCGAGAGGGTCTGCGCCGGTTGGTCCATACGTTCGCGCAAACGCGGGAAAAGCTCCAGCACCTCGTCCAGCACTGCCTTGCCCGAATTGCGCACCTGAAGCCCGACTTCGAGGTTCTGCGCCACGCTCAACCCTGAGAACAGCCGTCTTCCTTGAGGAATATATCCAATCCCGGCGCGGGGCACCTCATGGGGCGGCAATGTGCCCACATCCTTGCCGTCCAGCAAAATCTCACCGGACATGAGCGGACGCAGCCCCATGATGGTCTGCATCGTGGTGGTTTTGCCCGCCCCGTTACGCCCCATGAGACAGAGGATTTCACCGGGTGCCACCGACAAGGACACATCCCGCAGCACCTGAGCCGCGCCATAGCCGGAGTTGATCTTGCGAAGTTCAAGCATCACCCGGTCCCCAGATAAGCGGCCTGCACGGCGTCATTTTCGTGAATTTCCTGCGGCGTGCCCTCGGCCAGGATTTCGCCGAAGTTGAGCACACTGACCTGATCAGCGGTTTCCATGACCACATTCATGTTGTGTTCAATCAGCAGGATTGTGGTATCGCCTGCCAATTCCCGGATCAGCGCTTTGAAATCGTCAATTTCCCCTTCGGAAAGCCCCTGTGTTGGCTCATCCAGGATCAACAGGCGGGGTGATTGCGCGAGGCCCATGGCAATTTCCAAGAGCCGCTGGTGGCCGTAGCTGAGGTTGCCCGCCTCTTCATGTGCCTCATCAGTCAGCCCCACGCGCGCAAGTGCATTCTCCACAGCGCTGTCCACTGCGCCTCCGGTCAACCTCCGCCGCGCAGCGAGCGCCACGTTTTCGGTGACGGGCAGCCGGGCAAAGACTGATGTGATCTGAAACGTGTAGGCCATGCCACGCATGATCCGGGCATGGGCTGGAAGGCTGGTGATATCCTGACCATCAAACTGAACGCGACCAGACGTGGGTTCAATGCGTCCGCAGATCATGCCAACCAGCGTTGTTTTGCCAGCGCCATTGGGCCCAATCAACGCGCGCACTTCGCCCTGGGGCAGGTCAAAATCGACATTCGTGACGGCCTGAAGCCCATCAAATGATTTGCTCAGCCCGCGCGTCGACAGAAGGGTCATGGCAGATCCTTCCAGATGCGTCGACGCAGTTCCCCGGTGAGGCCTTGCGGCGCGAAAAGCGTCAAGAGTACCAGCGCCAGACCGGCGATCAGCAGATAGGCCGAGGTCACGCCAGAGCTGAGGTCGATGAGGTAGAACATGAAGAGCGTGCCGACAAACGGACCCAGCACTGTGCCAGCCCCTCCCAGGAGCACCCACAGGAGCGGGAAGATCGAATATTGCACCGAGGCAAAGCTGGCCCCCGCATAGCCAAAGAGCAGCCCGTAAAACGCCCCTGCCGCCGCCGATATTGTGCCGGAAATGACCATAGCTGCGAGTTTATGTTTAAAGGTGTCATAGCCCAGCATGCGCACGCGCTCTTCGTTTTCGCGGATGGCGACAAGCGTGCGACCAAAGGGGCTTCGAACCAGCCAGAGCGACACGATGAAGGACACCGAAAAGAGCGCCCAGGCGGCGAAATAGCGATTGGTGGCGTTGCTGAGGTCAATGCCCCAAAGGATGCGCTGTGCCTGTTGGATGACAAAGCCTTCGTCGCCGCGGGTGTATTCGCCGAAGTAGAGCACTGTGAGATAGCCCGCCTGCGCGAACATGAGGGTCACGATCATGAAAGACACGCCCACCGTGCGCAGCGCCAGAAGCGCCAAAGCGCCCGACACCAGAGCACCGGCCAGAATGCCGACGATCAACGCAGGCGCAGGCGTGAAGCCCATATGCTGGATCGTGAGGCCCATGCCATACATACCCGCCGCAAAGAAAAGCGCATGGCCGAGGCTCAGCAGCCCTGTGTAACCAAAGAGGATGTTGTAGCCCACCGCATAGGTGGCCAACACCATGATCCGCGCCAGATTGCCGTGATGATAGGCGGGCAGTATGAATTGCAGCGCAAAGAGCAGCACGAGCAGCCCTAGATGCAGAGCGATGACTCGGCCTGACGCGCTCATGCGGTGCGAGTCCCAAAGAGGCCTTGAGGCCGCCAGACGAGTACGAGCCCGACCAGCAACGTCGCCAGGATTTTGGCCAGTGTGGGCGAGAAGAAGACCGAGATGATGCCGTCCGACAGGCCAATGAACAATGCCGCCAGGACCGTGCCGGGCAGGCTTCCCAATCCACCGATGATCACCACGATAAAGGCCAGCAAGAGCGGGTCGGCGCCCATCAGGTAATGCGCTTGTTGGATGGGCACGATCAGGACCGCACCCAACGCCGCCAGCCCAGCACCGATGCCAAAGACCACCGCATAGACCCGTTCCACCGGGATCCCAAAGGCCAGCGCCATGTCGCGGTCGGCTTGCGTTGCGCGCATCAGGAGGCCGATCTTGGTGCGTGCCATCATCGCCCAGACGCCCAATAGCACTGCGGCCGCGGCACCGATTACCGCAAGTTTATAAGATGTCGTCGACAGGCCCCAGGGGTAGTAAAACTGAAACCCGTCTTCGCCCCATTCAAACCACGGAAGCGCGATACGAGTGTTGAACGGGGCCTCGACCGGGCGCGCCTCGGGGCCGTAGGTCATCAGGGTGAGTTGCTGGATGATATAGAGCAGACCAATCGTGGCCACGATGGTGCGCTCGGGATCATAATCGAGGCGCTTGAGGATGGTGATGTCTGCCAAAACCGCTATTGCCCCGACCAGCAGCGGGGCCAGAACCAGCGCTGCGAAGAACCCCAAGGCCGGGTGCCCGCCCATCATATGCGCCACATACCAGGCGATCACCGCCCCCAGCATGTAGAACTCACCATGGGCGATGTTGACCACGCGCATAACACCGAACACAAGGCTGAGGCCCACCGCCGTCAGTGCCAGAACGGCGGCCGTAACCGCGCCTTCGAGCGTGGCCAGCAAAAGGTGAGGTCCAAATTCCATCGCTAGATCAGCACCAGGCGTCACTCCGCGCGTCGGAACCGATGCCGATGCACCGGTTCGACAAGCGCTTTAGGGGGTCAAAGAGGTTGCGCGGTGTAATCCACTTCATCGGGATAGAGCGTGTCTTCGATAGACGTCGTATGAACCCGCACGAGTTTCCCTTCTTCCACGCGGCTGATATATTGATGCCCAAAGACCTGATGCGTCTTGCCGTTGAATACCTTGGCTCCTTGGGGGTGCGCGCGTCCTTCTGGCATGTCGGACAAAGCCTCCACCGCCTCGATCAGTTTGGCGCGGTCGCCCGGTCCCTGATATCCGGAATTCTCCATGCCATGTTTGATCACGTGCAAAGTCTCCCAACAGCCAAACATATGAGCATAGGTTGACACATCCGTCGGATCGCTCACTGAAGCTCCGTTGTCATCGACACCCACAGCCGCGCGGAAGAATTTATCATGCTCTGTCTGATCGGCCTGCGCATAGCGCGGATTTCCTTCCCAGAAATACGTGCCTTCCAGGAACTCCAGACCCGGGCTGGCGATATCCACGGCCTCCAGGCTGTCGATAAATCCGAAGATTGCCGGACTTGAGGGGCCGAAGAATTCACCCAGTTCCTTCACAAAGGTCAGAACAGCCGGGCCGACCATCACGTGGTAGAGCACCTCGGTTTCGCGCGGTATCTGCGGGAAGTATTTGGTGAAGGAGGTCTCAGTTGGCGGGATGGCGATCTTTTCCAGAACCTCACCGCCCTGCGCTTCAATCGCCGCCGAGAAGAAGTCACGGTGATCATGACCAAAGGCAAAGTCGGGGAAGATCATCGTGACCTTCTTGCCCAAATTTTCCGACACATAGGGGGCCATCGCCTGCACCTGGCTTTTCACATCCGTGATGCCCGGCTGTAGCGTGTAGCGGTTGAGCATGCCTGAGGCGACATGGTGGCCCTCAGAGACCACAAAATAGGGCAGTTTCAGCTCTCCTGCACGTGGCGAAGATCCAATGACGACATGGCTGAAGAGCGTGCCGAAGCCGACATCGCAATTGTGCTGTGTCGCGAATTTCTCGACCACTTCGGCGCCGCGTTTGGGATCGGTGCCATCATCTTCGGCGATCAATTCGATCATGCGTCCGTTGATACCACCGCCCTCATTGATCAGCTTCACCGCCGCTTCCGTGGTCCGCCCGTACCAGCGCCCATAGGCCGCGCCTATGCCGGTGCTGTGCTGTTGAAAGCCGATCTTGATGGGCTCGGAGCTTGAGGCCTGCGCGTAACGTGCCCAAAGCGGCAGAGCCGTTGCGCCCGCCGCGGCCCCGGCCAAGGTCTTGAGCGCCCCGCGGCGCGTTGTTCCATTGATCAACTTGGTCATAACAATGTCTCCCTGGTGCTAATTCGGGGCCGTTCAACGCCCTCTTGGCTTGATCCTGCGAAGCAAAGCCGCGTTTGTCCAGTGTTTTACAGCCCACGTGGTGAGGCCAGGAGCCAAAGGCCGAAGAATGTATAGGCCACCATGAACGCCGCAAGAGGGGCCTGCCCCAACAAGGCGCGTCGCGTATCCACTCCGCTGCGCATGGCCAGCGCATGGGCCAGAAGGATCGCGACAACATGGCCGATGACAACGGCTCCGGCCTGGCTCAGCCAGATGGCCTTGACCGTGCCGGGCGTGTTGAAGAACCCGGTCGTGACATAGAAATCCTCTAGGCCCAGCAATGCCGTGCCATGGCCCAGCGGGTCGTTGACGATTTTGATCACGTATTGGCCGTCTACCATGAAGGAGGTCAGATAGTGAGCGATGTGATAGCCCAGCGCGATCGGCAGGATCGACGGCGCGTAGAGGCAAAACACCTCTCGCAATGGGCGCCGCATACCCGCCAGCCGCTCTCCCAACCAAAGGCAGAGGGCAAAAGCAAGCAGAAGCGCCAGATTGGACAGCACCAACCCGATCAGGTTTTGCGTCACCACGACCGAACGTCCGGGGAATTCCAATGGATTGATGCCCAGTAAGCCCAACCACCAGAAGGTCTCATTCAGCCCGTCAAAGCTGCCAGTGCCCAACAGAACCACCATCAGCACAGCCAATCCAAGCGCCGGTGCGGGTCTTGCAAGAACCTGCCAGCCCCAAAGGCCAAAGGCCAATCGGCCCCTTGCGCGCCCCAACAGCCCCATACGCCCATAGGCGCGCATCAACAGGGTCAGCGCCTCGCCCCGCACCAACCAGGCAGGCCCGAAGAGCACCACGCCCAAGAGCGCTGTGTACCAATAGAACCCTGCGAATGCAGCCAGCCGAGCAGGATCGGCTGGTGCTGGATCGGTCAACAGGAACGCGGCAAACCCGAGGAAAATGACAACCCCCGGCCAATGCCCGAGCTTGCGCGGATAGCGAAACGGTGCCCGCAGCCCGGTTGCCTTCGCCAGCAAAGTCGCAATGCCGGTCCAAGGGTTGGTCCATCGCCAATGGTTGCCGACAAGACCTTGCAAAGATACAAGCCCCACCCACCAGACCGTCCATACGAATAACGGCATCGGGTTCGACAAGGGATCACCCGACCCGGTAAAACCGCGCCAGACCAAGGAGCCCAGAAGTAGCGTTGAGAACAGGCTGGTGACATGCCGCAGGCCCAGCGACGGAACAGGGGCCACCGACAAACAGCGAAACACTGCGTGTCCTGCCTTGGCTGGTAGAAGTGCAAGGACCACAACGGTCAAAGCCACGGTGGCAACACCAGCCATGATGTAAATATCCGTGGGCAACAGAAGCACGAACCCCTGCTCTGATGCATGCGCTGAGGCCAGGGTGGCCAAGGGCACCAACAGCAATGTCAAAAGACCAAGCGCTCTCATTTCTTCTTGCCGAAAATATCCCGGGGGTTTGGGGGCTGGCCCCCATTCACGCAAACCTGTGTGGCGCAGCCACGCCTTTGAGCCGGATCGTTCACACGGGATCGCGGATCAGGCTCTGGCACATGCAATGCACGCCTCCGCCGCCTTGCGTGATCATGCTCAGATCAGGGTCAAAAATCTCAAACCCAAGCGCCTTGAGCTTGTCTTTCAGCGTTTTGGAGCCTTCAGGCAAGAGCACCCGGTCGTCGCCCAGTGCCACGACGTTGCAGCCTAGCGCGATGGTTTCCTGAAACGGCACCTCGACAATCTCGATCTTTTTGGCGCGCAGCCAATCGACCACTTCGGGATCGGTACAATCCGTGCAGACCGCCGCCAGTTTCGGCGCCAGCATCACCACCATCAGATCGATATGCACGTAGAATGGATCGATGTCGGCCAGTTTCACTTCCCAGCCTTCGGCCTCCATCCAGCCTGCGACCTGTTTCGCGCCCTGTTCTTGCGTGCGCCCTTCATCACCTTCCCAGCCGATCAAAACGCAGCCCGGTTCAATGACGTTGAAATCCCCGCCCTCAAACGTGCCGGCTGTGACAAAATCGTATATCGGGATGCCGAGCGACTGGTAGGTTTCAATCGCACGGAAATTCTCTCCGCGTCGCCACCACTGGGCCATGTGCGTGATGATCGCGCCAAAGGGCGTCATAACCGAGCTGTCGCGCGCATAGACCTGATAATGCAGATGGGGATCAGGGGTATGGGTGTGCACCTCGACACCCGCGCTTTGATAGGCGCTGACCATCTCGGCGTGCTGGCGCTTGGCTACGCTTACATCAAACGGGACGCCCCGGCGAAGGGTTTTCTTGGAGACCGATGAGGTTTGCAGCCACTTGTAGTTCTCAATCGGCCCCAAAAGCACCGAGCGCAGGGTTCCGTAGTCGGAATTCGCCCCCCACGCGTTCAGTTGTGGGGTTCCCCCTCCATCTCTGCGCGCCCTGAGCGTAAAGTTATCCGCGGATTGGTCTTTCATGGCAGCTCTCCTTCATGAAAAGGGTGGGCTGGCAAAAGTGCCAAGTCAAGTCGCGTATGACCGAAGCTATTGCGCCTTTACGTGGTCGAGCCAGTTGCCAATTTCCCGTGCGCGAGATGTCACCTCCAAATCCTTCGGAGAACCACCCAGTCGCGCCGCGGCAAGTGCGTCTTGTTCAGCGGCGTCCAAGTCGCGCGTCAGAAGGCTATCTTGATCTTGACCGCCACGCGCCCTCAGGCAATCGGCGATCTCATATGGCTGCAATTCCGGATGATATTGCACCGCCCACACATCAACACCGTCTTGGTCGTAACAGAACGCCTGAACCGGCGAATGAGCATTTCCCGCGAGCAAAACTGCGCCACGTGGGAGGGTTTGCACCTCGTCGCGATGAATGCATGGCACGGAAAATCCAGAGCGACGGCCTGACATCATGGGGTGGCACGCACCCTCCTGGGTCAAATGGACGTTTTGTGCCAGTCCCACTTCAACCCCATTGGGTGAAGCCCCGCATTCCCCGCCCAACATCAAAGCGGCCAATTGCATGCCATTGCAGCTTCCCCAAATCGGACGACCCGCAGTCAAGGCAAGGGACATAGCCTCTCTTTGGCAGGCAACCTGTGGGTCATCCACACGCCAGTCCTCGCCGGATCCCGTAAAGACCACACCGTCGACGCCGTCAAAATCTTCTGCGCGAACTGGTTTCTCGAAGGGCGATTTCACAACACATGTGACGGATGGATCAAAGGTCGTAAAAACACGCCTGAACGCCTCCGCGGCACCCAAACCACGTGCCACGCGCGCTGGTGAATTTCCTTCGAAAATAACGATATGGGTCATGAGTGCCTTGGTCCCTGGTTCTGGCAACAGAGCACACATAAATTACAGGCGCGGCTATCAAACGCGCGACATCTCAGGGATAGGATTGCGGCAACCCCAGCAAATCGTCCAACTGGCGCGCAATCCATCCTCTTGGGATGAAATGCCCTCGCGGATGAATATCAAGTGAAACGCGACCCATTTCACAGTCATTCCAAACCGTTTTGGTGAAAAGATCATGCTTGGTGATGCGCCATTCCCCGGCCTCTTGCCCTTCAGGGCTGCAACCCAGACGCTCCCGCCAGAGCTGCACAGGGTAGGTTGTGTCGCCACCGGGACCGTAGGGAAATTCCAGCACTGTATCCTTCAGGCCATACACCTGGCGCACTTCACCCGGGGCTGTGCTGCAGTCTTCGGATTGGTCGAGCACGCCTGAGATGGCGAGCAAGGCGGTCACGTCTGCGCCATCCTCGCACACAAAGCGCCAGGCCATGTTGCTGCCCCAGCTATAGCCGGAGACATAAACACGGGTTTCATCGATCGGATAGCGCGCTTTGATGTCTTTCAGTACAGACCGGCCAAAATCCACGTCGGGTGTGCCAGGGTGCCAGAAATCCCAGGTCTTGCGCGCGCCATTGGGGGCGACCAAGAGCACGCCACGTTTGCGCGTCGCCGCTGCGATACGTCCGTGCTTGACGATCAGCGTGCCTTGCCGTTGCCAGCCATGGAAATGCAAAAGAACCGGAAGAGGCGTTTTGCCGTCCCATCCGTCCGGTTCCAGCACGTGATAGGATCGGTCGCCCAGTTCACAGGGCACTTGCGCGTGACATGTCTCTGATTGAGTTGCGGCAAAAGCCGGCAGGCCAAGACACAGCAGTAAGGATGCCAGAAGGCGACGCATGGGCAAGCTCCGTAACAGTTTGAGCCGGAAGATAACCACGCCTGTCGCGATGTCATGTCACGAATGCGTAACTCTCTGTTACTTCTTGGGAAAGGAGGTCACGCGCTCTGCGGCCAAACGGTTGAAAAAGCCCAGAACCTCGTCATCCGTGGTCTCATCAATGGCGCCTGCGCGCACGTCGTCCATGCTCCAGACCCAGGATTGTGCGGGGTCATCCAGCATGGCCCACCCCGGAAAGAGCCGGGTCTTGATGCTGCGTTGCACAAGCTTTTTCGGCTCAATATGCCGATCATCCCGGCAAATGCGCGCGTAACAAGCCGTCACATCCTTTTGCGGGCCCTCAAGCAGCTGAAGATACAGATCCCGCCTGACAATCAGCGCACCGGTGATGTCGTCCCGCTCATTGCAGCGCCGCGCATCGAGCAGGATGCCCGCCAGCATTGCCTCGTCAAAGCCAAAGGGCTGCGAGGCGTAGACGAGTTGGATGAGGGGCATGGGGTCTCCTTACCCAGACAGCTTAGCGTAGGGTGGGTTTTTAACCCACCTCTTTCTTGCCAGAGCGTTCCAGTTGCCGCCTTACCGCGACAACCCACCGTGTAGGGTCGGCACATCCAGCGCGGCAAATCCATAATGCCGCAGCCAGCGCAGGTCGCTGTCGAAAAACGCGCGCAGGTCGGGGATGCCGTATTTCAGCATGGCGATGCGGTCGATGCCGACGCCGAAGGCAAAGCCCTGCCATTGCGTTGGGTCAATGTTGCCCGCTTCCAACACTTTGGGGTGGACCATGCCGGATCCCAGTATTTCCAGCCAGTCATCCCCTTCGCCAATCTTGAGCGTGCCGCCTTCCCAGGAACAGCGGATATCGACCTCAGCGGAGGGTTCGGTGAAGGGGAAGTGCGAGGCGCGGAAGCGCAGCTCGACGGCGTCCACTTCGAAGAAGGATTTCACGAACTCTTCCAGCACCCATTTCAGGTTGGCCATGGAAATGTCTTTGTCGATGGCCAGTCCCTCGACCTGATGGAACATGGGCGTGTGGGTCTGGTCATAATCCGCGCGGTAGACGCGACCCGGCGCGATCACCCGAATGGGCGCGCCCTGCGCCTGCATCGCGCGGATTTGCACCGGTGAGGTGTGGGTGCGCAGCACATGTGGCGGGCGATCATCACCCTCGGCGCGGTGGGTATAGAACGTATCCATCTCTGCGCGGGCCGGATGGTGCGAGGGGATATTGAGCGCGTCGAAATTGAACCAGTCGCTTTCGATCTGCGGGCCTTCGGCGACGGAAAAGCCCATGTCGGAGAAAATCGCGGTGACTTCCTCGGTCACCTGGCTGATGGGGTGAATGGTCCCTTGACGTTGCGGGCGTGACGGTAATGTGACATCGAGCCACTCTTCTCGCAGGCGCGCATCGAGCGCGGCATCTTCGAGCGCCACTTTCTTGGCCGCCAGAGCCGAGTTGATCTCATCCTTGAGCGCATTGAGCTTCGGCCCCATGACCTGCCGCTCTTCGGGCGTCATCTTGCCCAGCTCGCGCATCTGAAGCGCAACTTCACCCTTCTTGCCCACGGCCTGCACGCGCAGGTCTTCCAACGCGGCTTCGTCGCCTGCGGCAGCAATGGCAGAAAGGTATTTGTCTCTCAGATCGTCCATGTCATGCACCTGAATTTTGGTGAGGTGGAGTTACCCCGCTTAACGGCTCAGCGCAAGCCAGCGTTGGGTTATCGTCGAAACCAGCCTTTGAGACGATCCGTTAGGGACCGTTGTTCTCCAGTGATGTCCCTGTTGAACTCTGCCCCGAGTTTCTTGGCCTCCCGCGCCATCTCTTCAATCCGCGCAAGCTCTTCTGGGCTTGGCGGCGGCTGTGTTTCTTGCAGCCACTGGGCAAACGGGTCTTCCTCTTCTGGCAAGAGCGTTAGGACATCTGATGCGCGTTTAGGCGTCTCGATCCCAAACTCAGATTTCAGGAAGTTTTGAAACGCCAAAGGCGGATGAGGTTGTCCCAAGTCCCCGGCAATTGGATCCCCACGTTCCAGCTTGGCTGCGAACTCTTTGGCCAGCGTTTCCTTGGAGCGGTGGAAGTCTTCGGGGTCTTCAATGCCTGCGCTCTGTGCTTCGGCCATGATGTGCGCCAGCTCATAAAGGCTGTCGACACCCGCCGTTTCCAAAGTGGCTTCCTGGACGGTTTTGCCATGCATTTCCCGAAACGCAGGCTCGTCATAGCCAATCGTGATCAGCTTTAGGAGGTCCACAGGATCATCAGAGATCACACCCCACCAATCCGAACCGGACCCTGATCCGTAATGCACAATCCACTGTTTGCCGGTCTCATCCAGCCAGAACCCGGCATACGAGCCGTCTCCGCCTGTGCGCAAAAACAGGAACACGCGTTTGTCTTCGTCTGCGACAGGGGGCTGTGTTCCGTTGAGAGAAAAAGGGCCGTAGTATCCAAAAGCCGCGAGGCTTGTGCCCGGCTTGTCCCACTCTGCAACAGGATACAGCGCCACAGATTGCCGTTCGAAATCCAGCGCCTGCCCATCCCATTCCAATTGCCGTCCACCATGGGCCTCTAGCCAATCCATTGTCTGAACCAAGATAGGCGGCATGGTCATGCCGTCTGGCATGTGTGCGATAAGGTCTTCTGAGAACTTCGTGCGATCCGTCAAGTGTTCACCTAGTGCAGACCTTGCACATATTCGCGTGTGAAGGCCGAATAGCCATCCGATGTCACCTTATGGTGCCCCTGCATGTGGTTATGAAGGTCCGGCAGCTTGTGAAATGGCACCTGCGGCAGGCTGTGATGCTCAATATGGTAAGGCATATTCCAGGCCAAAAACCGGATGAAGCGGTTCGTGTAGGTCGTTCGCGTGTTCTGGAACATATCCGCCACGAAGGCGCAGCGGCCATGTTCGGCCAGAAGGTAAAGCCTTAGGAAGGGCTGGCCCAGCAGACAGGGCAGGATCCAGATCCAAAAGAGCAGCGGCGTGAAAAACAGGCTGACGCCCGCCACAGCATAGATCGCCAGCATCCAGCGCGCTTCGCGCATAATGCGCGGTTTGGCGCGGTCTGGAATGTAAGAGCCGGAACCGTGGCCGGTGGCATTCTTTATGGTCTGTCCCGCCATGGCCCACCAAAACGGCAAACCACTCACATGCCTCAGATAGGCCTGCCACGTTTCTGGCTTGGCCCCGGACAAAAGCTCGGGGTCTTTTTCAGGATCATTGGTGTATTTGTGATGCGCCAGGTGGAAATATCGGAACCACTCGAAGGGCTGCAGGATCAGGAGGCCAGACATGCGTCCAACCCATTCGTTCATCCAAGGCGTGGCGAAGGGGGTCTTGTGTGTGCACTCGTGCTGGAGCGTGAACAGAAAGCAGATGGCAATCCCAAGTGGGACGATCATCACCCACCAAAGGGGCCAGCCCAGTGCAATCCAAAGGGCAAGGAAAAGGATCAGCCCAAAATGCACAGAAAGATGACGCAACCCTGCGCTATCATCCAGCTGGTTCAGCTGTGCCAGGACGTCGCCCGACATGTGATTTACAAATTCTTTGTGATCCATCCTGGCGAAACGTTAGGGCAATGTTTGCCCTGGCACCAGTGCGGAAGCGATCCTTAGGCGTTGGCAGGCGCAGCGTCTTGTTTCTGGCGATTTTCGACCTCTCGGTCATGTGCTGCCAAAAGGCGCAGGGCCTTTTCACTCAGCTTGCCCTCGTCGCGGTCAGTTTGAACGGTTGTCCGAACCATTGTCTCACACCCATTTTCTTGCTCGACGTCCTGTTTTCCGGACGCGAGTTAACCATTGGCACGCAAATGCGATGAAAATGGGGCAGCATTTTGAATTCTGTGAACTGGGTCAAAACCCGAAAAAGCAAAGACGCCGTCGGCGGTAACCAACGGCGTCTTCATTGTCCCTCGTGCGACCGGCGTCTATTGGGTCAGAGCACCTTTTGCCTGATCTACGATCGCGGCGAACGCGGCCGGCTCATGTACGGCCAGATCGGCCAGAACCTTGCGGTCCACTTCAACACCAGCGAGTGTCAGGCCATTGATAAAGCGCGAATAGGTCAGCGCTTCGTCATGGGCGCGCACAGCAGCGTTGATCCGCTGGATCCACAATGCGCGGAAGTTCCGCTTGCGGTTCTTGCGGTCGCGTGTCGCATATTGATTGGCTTTGTCGACGGCCTGGCGCGCCACCTTGAAGGTGTTCTTGCGACGGCCGTAATAGCCTTTGGCGGCCTTGACGACTTTCTTGTGACGGGCGTGGGTGACGGTTCCACCTTTAACTCTCGACATGTCTCAAACTCCTCAGCGCGAATAGGGCATCATGGGCTTGATGATCTTGGCGTCTGCCTCGCTCATCACTGTGGTGCCCCGTGCGTTACGGATAAACTTGTTGCTGCGTTTGATCATGCCGTGGCGTTTGCCCGCTTGCGCGGTCTTGATCTTGCCATTGGCTGTCACCTTGAACCGCTTTTTGCAGCTCGACTTGGTCTTCATCTTGGGCATTTCCGGCTCCTTCAAAGGTCGGTCATCATTTACGCGACTCGGCATGCCACATTGGCCGGACGCGCGACTGAGCGTGCCGTATAGGCCGCAAGGCCAGACATGGCAAGAGGGATTCGGGCATGACATGAGGACGAAGGCCAACCTTGGCTTCGAGTGCACCAGATCATGTGAGGTATTTCGCCACCACCTCCACAAAAACATCCGGAATGCCGCCAAGGGAATAACGCCCCGGATTCTCACGCACCGCCCAAAGCACCATCATTCCAGCGACAATTACCGTGAAAGCCGCCACACGCGGTGCGCGTCTTTCGGAAAAGGCTGACAGCATAGCAGGAAGGGAAAACACCCCCAGGACAATACCAATCGTGAATATCAGGTCGGGATCCATTTTGCTGAACCTCCTTATCTACTCGATAAGGTAGTATAGCGCAGTTTACTCAGGGTCAGATGAATAAATTAAGCTTTCTTCACAAGGGGCTACGCGCAAGATGTTTGTTGTCCCCGGTACGTTGAAAGGCACACCCGCCGTCACGACGATCTGATCGTTTTCTTCCGCATAGCCCAGATTGCGCGCGGCTTTGGCCGCATTAACCACCGCCATTTTGAACCGCGTGAGTTGTGGGGTCATGACGCAATTCACGCCCCAGGTCAGTGCGAGACGACGCGCCGTGTCACGCATATTGGTCATGCCGATGATCGGCACGCGCGGACGTTCTCGGGCAGTCAGAAGTGCAGTTGTCCCGGATTGGGTGAAACAGCAGATTACCTTGATATCGGTTGTCTCCGCAATCTCACGAGCTGCGGCGACAATGCCATCCGCGACAGACATGCGTTCGGCCCGGCGCGAGGCTTCGATCACTTCGCGATAGGTCGGATCGCTTTCAACCTCACGTGCCACGTTGTCCATCGTTGTGACGGCCTCAACCGGATAGTCACCGGCGGCTGATTCCGCCGAAAGCATGATCGCATCGGCGCCTTCGTAGATCGCCGTTGCCACATCCGAGACCTCGGCACGCGTCGGCATTGGGCTTTCGATCATGGATTCCAGCATTTGCGTCGCAACGATCACGGGCTTGGCCGCCGCACGACACTTGCGCACCATGCGCTTTTGCAAAGGCGGGACGTTCTGAACAGGCAGTTCAACACCCAGGTCGCCGCGCGCGACCATGATGCCGTCGACTTCTTCGAGAATGGCGTCAAAATCTGTGACCGCCGCTGGCTTTTCAATCTTCACCATGATGGCCGCCCGGTCACGCACCAGCGCGCTGGCCTCGATCACATCCCGCGGCCGCTGTACAAAACTGAGCGCGAGCCAATCGACACCCAAGGAACAGGCAAATTCCAGGTCTTCGCGATCCTTGTCTGTCAAAGCGGCCAGAGGCAGGACCACATCAGGCACATTGACGCCCTTGCGGTTAGAAATCGTGCCGCCCGTGATCACCTCGGTATCTGCAAATTCGGGTCCACAGGATTTGACCTTTAACCGGATTTTACCGTCGTTCACCAGTAACGTAGCACCAGGTTCCAGCGCTTGAAAAATCTCGGGATGCGGCAGGTTTACGCGGTCAACCGTGCCGGGTTTGTCATCCAGATCCATGCGGAACGACGCGCCTTCGACCAACTCTTCTTCGCCATTGGCAAACTCGCCCACGCGCAGCTTTGGCCCTTGAAGATCCGCAAGAATGGCAATCGGACTGTCCAGATCGGCCTCCAGCTTGCGGATGATCTCATGCTTTTCGCGGATCGAGTCATGTGTGCCATGGCTCATATTAAGCCGAAACACATCTGCGCCGGCTTCATGCAGTGCCTTGATGGTCTCATAGGTTTCCGAGGCTGGCCCCAGCGTGGCCACGATTTTCACGTTACGGTGGCGTCTCATGTTTGTCCTGTCCCAGTGCGCGGGTCTCTATATGTCGTTATCGCTAACAATGTCACGTGATTTTTGTGCAATTCCCTTTCCTTCGCTTCTGGTCTAGAGCGTCGGTCAGAGGCACAACACCACGATGACGTATCACCCATATTACATCACCGGAGCAGAGCGCGCATCGCGTTGGCTTGTGACCTGCGATCATGCCACCAACACCGTACCCAGCTTTGTTGGCGGTGGCACACTGGGTCTCTCGGCCGTGGATATGGGTCGCCATATTGCCTTTGACCCCGGTGCCGCTGGCGTGTCGCTTGCGCTGGCCGAGGCGCTTGGCGCGCCTTGCATCACGTCGAATTTCTCGCGTCTGGTCATTGATCCCAACCGGGGCGAAGACGATCCAACCTTGGTGATGAAGCTTTATGATGGCACGATTATCCCAGGCAACCGGCATATCGACGAAGCCGAATTGAACCAGCGGCTCAATCGGTGTTATCGGCCCTATCATACAGCTTTGGCCGAGCTGGCAGCACGTCAGGACGACACGATCATCGTCGCTGTTCATAGCTTCACCCGTCAGCTTCGTGGCCAACACCCCCGACCCTGGCATGTGGGCGTGCTCTATGCTGCTGACACGCGTCTCACTGATCCTCTGATCGCCCGGCTGGAGGCAGAGGCGGACATCTGTGTCGGGGCCAATGAACCCTATTCCGGCCATCTGCCCGGCGATGCGATTGCCCGGCACGCGATTGCATTTCAGCGGCCCAACGCGCTTCTGGAGTTGCGTAATGATCTTATCGAAAGCCCCGAGGATCAGGTCGCCTGGGCCAACCGGCTTGCGCCGATGCTGGAAGCGGCGGCGGAATGTGCCGGGCTTTAGTCAGGCAGCGCAAGCAGATTTCGGTTGCGTCCAGAGGTGGGTTTGCCCCTAATCGCGCGAGGAGAATACACTATGCCACATATCATTATTGAACATTCCAAGGGGCTGGAAGACAGCCATGATCTTCAGGCGCTTTGCGATGACTTGTGGGACAAGTTCGCGGCGCATCCTGCGATTACTGCCCCCGATACCGTGCGCACCCGCACGATTGCGGCCAACGCAAGCCGTATCGGGGTTGAACCGCAAAGCTTTGCCCATGCCACGCTTTTACTCTTGCCCGGGCGCAGCGATGAGATGCGCATGGAGTTGGCACAGCTTATTCTGAGCACGCTGGAGGCGCATCTGGCGGATGTCGGAAGCCTGACGGTGCGTTTGGATGACATTCAGCAGCCCTATATCAAGCGTATGCTTTAGGTGAAGGAGATGACCGATATGGACGACCAGACCCGCATTGAACTTGAGGCAGCTGCCTTTCGCACCTTGCGCGAACATCTTATGGAAAAGCGCACCGATGTGCAGAACATTGACATGATGAACCTGGCCGGGTTCTGCCGGAATTGCCTGAGCCGCTGGTATCAGGAGGCCGCGAATGATCGTGGCATTGAGATGTCGAAAGACGAGGCGCGTGAGACCTTTTACGGCATGACCATGGATGAGTGGAAAACCAATTATCAGACCGAAGCGACGGATGATCAGAAGAAGGCGTTTGATAAATCCTTTGCCGAGAATGTGGGTAAGAAGGACTAGTGCATGACCCTCAATATCACCCGCCTGCGCGCCGACACGCCCACTTGTGAGACTGTGCTGCATTTCAACAATGCAGGTGCAGGGCTGATGCCAAAGCCTGTGCAAGATGCGCTCATTGGGCATCTGGAGCTTGAGGCGCGGATTGGGGGGTATGAGGCGCATGATGCCGCGAAAGAGGCGTGTGCTGCGTTTTATGCGCAGATGGCGGGTCTGCTGAATGCCAAACCGGGTGAGATAGCCTTCATCGAGAACGCCACGCGCGCCTGGGACATGGCGTTTTTCAGCCTGCCGTTGGAACCCGGCGACCGCATTCTGACGCACGCATCGGAATATGTGTCGAATTATCTGGGTCTCATGCTGCAGGCCAAGCGGCGGGGGCTTGAGATTGACCTTATCCCGTCGGATGCCAGTGGTCAGGTGGATGTGGATGCGATTGCGGGGCTTATTGGACCCAAGACGCGGCTTATTGCGCTGACGCATGTGCCGACGCAGGGCGGGTTGGTGAACCCGGCTGCGGAGGTGGGCAAGGTTGCGAAAGAACATGGGCTTTTCTACCTGCTCGATGCGTGTCAGTCGGCAGGGCAGATTGACCTGGATGTGGACAAGCTGGGCTGTGACATGCTCTCGGGCACGGGGCGGAAATACCTGCGCGGGCCGCGCGGGACAGGGTTTCTTTATGTGCGTCAGGGGCTGATTGCGGAGCTTGAGCCGCCCTTCATTGATCTCTTCTCGGCCACGTGGACCAGTGCGGACACCTATGAGCTGGCCCCTGACGCGCTGCGCTTTGAAAACTGGGAACGGTTTGTGGCCGGGCAGATTGGGCTCGGTGCGGCGGTGGGATATGCGCGCGCTGTCGGCCTGCCTGCGATTGAGGCGCGGGTGGAGGAACTTGGCGCGACGCTGCGCGCAGCACTTGGTGATGTGTCGGGTGTGACGGTGCAGGACCTCGGCACCCGCAAATGCGGGATCGTGACCTTCACCAAGGAGGGCGTGACGCCACAGGAGATTACCGCCCAGCTGCACGCGCAGGGCATGAATATCTCTGTCTCAAACCGCACCAGCGCGCAGCTTGATCTGGGTCCGCGCGGGATTGACTATCTTGCCCGGGCGTCGGTGCATTACTATAACACCGAGGATGAGATTGCGCGGTTTGTGGAGGCTGTGGCGGGGGTTGAGAGCGTAGCAAAATGCGCCCAAGAACGTGCGAGGCCAGACTGCGGGGTGGCGAGCCATCGGTGGTTCAAGGCACTTTATGCCAGCCCAGTCTGTACACTTTTTGATTGCTTTGCTTACGTCAACCAATCGCCAGCCCGATGTGGCGGTCTGGCGATTGCGCTGCGGGCCTTCGGCCCTTGATTCCGCGCGGAGGAGTGAAAAGTCCGGTTAAATTTTTTGCGGTAGAGCGGGGTTCCACCCGCCAATCGATGAGTTGGATATGCCGGGATGAAATCCCGGCCTACGCCTCCAACTTCTTCACAAACTCCACGATATGCCGCGCGACCACGTCCCCGGCTTCCAGCAACAGCGAATGTTTGTACCCCTCCAGAATCACCAGCTCTGACGTCGGCAGGGCCGCGTCGATCAGCCGGTTCAGGCGCGGGTTGCAGCCGCCGTCGTTTTCGCCGGTCAGCACCAGTGAGGGCGCTGTGACTTCGTGCAGCCAGGGGGACATCTCGGTGCCTGCGTAGATGCGAAAGACGTTGAGGAACACCTCTGCATCCGTGCCAATCACCTGCGCCAGACGGCGCTCCACCACATCGCCATGCTCGGCGATGAACGCATCAGTGAACCAGCGGTCCGTCAGGGTGCCCAGAACCTGCGGGATGCCTTTATCCTCCATGGCCTTGACCACGGCCCAGACCTTGGTGCTGTCTTCCTCGGTGCGGAAGGCGGCGGTCGAGAGCAAGCCCAGCGACAAGACCCTGTCGGGGAACCGCCGCGCATAGGCCGGGCCGATCATGCCACCCAGCGAGTGGCCCGCGAAATGCGCCTGCTCAAACCCGGTGCGTTCGCGGACGCGTTCAAGGTCATTCACCAGCTCATCAAGACCAAATTCGCCATCTGGCATAGGTGACGCGCCATGTCCGCGCAGATCATAGGTCACCACGGTGAAATGCGGCGTGAGAACGGGAAGCGCCTTGCGCCAGGTATCGCGTGCGGCCCCGATGCCGTGGATGAGAAAGAGCGGCGGGCCGCTGCCTTCAACTGTGTATGCGCAGTCAATTGCGTTGTTCATTGTGCGGCTACCTGTGCTTCAAAGGCGGGCATGACCTCTTCAGCAAACATCTGGATCGTGTCCAATGTATCCTGTGCTGCCAGCCCGAAATTCACGTTGAGGATCACCCGGTCCACACCCAGTTCGGCATAGGGGGCGAGCTTGTCGATCATCTCTTGCGGAGTGCAGATGAGAAGGCTCTCGCCCAGCTCGTCCATCGGCGTGGCGCAGGGCAGTTCCTCGATCATGCCGTTTTGCACCGTGCCCGGGCCGGTGAAGACATTGTCGAACCGGCCATAGTAGGTATGCGCCGCCTTAATCTTGCGCTGCTTCTCGGCCTCATTCCGTGCCAGATGCGCGACGCGAGAGAGGCTAAGCGTCAGCCCAGTACCAGCCGCCCCCATCTCCTCCTTAGCGCGGGTGAAGGCGCTCACTTGATCGATCAAAAGCTGATGATTGCCCGAGAGCGGCGTGGTCTGAATGTGAAAGCCACGTTTGGTGCAGTGATAGATGCCCTCGGGATTCATAACGGCCATCATCATCTGAATGGGGCGCACCGGGCGGGGCATGATGGTGAGTGGTGGGAATTGGTAATACTGCCCGTCCCAGCTCACCTCTTCCTTGGTCAAAAGCGCCTGTAGCACGTCGAGCGATTCATCGAACCGGGCGCGGGTTTCGTCCATCGGCACGCCCAAACGCTCCATCTCATATTTGAACGCGCCCCGGCCAACGCCAAGCATCAGCCGCCCTTCGGTAAAGATGTCGGCCACGACCACCTCACCAGCATAGGACCGCATGTCATGCAGGGGCAAAACCACGACCGAGGTCATGATCCGGATTTGTTGGGTTTGCCCGGCGATATGCACCGCAAACTGCAAGGGAGCGGGCATCATCAGGCAATTCATCAGGTGATGTTCAGTCAGCGAGACCGCATCAAAACCCAGCCTGTCGGCCAGCCGCGCCTGATCGAGCATGTCGGCATAGACCCGGTCCCCGCCATAGGTTTTATCCGGGTAATCCGCCGACAACTGAATACTGAACTTCATCGCACCTCTCCCCTTGCGGCGTTCACTCTGCCACAAGGGATATTTCTGGCAACAGTTTTCAGATCGCGACTTTCAGGCTTTCTTCCAGATAAATTTCGCGCAGGCGCGGAACCAGAGCGCCCGGCGAGCCGGTCCCAATGGACGCGCCATCAATCTCGACCACGGGCATGACAAAGGCGCTGGCCGATGTGACAAAGGCCTCGTCGGCCTCTTTCGCCTCATCAATCGTAAAATTGCGCTCTTCCACCTGCATCTGCGCCTCTTTGGCAAAGCGCAGCACGGCGGCACGGGTGATCCCATGCAGAATATCATTGGACAGCGCGCGCGTGATGATCTTGTTGCCCTTGACGATGTAGGCGTTGTTTGAGGTGCCTTCGGTCACATGCCCGTCCTGCACCATCCAGGCGTCATCGCAGCCGGCTTTCTTGGCCATCATCTTGCCCATAGACGGATAAAGAAGCTGCGTTGTCTTGATGTCGCGACGGCCCCAGCGGAGGTCTTCGATGCTGACGATCTTGAGGCCCTGCTTGGCGGCTGGGCTGTCGGCCAGGCCTGGCTTGTTTTGGGTGAACAGAACCACCGTTGGCGGCGTGTCGCGATCCGGGAAGGCAAAGTCCCGGTCGCCCGGCGCGCCGCGGGTGATCTGCAGGTAAACCAGACCGTCGGTGATCTCATTTGCGCGCACAAGTTCGCGGTGGATGTCCAAAAGATCGTCCATCACTGAGGGATGCGGCATGTCCAGTTCATCCAGAGAGCGTTCCAAACGCGCGCGGTGACCGTCAAAGTCAATCAACTTGCCGCCCAGAACGGACGTCACCTCATAGACGCCATCGCCCATAAGAAAGGCGCGGTCAAAGATCGACACCTTCGCTTCATCCTCGGGCAGGTAGTCTCCATTCACGTAAACGGTTCTCATGCGCTTAACCCCATAGCTTTGCCGATGGCGGGTGCACCCCGGCGGTGTCGAAAATCAAAGGCGTCTCCCGGTCTTCGGCCAGAAGCAGCGGGCCGTCAAGGTCAGTGACCATCGCCCCTTGTGCCACCAGGGTGGCGGGGGCCATGGCTAGGCTTGAGCCAACCATGCAGCCGACCATGACCTCATAGCCTTCGGCGCGTGCTGCATCTCTCAACGCCAGTGCCTCGGTCAGGCCACCGGTTTTGTCGAGCTTGATGTTCACCACGTCATACTTGCCCTTCAGCATGGGCAGGCTGGCGCGGTCATGGCAGCTCTCGTCCGCGCAGACCGGCACGGGACGTTTCATACCAATGAGCGCGTCGTCCTCTCCGGCAGGCAAAGGTTGTTCCACGAGATCAACGCCCAGACGCACCAGATGCGGCGCAAGATCGGCATAAACCGCAGCACTCCAACCTTCATTGGCATCCACGATAATGCGCGCCTTGGGGGCACCGGCGCGCACGGCCTCCAGCCGGGGCATGTCATCAGGTGTGCCCAGCTTGATCTTCAGCAAAGGGCGATGCGCGTGCTCTGCCGCCTGCGCCTGCATCTTTTCGGGTGTATCGAGCGAGAGCGTGTAGGCGGTGATTTCTGGTCCAGGCTTTGGCAGACCGGCCAGTTCCCAGACGCGACGACCTGACGCCTTGGCCTCCAGATCCCACAGCGCGCAGTCCACAGCATTGCGCGCAGCTCCAGCTGGCAGCAAATCATAGAGACCGGCACGGTCAAACTCCGCAGGCAGGCCTTCGATCTCTGCTGTCACGCTCTCCAGCGTTTCATCATACCGCGCATAGGGCACGCATTCGCCCAATCCCGCAACGCCGTCTTTTTCGATCCGTACGGTAAGCACCTTGGCCTCCGTGCGTGAGCCGCGTGAGATGGTAAAAACCTGCGCCAATTTGAACACGTCGCGTGTCACGGAAACCTGCACGGCTCTGCCCTTTCTTTTTGCTCAAAATATCCCCGCCGGAGGCATCCGACAGGGATCACATGCACGCGGCAAGTTACATCGCGGCCAGCGCATCCACCAGCTTGTCAGACCCAAAGCGATAGGGATCAGTGGCCGGAAGACCAAGGTTGGCTTCAACCTCGGTCAGATAGGCCTTGGCATCCGCTTCGCTCATATGCTGAGTGTTGACCGAAACGCCAACCACCTGACAGGCCGGGTTGGCCACCTGCGCGAGCGGGAGCGCGGTATCACGCAGGCGTTCCAGGCTCGGCAGGGTGTAATCCGGCAGGCCCCGCATATGCGCGCGGGTTGGCTCGTGACAGAGGATCAGCGCATCAGGCTGACCTCCATGGATCAAGGCCATGGTCACGCCGGAATAGGAGACGTGGAAAAGGCTCCCCTGTCCTTCGATCAGATCCCAATGGTCGTCTTCATTGTCTGGAGTCAGGTATTCGATAGACCCCGCCATGAAGTCCGCCACCACCGCATCCAAAGGAACGCCATGTCCGGTAATGAGGATGCCCGTCTGACCGGTCGCCCTGAACGTGGCCTTCATACCGCGCGCAACCATGTCGCGTTCCATCGCCATGGCGGTGTACATTTTGCCGACAGAGCAATCGGTGCCCACGGCGAGACAGCGTTTGCCGCTGCGCTTGACCCCATTGGCAATGGGATAACCCACGGTTGGCACCCGCACATCATGCAGCGTGCCGCCATAGGTCTGTGCAGCCGCCACCAGATCGCCCTCGTCCCGCAACAGGTTATGCAGTCCAGAAGCCAGGTCGTACCCCATCTCAAGCGCCTCGATGAGCACCTCTTTCCAGGCCTGACTGATCACGCCACCGCGGTTGGCCACACCAATGACCAGCGTTTTCGCACCTGCAGCCTGGGCTTCGGCCAATGTGAGGTCCTTCAATCCAAGATCGGCACCGCATCCGGGCAGCCGAATTTGCCCAAGGGCGTGATCCGGACGCCAATCGCGAATGCCAATGGCCACTTTGGCTGCCAGCATGTCAGGGGCGTCCCCAAGGAACAAAAGATACGGTGTTTCAATCATGGCGCGTCTCCTACCCAGGAATCAATTTTGCGGCAGTTTGCTTCGAAAGCCATGCGATTTCATCGTGAATATACGGCGGCATGTCGTTTATTTCGAAAATTTATTCGAATTTTTCATCAAATATGCGGATAAAATTCGAAGGATTAATCCCAAACTGATGGAAAGCGCCAAATGTCCACAGCGTCTTGCGCGCCTGCACGCAATTTTATAGCTGTCGCGCAGCGCCTTTCGGCAAGATTGAAACAAAGAGGTCTCAAAATGAGTTTTCGTCCACAACCGCCTGCACCGGCCCGCCCCAACCGCTGTCAGCTATTTGGCCCGGCATCCAACCCTGCCCTGTTTGAGAAAATGGCAGCGTCCAAAGCAGACGTGATCAACCTGGACCTCGAAGATGCGGTTGCGCCTTCGGACAAGGATATCGCCCGCAAAAATGCCATTGAAGCGATCAATGACATTGACTGGGGCAACAAGACGCTCAGCGTGCGCATCAACGGCCTCGACACTCAATATTGGTATAAAGACGTTGTTGATCTGCTGGAACAGACCAACGGCCGTCTGGACATGATCATGATCCCCAAGGCTGGATCGGGTGATGACATCTATGCCGTTGACGCTCTGGTCAGCTCGATTGAGATCGCGATGGGTCACAAGAAGCGGCTCGCCTTTGAGTGCATCATTGAGACGGCCATGGGCATCGCGCATGTTGAGGACATCGCCAAGGGCAGCCCGCGCATGCAGGCGATGAGCCTCGGTGCGGCGGATTTCGCGGCCTATATGGGGATGCAGACGACCGGCATCGGCGGCACGCAGGAAAACTACTACATGCACCGCAATGGTGAGAACTACTGGGGCGACCCATGGCACTGGGCCACGGCCAATATCGTGGCGGCCTGCCGGACACATGGTCTTTTGCCGGTGGACGGCCCGTTTGGGGACTTCTCAGACCCCGAAGGCTTCAAAGCGCAGGCTCTGCGTTCGCTGACGCTGGGTATGGTGGGCAAATGGGCCATTCATCCAAATCAGGTAGACGCGTGTAATGCGATCTTCACGCCATCCGAGGAATCGGTCAACGAGGCGCGTGAAATTCTCGCCGCCATGGAGGACGCCAAAGCCAAGGGTCTTGGGGCCACAACGTACAAAGGCCGCCTGATTGACATTGCCTCGATTAAGCAAGCTGAGGTCATCGTGAAATCGGCGGAGATGATCGCCAAGGGCTAATCGACCCCGGCAAACCAAAAAAAGGCCCCAATTTGGGGCCTTTTTTCGTTTCGCATGGGCGATTGAGCGCCATACAACGAAATGTGACCTCAACAGGTGGCTAAATCACGTAATAGACCTCAAACACATGTTCCGGGGGACCACTATGCTTTCCAAATTGATGATGTCATGTCTGCTTGTCATGCTTTTTGCCGGGCGCGCGCTTGCTGCAGATATGTCAGCGCAAACCGGGTTCGAGGTATTTCCGACGTCCAAGGCTTATGGCGATCTGGTGAGCGACACACGCGCGGCTGTGAAGTCCAATGGGCTTATCGTCGTCACGCAGGCGGGGCCAACCAAAGCTGCTGCCAGCCGTGGCATCAAAATCCCCGGCAATCTGGTCATCGGGGCGTTTAACAACGATTTCGCGGTCAAGGTTCTCGCGACATCGACCGCTGCGATGATCGAAGCCCCTATCCGGCTTTATGTCACGGAGAACGAAGATGGCACCGCGACCCTCTCTTACAAGCGGCCCGGCTTTGTTTTTGCCCCCTATCTCGAAGACGGTGGCGACACTCTGACACTTCTTGCGACTGAGCTGGACGCAATCTTTGCCAGTATTGCGGCTGAGGCTACACAATAGAGCTACTTGCGGATAACAGTGGCGTGAAGAGACTTGCCTCTAACCACATTCCCAGCAATGTCGGGACAAACAGACTGTCCGAGGACTTTGCATGACCACGAAGACCAAACGCGCCGCCGATGTCTTGGCCGAGCGGCTCTACGATGCGGGCTGTCGCCACGCGTTCGGGATGCCGGGCGGTGAAGTGCTGACGTTGGTGGATGCGCTGGAAAAGGCAGGCATCGCCTTCCACCTGATCAAACACGAAAACGCCGGTGGCTTTATGGCCGAGGGCGTCCATCACCGCGACGGAGCCCCGGCCATCCTGGTGGCCACGGTCGGCCCCGGAGCAATGAACGGCGTCAACGTTATCGCGAATGCCGAGCAGGACCGCGTGCCGATGATCGTGTTGACGGGCTGTGTCGATGCAGATGAAGCGTTGACCTATACGCATCAGGTGCTGGACCACCAACAGGTGCTGCGCCCGATCACCAAGGAGAGCTTTCGCCTCACCGCCGCAGGGGCTGGCATCATCGCTGACAAGGCTGTGGCGATTGCGACCGAACCGCGCTGTGGTCCGGTGCATATCGATGTTCCGATCAGCGTGGCAGATGCGCCCGCGCCAAACGATATCGCACGTCCTTACCGTCCTACGGCCAGCAGAGTTGCGCCGAGCGGCGGCGGTGCTGCCAAAGCACGTGAGGCATTGGCCAAAACCAACCGCCCGGTCGCGATTGTTGGACTGGATGTTCTCTATGACGATGCCCAAACGGTGCTGCGTGCCTTTTTGGAGCAATTCAACATCCCATTCATCACCACCTACAAGGCCAAAGGCATTCTTCCAGAGGATCATCCGCTTTGTTTGGGTGGTGCGGGGCTTTCGCCATTGGCTGACAAGCATCTTCTTCCGCTCGTGGCACAGGCCGATCTGGTGTTGTGTATCGGGTACGACCCGATCGAAATGCGCGTAGGATGGCGTGACGCGTTTGATCCTTCCCGGCAGATGGTGATCGACATCGCGGCGGCACCCAACACCCACTACATGCATCAGGCAACGCTGAACTTTATCGCCGATACCTGCGAAACACTGGAAATGCTGGCCAACACGACGCCAACCCGCGCGACCTGGCCGGGCGGCGAACCGCAGGCCGTTCAAAACGCTCTTTCCGAAGCCTTTCGAAAAGACGAAGACTGGGGTCCCGCCGGCATCATCGCCGAGGCCCGCGCCGTTCTGCCAAAGACGACGCTGGCCACGGCCGATAGTGGTGCGCATCGCATCCTTCTAAGCCAGATGTGGCGCTGCGACGAACCACGTGGCCTCATCCAATCCTCAGCGCTCTGCACCATGGGCTGTGCAGTCCCGATGGCCATGGGACTCAAACTCGCAGAACCGGGTCGCCCGGTCATCAGCTTTTCGGGTGATGCGGGGTTCCTCATGGTGGCTGGTGAACTTGCCACCGCGGCGGAAATGGGCGTGAACCCGATCTTTCTGGTGTTTGTGGATGCCAGCCTTGCGCTGATCGAATTGAAACAACGCCAAAGGCAGCTTGCCAACAAGGGCGTGGATTTTGCGCGGCATGATTTTGCGGCTATGGGTCGGGCTTTTGGAGGATACGGGCATACAGTGACGACGCGCACAGAACTGCGGTCGGCCCTAAAAGACGCGATGGCCGCAGACCGTTTCACAGTCATTGCCGCAGAGATCGAACCGGGTGCATATGACGGTCGCCTGTAGAGTTGGCTTTCGTAAGTTGATTAAAATTTAAGCGCAGCGCTGGAATTTAAGCACCTGCACTTGGGCAGATTCTAAGCCATTTCTCCGAATCGCATGTTGCAGTGCAGCATTTTTTACCATAGCAAATCGCACCCGATATCCGGCAAACTGTTGAAGTTTCTCACGCTTTCTACCTAAACGCGTGCGTTTTTCGGCAATATTTCGCGACTATGATAACGAAACCTCACACATGACTTCACCAATTCGTTAGACGCACCGATACCGGTATGCGCTCACCCTATGTCTTTGTTAATCACAGACAGCGGACCTGACCGCGACAGAAATGGAAGTAAAGATGCAGTTTGATGTTTTCGGTCAACCGACCACTTTGACAAGCCCGCGCGCACTGGACGCCTGGAACGACACGTTGTTGGCCTTTCTGGCGCATGCCGCTGTGACGCCGAAACATCTTGGCGATGTGCTTGAGGCCGAACCAGGGTTTGCTTTGGGTCACGCCGTCAAGGGTATGTTCTACATTCTGCTGGGTCGCCGCGAAGTGCTGCAGACTGCTCATGACGCATATGCAGAGGCAAAATCCGCCGCCGCCGAGGGGCACATCAGCCCACGCGAGCAACGTTATGTCGAGGCGCTTGGCGTCTGGCTGGATGGCCAACCCAGCGGTGCAATTGCTAAACTTGAAGACATCTTGCGCGACCACCCCGAAGACGCGCTTGCCATGAAGCTGAGCCATGCGATCCGCTTTGTGTTGGGCGATGCCACGGGGATGCGGGAGTCTATTGAGCGCGTCATGCCAGCCTACGGCCCAGACCACAAAGGACGCGGTTATCTGCTTGGATGCCATTCTTTCGCTCTTGAGGAAACCGGGGAGTACGAAAAGGCAGAAATCGCTGGGCGTCAGGCGCTTTGGATGGCGCCCGATGATGCCTGGGGCCTGCATGCCGTTGCGCATGTGCATGACATGACAGCCAATGCCCGCAAGGGTCTGGAATGGTTGTCGGGCCGTGAAAGTGCCTGGGCGCATTGCAACAATTTCCGCTATCACGTCTGGTGGCACAAAGCGCTCATGCATCTCGACCTGGGCCAAATGGACCAAGTCCTTGACCTGTACGACACCGAAATTCGCAAGGATCAGACCGACGACTACCGCGACATTTCCAACGCCACGTCGCTCTTGATGCGGTTAGAACTCGACGGCGTGGATGTCGGACGTCGCTGGGATGAGCTGGCTGAATTGAGTGCTGCGCGCACCGAAGATGGCTGTTTGATCTTTGCCGACCTGCACTACATGCTGGCGCTGACGGGTGACCGCAAACCGGATGCCACAGCCAAAATGCTTCAGCGTATTGCACGTGACGCCAAATCGAACTGCGAAATGGGTAGCCGGATGAGCGATCCGGGTGTGGCCGCCGCCGAAGGGCTCGAAGCCTTTGGCGAAGCGCGCTACACCGAGGCTTTTCACAAACTGGCGCAAGCCCGAGGCGGGATGCAGCTCGCCGGTGGCAGTCACGCTCAGCGCGATGTGTTCGAACGCATGACAATCGACGCCGGAATTCGCGCTGGCCTCTTGGATCAGGCCGAAGCCATCCTGGATGAACGCCAGACCAAACGCGCCGGTCGTGAGGATGGATACACCGCCGCCCGCCGTACTCTGATCGCCACGGGTCGTGGAGACTACAGCGCCGCTTCTGTTCCCGCCGAGTAACGCCTAAAACGCCTGCCTGCTGAAAAGAAAGACTAAGCCCATGGCGACAATTTCGCCATCATCAGATTATGGACCGACCACGGCACGTACGGAAGCCCCGGCGTTGCCCAAGGCGACGGTGCGCGATCCGCGCCTTGATTTCTTTCGTGGCATCGCGATGTTCATCATTCTGCTGGCGCACACGCCCGGCAATCTCTGGACACGCTGGATCCCGGCACGCTGGGGTTTTTCGGATGCCACAGAGATGTTCGTCTTTTGCTCGGGCATGGCGTCGGCCATCGCCTTTGGCAAACTATTCCAAACACAGGGCCTGGGCATGGGGTCAGCGCGCATCGCCTTCCGCACCTGGCAGGTCTACTGGGCGCATATCGGGCTTTTCATCATCACAACGGCCACGCTGCTGGCGCTGCCGCATCTTGGATTTGAGCTTCGGGATTACACCGGACAGCTCAACCTCAAGCCGTTTCTGAACAATATCGAAGGCAACCTGGTTGGTCTGATGACCCTGACCTATGTGCCGAACTACTTCGACATTCTGCCCATGTACATGGTGATCCTGCTCATGATCCCCGTAGTCATGGCGCTGGCGAAGATTCATCCCTATGTGGCACTGGGTGCCTGTTTGGTGCTTTGGGGCTTTGCCAACATGGAGATTGGCGAGCTGTTCACCGACGAAGACATCACACCTCTGCAACTGCCGGCGCAGTACTGGTTCGCCGAGGGTCAGAACACCCGGCCATGGTTCTTCAACCCGTTTGGCTGGCAGCTTTGTTTCTTTACAGGCTTTGCGCTCATGATTGGTTGGATCCCTCGTCCTCCGGTCAACAAATGGCTTGTGGGTCTCGCGCTGGCCTTTGTGCTCTTTTCGTTTGTGTTCTCAGCCGTGGGCGTGCGCAGTTTCAGCTGGCAGTCGGAATGGTGGGACGACAATATCCGCAGCTGGCAGCGCCAGACATTCCGGGATATGGCCCCACTGCGCGGCAAGACAGATTTCGGCATCTTCCGCTATCTCCACATGCTGTCGCTCGGCTATCTGGCCTGGGCACTGGTGGGTGAAGGCGGCAAGTATCTCAAGGTGGGACGTGTCTGGAATTGGCTGGTCAAGAACATCATCATGAAAGTCGGCCAGCAATCGCTGGCGGTCTTCGTCTTTTCCATGCTGCTGGCGCGCTTACTGGGGGTCTGGCTTGATGAGACGTCAACGCTTGTGAATGACCGGTTCGTACGGGATCCGTGGATCAACACGTTTGTGAACCTCGTGGGCTTTGCGCTTTTGGTGCTCTGCGCCTACGTGGCGGGCTGGTTCAAGTCCTCACCGTGGAAGCCCAAGCGCGGTGCAGGGGGTCAGGCATGAGCCGATTGACCAACTCTGCGACTGTGACACGCCGCGCGTTGCTTGGCGGTGCAGCGGCATCGGCGCTGATTCCGGGTCTGCTGCCCCTGCCATCGCGCGCCGCCACGGGTTCAGCCGAATTTTCACGCGATGCGGTGATCGATATGGCCCGTGATCTGGCCACACGCGATTATACACCCCGCGACATGGTGCCGGAAGATTGGCAAAACCTGACATATGACCAGTATCGCGACATTCGGTTTCCGCGTAAAAACGCACTTTGGGCCGGTACGGATCGCTCATATGAGGTCGATTTCTTTGCACCCGGCCTCTATTTCCCGCGTGCCACGAAGGTTTACTCGGTTGAAAACAACGTAGCCGCGGCAGTGCCGTTCACACTCGACAACTTCAACAAAGGCAAACTGGTTCCCGACCTGATCAAAACCGCAGAGACACTCGGCTATTCCGGTCTGCGCCTGCGGACAAATTTAGGCCATCCGGAATACAAAACCGAATTCTGTGTCTTCCAGGGCGCCAGTTATTTCCGGGCGATCGGCATTGGACAGACTTATGGCCTCTCGGGGCGCGGACTGGCCCTTCGCACCGGCGCACCGGAAGGTGAAGAGTTCCCCGATTTCGTTAAGTTCTGGTTAGAGGCGCCAGGATCAGACCAAAAGAACATGGTCGTGCATGCGCTCATGGACAGCCCGAGCGTGACAGGCGCCTATCGGTTTGACATCACACCCGGAGCCGATTGTGTGATGGAGGTCGAGGCAACGCTCTTTCCGCGCGTTGAGCTTGACAATGTGGGCCTTGGGCCGCTGACCTCGATGTTCCTTTTCGACCAGACCAATCGCAACCGGTTTGATGATTTCCGCCCTGCCGTGCATGACAATGACGGGTTAATGATGTGGAACGGCAATGGCGAGGTCATCTGGCGCCCTCTGGCCAACCCCACACAGCTTCAGATTTCGAGCTTTGTGGACACCAATCCACGCGGTTTTGGCCTGATGCAACGGGCGCGCGAGCTTGAGGATTTTGCCGATCTCGAGGCGCTCTATCACAACCGTCCGGGTCTTTGGGTGGAACCCAAGGGCGATTGGGGCAAGGGAACTGTGACACTGGTCGAGATTCCTACCGATGAAGAGATCTATGACAACATCGTCGCCTACTGGCGCCCAGCCGAACCGATGCCTGCCGGTCAACAGGTGGACCTCTCTTACAAGCTCACATGGAGCGCAGATGCCCCGATCGAGCCAAGGCTACCAAAGGTGATCAACACCTCTATGGGACGCCGTTTGTTTGGCCCCGGTCGTCTTGTGGTTATTGATTTTGAAGATAGCCCGCTCTTTGATGACGGGCCAGAGGCGCTTACGGTTCATACCTATTCGCCCCATGTCGAGACCAGCGAAGGCGTCTTGCAACGCAACCCGGCCACGGGTGGTCTACGCCTTGCCTTCAACTTTGATCCCGGTGAGCGACGGCATATCGAGTTGCGAGCGCAGTTGCTTAAAGATGGTCAGATGGCCTCTGAGGTGTGGCTGTATCGGTGGACGGTGTGAGAATGAGCCACAATCTACATATCATGCCGCCCGAAGCCCCGCTGGACATGCCAGCGCAGAATTTCGATGTTTTCTACGAAGATCCCAAGGCACCGGCACAGCTTTCGGAAAACACCGTGGTGTTGTGGCGTGCCATCGTCTTCATTCCTGCTATTTTGGCGACGTTCGGTTTCGGCTGGTTTATGTGGAGCTGGTTTGGCTTGGATGGCCTCAATACCGTTGAGGGCATCCTGTTGACGTTGATGGCGTTCAACTTCTTCTGGCTGTGCCTGACAGTGAGCACTGTGGGTCTCGGACTTGGCTCGCTGACACGCACCATACCGCGCACCCAGACAAGCGAGCGCCTGAAAGTTGCGCTCCTGATGCCGATCTATAATGAAGTGCCCTGGTATGTGCTGGGCAACGCGCGCTCAATGCTGGAAGAACTGCGCGCCTATGGGGGGCGGCATGAGTATGCCATGTTCATTCTCAGCGACACGCAAGACCCTGAGATTGCACAGGCCGAACAGGACAGCGTACTTGCGTTGCAGGCCACATTGTCGCCGGGTCTGCAAATCTACTACCGCCGCCGCGAGATGAATACAGGTCGCAAGGTGGGCAACATTGCAGATTGGGTCACACGCTGGGGCGCGGACTGGCCTGCGATGCTGGTTCTTGATGCAGACAGCCTGATGACCGGACGCGCCATCGCGCGTCTCTCAGATGCCATGGCAAGCGATCCCGGCGCGGGCCTTATTCAAAGCTGTCCTCAGCTTATCGGCGCACAGACCGTGTTCTCGCGGATGCAACAGTTTGCCAATGGTGTCTACGGCGCAGCGCTTTCTGAGGGTCTTGCCCGCTGGACTGGTCAAGAGGGCAACTACTGGGGCCACAATGCGATCATCCGCACCCGTGCTTTTGCCTCATCAGCGGGCCTGCCCCTGATGCGGTCGCTTTCTGGACGCGAAGGCAAACTCATCATGAGCCATGATTTTGTCGAAGCAGGTCTTCTGCGTCGCGCTGGGTGGAGTGTTCGCGTCCTCCCCGCATCCGCGGGTCCTACGAGGAAACCCCGCCAACACTCATCGACCATATCCTGCGCGACCGCCGTTGGTGCCAGGGCAATCTGCAACACCTGCGCTTGCTGTCCACACGCGGCCTGCGCCCGGCCTCACGCTTTCACATGTTCCATGGAGCGATGAGCTATCTGGCGTCGCCTATCTGGTTTGCCCTGCTGGTGATGTGGGCGCTGATGGGTCAGGGCGGTGATGCCTCAGTGCTCACCTATTTCTCACCGGACAACCCGCTGATGCCCACCTGGCCAGAGATGACCGAAGGGCGACATGTGCTGATAATCGCGCTGATGTACTCGCTGCTGCTTGCCCCAAAACTCATGGGCATCATCGCCATTCCGCTCACCCGTACGCGATTTGCCGATTATGGCGGGCCGGGCCGCTTCGTGCTGTCGTTTTTCTCGGAATTGATCCTGTCCGTAGCTTATGCCCCGATCCTAATGGTGCAACAGATGATCGCCGTCTTTCGCACCATGTTTGGCATTCAGAAAGGTTGGACACCGCAGCTTCGCGATGGCGGGCGCTACGGTCTGCGAACACTCATCATCTGCCACGCGCTTGAAACGGTTAGTGGCATCGCTCTGATTGCTGGCATGGCGGCGGGGCTTGTGTCGCTGTGGCTTCTGCCCATCGCCGTAAGCCTGGCATTGGCCGTTCCACTTTCAGCACTCAGTGGCGTGTCCCTTCGCGGCCTTGTCTCCAAGCTGATGGGCACGCGCGAGATGTGGCGCGAACCGCAAGTGACACGTGCGGCCCGGCACTACCGCAAAGAACTGAAATCCACTCTGGATGGTGACGCCCAGCCTACCGCGGCTGAATAAGGTTTAGTTCAACCCTTCGAACCAATCGAGCGCCAGATCAGCCCATCCTTCGGGCACCGTGTGCCCTCCGGGGAAAAGCGCCATTTCCAGCGCGCCTCCATCGGCACAGTTGCCCCAAACACGGCGCATGAAATTGCCGGTTTTGCCAAAACCTGTAGGCTTTTCATCGCTGCATTCATTCGCCGCACGCCAAATCTCTAGCCCGGCGAAGATATCGCCCTGCTGGAACCGCCCACCAGCCAGCTTGCGCCCTTCCAACGGCACCGTGCCATCCGCCCAGCCATGGGTATGCAAGAGCTTGACGGGGCCATTGCACTCCACAGGATGCGGACGCCAGAACCCGCCTGAAACGGGTGCATAGGCACTAAAGGTATCCGGAGCGTCGCAGGCCAGGTAGTTCACCATGAAACCACCAGCGGAAAAGCCAGAGAGCAAAACAGTGTCCGCACTCGTGCCAAACCGGTCTGCGGCATCGGACACCACATCTTTAAGAAACGCCCTTTCATCACGCCCCGGCCAACCGGGATAGAATGTCCAGCTCGCCGGACGGCCTTCGGCGCGCGGAACCCCATTGGGGGCAATCACCGCGTAGCCGCGCGCGCGTAGCGGTTCGACCATGATGTCCCGCGATATCGCACCCTGCCCGCTGCCACCGAAGCCATGCAGGAACACCACCACTGGCATGTCATCACCCGGCGTTTCGGGCAGTTTGATGTGATAAGTGCCACTTTGAATTTCGCAGGCCACCGGTTCAGGACCGCACGAGGCGTGGGAAGTGCCCGCCGCCATTGTAAACGCCACGGCTGCGCTCGTTAAAGTTACGCGCACCGGTTTCAGCCTTCGAACTCACGCAAAGGCAAACCGGACTTTATCCATCCGGGGCCCGCAGGTGATCCAAGCATCCCTTCCGGAACATCGATGATGTTGGAGTAACCCGCCTCCGTCAAACGGTTGCTGAGCCGCGCTGATCGCACCCCGCGCGCGCAAATGAGGGCCACAGGAGCGGCCTTGTCGCCGCCCGTCACTTCATCCAGCGCCGCAACGAAATCCTTGCGCCGCATATCAATGGGATGTGCGCCTTCGCCGACACCCGTTTTTTGCCACTCATCCGGTCGCCGGATGTCGATCAAAAAATCTGACCGCCCGTCGCCGACTTGTGCGCCTCGCTTACGCTCAAAGCCTGCCCCGCAAAGCTGGGGCGAGACAGCATCACCCATCCGCCTGCAGCCACGCCGACCGCGCCCAAAGCACCCAAGCCAAGCACGGCACGGCGCGTCATCAACGAAGAACGAGACTGATCGGTCATTGCGCTTTCTCCCAGCGACTGGTTTTCCCAAAAGATAGGCAGTTCAGGACGTTTTGTCAGGGCCGGTCTGAGGGGTAAGCGAACAAAATTTGGTTACTTGTCCGGGCTCATCCAGCCCAGCGAGCCTTCGGTTGGGCCATTCGGACGATACTCCGCCCCCAAAGGCCGCTTCCAGCCAAGCGCATCAATGGCTGCAAAAACGCGCTGGTAATCAAGCCTACCACCTGAGGGATGGCCCCGATCCGGGACAGAGGCAAACTGAATATGGCCAATATGATCAAGACATGCATGGAGCTGCCCGACCACGTCTCCTTCGGTTCGGCCCACATGATAGCAATCAAACATGAGCTTCAGGTTAGGTGCATTGATCTCTTTTATAATCTCACAGGCCTGCTGCGTCGTGTTGAGGAAATACCCCGGCGCATCAAACGCGTTGAGCGGCTCAACCAGCACCATGCGCGCTCCGGCACGTGACACGCTATAGCGCAGATTGCTTACAAAAGCCTGCCGCGCGTCTGCGCCGTCCGCGATACCGGCCATGACATGCACCGCTCCGGCGTTCACGGCATCAGCATAATCAAACGCCTCATCAATCGCCGCACGCGCCTCTGCCTCGCGACCCGGCAAGGCCGCCAATCCGTTGTCACCGGCATCCACATCCCCGCGCCGCGTGTTCAAGCCCAGCAGCGGCAATCCGGTTTCGCGCAAAGCCGCGCAAACATCTCCCGCATCAGTGTCATATGGCCAATGACATTCCACCGCGTCGAACCCGACGCCAGCAGCGGCCCGAATAGCATCGGGCAGCGCAAGCTCAGTCCAGAGAAATCCAAGATTTGCAGAGAAACGCGGCAAGGATCGATCCTTTCAATGTCACCGCCGCTCTTTACAAAATGTAGGTTAGTGCGCCAAGGCCTCAGCCACCGCGCACAAGATCATCTTCGTCATCGACAACGGAGATGCCCAGCTCATCCAGACCGTTTTCCAGATGATCCGACATGTGTGGTGTCCCTAGCATGTAGTCCGCTGTCGGAGTGGACGCCTCTGAAGAGGCTGTCTGCAACGCTTCGCCCAGTTCATCAGGCCCAAAGCTACCTCTACCGATCCACATCACGGCCACAAGACTGATCTGCTCCTCTTCGGTCAGACCCTCGATAAAGGCGCGAAGCTCTCCTTCCGCGCGATCCAACTCGCGCGACATGAGAATGATTTGCGCTATTTTATGTGTACTGATGTCAAGCATGGACGGCCCTCCCGTTCCGCGACTCCTTATAACAGATTCGTCGGAAACGGTGGGCGCGTCTTTGATCTCACGCAAATAGGCGGTAGTAGAGCCAGTTGGGCATGAAACGTGACAAACGGAACACCCAGGAGAAGACGCGGGGGAAATGCCGGTCAAATGCATCCTCATCGAACATCAGTTCGAGCATCTCCTGTGCCGCTTCTTCTGGCGTCATAAGAAACGGCATTTTGAACTCGTTTCTGTCTGTGAGACGCGTTTTGATGAAGCCGGGATTGGCCAGTTGCACACGCACGCCGGTTTTTCGTAAATCCGCGCGCATGCTTTCAGCCAAGGACATCACCCCGGCCTTGGAAGCTCCATAGCCAATGGCCCCGGGCAACCCGCGAAAGCCAGAGAGGGACCCGGTGATCACGATGTGGCCTGCGTCTTTTTCCACCATCTGCGGCACGACGTGACCTAGCACGCGAATGAACCCCGTGAAATTGATGTCCGCCATTTTGACGGCGTCTTCCGGCTTCCATTCCGTTGCTGGCATGGGCCAGTACACACCGGCCAAAAGAACCACACCGTCAATGTCGCCCACGGCCTTGGCCGCCTCTGCGACACTGGCATCATCGGCGATATCCACCGGCACAATATCGGCTGGGCGTGGCAGACCTGCGGCCACTTCGGCCAGACGCTCGGCATTTCGGGCCGACAGAACAACGTCTGCCCCCACTGCACTCAGTTTCGCAGCCAACGCAGCGCCAAGACCCTCACTTGCCCCGACCAGCCAATACCGTTTGCCGCTTAACTCTGTCACGCCGCGTCTAACCTTTGCATTGTCGCCACCAGCTCTGCGACCTTGATGCCGAATTTACGGAACTGACTGCGGTTCACAATTGTGCCGCCTGGCGTCAGATACATCCAGTCTACCACATTCAGAACGTGACCACCTGCCTCTTTCGGCAGGCGGATGTTGTAGTTGAGCTTTACGCTTGAGCCGGACTGCTGACCTGTGCCCTCACCCACCAAGTCATCGGCATCCGCCTTGATAGATCCGTCATTGCCAAGCTCAAGCCGCCATTCGCGGTCTTGCGTGTTGCCACTGTCATAGCGGAAATGCTCTTGCATCACGCCCTTGTTGCCGTTCCAGTTGGCATGAAAATCCGCTGAAAAGCGTGACGTCACCCGACCCAGCGGGCCATAGATGATACCCTCACAGCGGATTGGACCATTCAGATGTGTGCGCAGGTCCATCTCAGGACCGGTTCCCTCATAATCATCCAGTTTTTGCGCAGAGAAACTGGCAAATCGTTTCTTAAAGTAGACTAGGATTAGGATCAGACTGGCACCGATCCCGATATACAGTGCAGACATCACGTAAGCCTCCTTTTGTTCAAGGGGGTTGAAGGGGTTTGAATTGCGGCAGAAGGCGTGCTCACCAACAGCGCAATCGCGACGAGTTTCAAAACACAGGGCACCGCCCCGTAGAGAAGTGACAACGTCCAGAGCGCTGCCTGATCGTTGACTTGCCCTGGCACGTAGCCGGATGTTTCCAGAAGCGGTAAAAGCGCGACAGCCGCGATAGCCAAAGTCATCTTGCTGACAAAGGACCAAAGGCTGAACCCTTCAGCGGCCCCTGGCGAAATCTCTTCCATGCGCTTTGCGAAGAGCGCGGGAAGCAGCGTCATATCTGCACCCAACGCGATGCCCGACGCCGCGCAGATCACAGCAAATGGCACCAAGTCACCAGTTCCCAGCATCAGTGCATAGGCGAAGGCTGCAATCGACAGGATCATGCCAAAGATCAGAACGGGCCGTGTGCCGAAACGCTCTGCGGCTCTGCTCCAGAATGGAGCAGCAAAAGCGGCAAAGAGGAAGAAGAGCAAAAGGAATGGTCCTTCCCAACCTGGCAGACCCAACCGGTCTTCAACGAAGAACAGGAAAAGCGTTGAACTTACCGCTACGGGCGCAGAATTGGCCAAAGCCACCAGAAGCAGCCGACGTGCTACCGGGTCGCTCAGCACAACGCCAAGCCCGGATTGTGGTACATCAGCACCCTGCCATTCGCGACCCATAGCCCAGATAGCTGTGATCGCAAGAATAACGAAGGCGAGGGCAAATCCGGTGTAGCCACCCAGTAAAACCGGCGAAGCGGCGGCGGCGCAAATCCCGAGAAGCGCACCGGTTTCACGCCAGCGCGCGAGCTTCAGGTGGCCTTGCTCTCCAATGCCAGAGGCCACCGCCACACCCTGCGCATAAAAGCAAATGGTCAGGTAACTGAACGCGGTGAACACCAGTGTGAGCATGATCGCGAACCACCAAAGCGGCGCAATCGGCGCTGTGACGGCGAACATCCCAACCATGCCAATCGCCATAGTCCCAACAGCCAAGGCAACCGAAGTGCCGCGGTGCGCGCGCAGTTTCGCAGCCAGCTTGCCCAAGAGCGGATCCTGCACCACGTCAAAGAGCCTCAGCCCGAACAGCACCGCACCCAAGGCGGCAAGGGACACGCCATACTGGTCCACGAAAAACTTCGGCGCATGCATGTAAAGCGGCAGCCCTGCAACTGCCAGCATTGCTCCGAACAGAGCAAAGGCCGGAAGGCGTGGTGAGGGTGCAAGTGTCATCTGCTGACCTCTTGCGTCGGCGGCTCAGGGCGATTGCGGAAGCGCGCGCCTTTCCACCACAGCTTCAGCGCCTGCCAGTGAATAAGCGCCAGCACCCGCCGCGACCCAAACGGACGACGCAGGAGCGCGCGCAAGACACCTGGCGTGCCAAGAGGTTTGCGGTTGCCCACCAGCGTGGCCGTCACCCCGCCATTGCCAGCGGTATGGTCAATGAAGATGCCCAACCGGTCAGGCCGAATATCGAATCGGAACTGATAGCCGCCCGAGATTTCCTGAAACGGAGAGACGTGAAAAATCTTGGCCGCGGTCAGCCGATCCTCAGGCCCGATGGGGCCATGATCGTCGCGCAGGCAGAGGTATGAATGCCGGTCGCCATAGGTGTTGCTGACTTCTGCAATCACCACGCGCAGCGCGTCCTGAGCATCATAACAAAGCCAGAACGAGACCGGGTTAAAGATATGCCCCATCACACGGGGTTGGGCGAGAATCTCAATACGTGCCGGGCTGTCCAAATCATGTGCTGCGAGTACGTCGCGCACCCATGCCGCACCGCGGCCCTCTTTCGGCGCACCGCCGTGGTCGCAATCCCGCAAAGAGAATAGCCCCGAACTGTTGCGCCCAAAGGCCCAGGTCGAGCGCACAGGTGCCTCTGCATCCAGCAGCACATAATCAATGCTGTAGCGAAAGGCGTTCTCAATCCCGCCTTTGCGCCCATGCCAGGTATGGCCCGCGATATGGTCGACCCTGCTCATTCAGCGGCCACCACCATTGTGTCTTGCGCCAAGATAGCATCGGCAACCTCCAGACCTGTGGCCAGCCCATCCTCATGAAATCCATTGCGCATCCAGGCCCCGCAGAACCATGTGTTTTGCGCGCCGTTGAAGGCCCGAACTTTATCCTGCGCCTGCAACATCTCCAGGTCGTAGACCGGATGGCGCAGCACTGTTTGGTCATAGATCAGCTCTTCGCGGATTGGACGCTCTGAGTTCAGCGTGACAAAATGCAGATCATCCATTGGAATGGGCTGCAGGCTGTTCATCCAATACGTGATATCAATCTGCCCCGCGCGCCGCGCCGGAGCCTCGGCGTAGTTCCAAGACGACCAGACCGCACGCCGCTTGGGCATAACAGATGTATCGCAATGCAGCACCACATCGTTGGCCTGATACTTCACCGCACCCAAGGCTGCTTGTTCTTGCGGTGACGCATCGGAGAGCATCTTCAGGGAATCATCACCATGCGTGGCAAAAATCACATGATCGTAGAGCTCCCATTCTGCCCCTTCGGCACGAAGCTCTACGCAGGTTGTCTTGCGACGCACACCTGAAATTGGCGCTCCGAGCCGCAGACGGACACCGCGCCCAAGGAGTGCCGCCTCCAAACGGTCTACATAAGAGCGGGATCCTCCGGCTACAGTGTACCACTGATGCTGGCCGGAGTAGTTGAGAAGCGCATGGTTCTCCATGAACCGGATCATTGCATGCGCAGGGAAGTCGAGGATCTTTTCGGTAGGCGTTGACCAGATCGCGCCGGTGAGCGGCAAAAGATAGTAGTTTCGAAACCACACCCCCATACCCAAACGGTCCAGGAATTCACCTATGGTAAGATCCTCGTTGGCGGCAGCCAGTTGCGTGGCCTTGGCATTGAACCGAAAGATATCTCGCAGCATACCCCAGAACTTCGGACTTACAGCGTTGCGCTTTTGAGCGAAGAAAGCGGGCGCGCCGTCAAGACCGTATTCCATCCTGCCGCCGCGTACTGAAGCGCCAAAACTCATTGTTGACTTGGCCACCGGCACGTCAAGCTCTTCAAAGAGCTGCGCCAAGTTAGGATAATTGGCGTAGTTGAACACGATGAAGCCGGTATCCACTGGCTGATCACCGTTCTTACCGGCCATAATGGTACGCGCATGCCCGCCCAATCGTGGCTCGGCTTCGTAGAGCGTAACATCATGAACATCCGAAAGGCGCCATGCAGCCCCAAGCCCGGTGATCCCCGCACCGATTATAGCAATTTTCTTACGCGCAGGCGCTGTATTTTCGAATGGCATTCTGTCTTCAACCTGTGTTTTCTTGTGTCTAGGCTGGTTTACGCACAAAAACCCAAAACGGATGACAAAGAAATTTAGCAAAAATCTGATCCGAGCCAGAATGTGGCACGTATGCTCTGCATGTTCAGTGATGTTCAAACTGTTGAAGCCATTCCTGCCCGACGCGCGGCAAGTGATCGCACGGTCCTTAAATCTAAGGAACGAACCGAGCCAAAAGCGCGTGGGCGTAGGGGTGCAAAGACGGTGACGCAACAGAGCAATCAGGATGGTACCGATTGGTCGATCAACATCGCCAAGGTGCGCGACAATCAGGATAGGGCTGCGTTCAAAGCGCTCTTTGATCACTTCGCGCCTCGGGTCAAAGCATTCTTGATGCGCTCTGGAGCCGATCCATCGCTGGCGGAGGAGTGTACGCAAGAGGTCATGGCCACTTTGTGGAACAAGGCCCATCTTTTTGATCCAACCCGCGCAAGTGCGGCGACCTGGATTTTTACGATAGCGCGGAATCGTAAGATTGACGCGCTTCGCAAACAGCGGCGTCCCGAGCCCGAGGACTTGCCATGGGGACCTAGCGAGGAACCCGACCAGGCAGACGCTCTGGCGCTGCAGCAGGAGAGTGAAAAGTTGGGAGAGGCGATTGCATCGCTCCCGGCAAAACAAAAGGAGCTGATCGAAAAAGCCTATTTCGGCGACCTGAGTCACAGCGAGATCGCGGAACAGACAGGTTTGCCTCTGGGTACGATCAAATCGAGAATTCGGCTGGCGCTTGATCGGTTGCGCCACGCCATGACTTGAGAGTTTGGTGAACGATATGATTAAACATCATTTGAGCGACGCTTTGCTGATGGCCTATTCGGCGGGAACACTTCCCGAGGCATTCAGCCTGACCGTAGCTGCGCATATCTCCATGTGTGATGAATGCCGCGCTCGTCTTGGTGCGTTTGACACAGTCGGTGGCGCATTGATGGAGGCAGACACGGACGTGAGTTTGGCTGACGACAGTTTTGAGGCCACACTTGCCAAAATCCAGTCTGCTCCGATGCAAGCGGCGTCAAAATCTGTCATTCGCGCGAAAGGTGTGTTGCCTAAGCCTATTCAGGACTATGTTGGTGGCGATCTTGAAGCTGTGAAATGGCGGTCCGTGGGAATGGGCGTAAAGCAAGCCATCCTGCCGACTTCCAAGGATGCGACAGCACGTTTGCTATTCATCCCTGCAGGTGCGGCAGTGCCGGATCACGGTCACCGAGGAACAGAGCTAACACTTGTTCTGCAAGGTGCTTTTTCTGACGAAGTGGATCACTTCGGTGCAGGTGATATTGAAATTGCCAATGAAGAGGTGGATCACACACCGATTGCGGATATCAGCCAGGATTGCATTTGTCTGGCTGCGACCGATGCGCCCCTTCGCTTCCGCAGTCTGATCCCGCGCATCGCGCAACCCTTCCTGCGGATCTGAGGCCAAGCTGCTCAGACGTTTTTCAAGCGGCCCGCTTCAATGCGGGCCGTTTTGTTATTTGTGTAACTCTAAGCCGCAAGTTCACGCCACTGATTGCACGGCGTTCCGAGAGGGCATCTATGCTTTGGATTTCGCTTGTTGGCTCAATACCTCGTGCGCCGCTCTTTGACCGCTTTTGAAGGCGCCGTGCACAGTGGCATAGGCATCCGAAGCCGTTGCTTCGCCCGCAAAGAACAGTTTGTTGTCCACGGGCTCCGCTAACACCCTGCGCGCCTTCGCACCTCCGGGGCGGGCATAGCTATAGGATCCCAGAGTTAGCGGGTTGCTCCGCCACGCGGTCTCAGCTGTTTTGCGAATGTGTTTTCGAACATCGTTGCCAAAAATGGCTGACAGGCCTTGCAGGCAAAATTCGGTGGCAGCCCCTGATCCCTGCTGCTCCAATTGATCCGCAAATCGTCCAGCGACGAAACCAACGGCGACGCTGGTGTCGTAAAACCCAAAAAGTGTCGTGCAATACGCGTCACCACTGGTGTGATAGTCGGCAATCTGACCTTGATGCGCTTTCGTCCAGCTTGGATCAAAATCCAGCGCGATCTTGTTTAACAACCCCATGGGCAGGTTTTCGACAGCTTGCAGCTTGCTCACAGGCAAAGCCGGGGTAAACGAAATGGTCTCTGCCGCCAAAACACCAGTGGAGACTGTCAGGACAAGGTGGTTGGCCGATACCGTACCTTTGGGTGTGACAGCTTTGACGCCAGGACCGGATGTGTCGATCTTACTGACCGGGCAGGCCAAATGCACCGGCACATCAGCAAACAGGCTTTGCACAAAAGCGCCCAATCCACCGCCAACCAACCAATCTCCCTCGGAATCACTGTATTGCGCGACATCGTGAATTGAGACCGCATCAGCATCACCGCCTTGCATCTGCTCCACAAAATGCTTGGCTGTTTCGCGCCACGGGCTATCGGGAAGCACAGAAGCGACGGCGCAGTCCTTCTGCGTGGCCCCCGCTTGATTGATGACGTCCCACATTGTGTCTTGATAGGTGTTGTAGTCTTCGACTTCGGCGTGGTTGAGCGCATGCCCCTCTGCATGGACCCATCGCCAGGCCCAGGGGGATTTGTGGAACTCCACATCCATCCGTTCGCCTATGCGCGCCAGCGGGTTGATCTGTGCGGAATGCAGCCAGGACGCGCCTTTGTCGAAGGGTTGCGACACCAGAGTTGAGTCCGTGACACAGCGTCCGCCTGTATGGTCCGCGGCTTCCAGAACGACGACCTGAACCCCGCGCGCGCGCAGCGCGCTTGCCGCCGACAGACCCGCGACACCCGCGCCGACAACAATCACATCCGTTTCTGTTGGCAATCCACTCATGACCGGCAGCCTATTGATCCAACAGCAACGCGTTTGGGATACCTTCAAACGCAGCCAGATCAACGGGGTCTTCATGATCGAACTTGCAGCATCTTCGGTAAATTTCGAGCAACTCGGCCGACATCATTTTTTCCTGATAGAAAAACATCGCAGCCCCATAGCGCGCAGCACCTGACCCGCGTTGACCAACGGGTGACTCAAGCAGGTTTTTTGCTGCTGCAGTTGGGCCGGATCAGGGTCTTCGGATATCATGAGGTGCTTTGGGTCGCCATGGATGCATTGACCTTCCGAACCTGATCCTCGGCGGGTGCCTCTTCGATATTGTAAATTGGAAGCACAGCACGCAGGTGGTCGTGATGCGTGCGCACGCCGTATTCCAGATCAGACAGGTAGAATCCCTCAAAGAACTCTGACGCCATGGATTCGTTTGACCAGATAGTGAGTTGAATATCTTCGTCGACAGTTTCCCGGTCGATCCGGCTGGCCAAGTAGCGCGCGGCGCGCTGTTGGCGGTCTTCGTTTGCGTGACGATAGGTGGCAGACCGAATGACCGAAGAATTCACCGAAGTTGGGAACTCTTGATAAAACAATACGGTCTCTGGGGTCGCGGCGATGACGGCATTTGGGAAAAGACCATAGTAGAGCCATTTGCGGTGCAAATCTTCAGGTAAGAAGTCCTGTGGCTTGGACATCTTCTTGTAGTTTCGAACGGCCCAGCGCCGCCCTTTGGTGGGCGTATAGAGACCTTCGGTGCGGCTCACTCCATCGACATAGGGTTCGTCGTAGTAGGTTGTGCCATAGAGATCCTGAAGTGCCGGATGCGCCATGGCCACGTGATAGCCCTCGTTGTCGACGTCGCGGATGGATTTCCAGTTGACCGGGGTCTCTTCGGTCCAGATGGCGTCCGTTGGCACATGATCCGCCATCCGATACCCTGCCGCTTCTTCGGCAAAAGGTTGCAACAACTCGGCCACCGATGGCTGAGGTCCCGGCTTGAAGCGGATGAAAATGAACCCGTTCCAAATCTCCATATCCAGGCTGCGCAAGGCAAACTCATGCTTGTCGAGCGGCGGGTAGGAATCGGGCCGCGCGGCACCGCGCAATGTACCATCAAGATTGTAGACCCAGCCATGGAAGGGACAGATCATGGCACTGGGACAGTTTCCACTGTCTTCGGCCACCAGACGAGAGCCGCGATGGCGACACACGTTCTGAAACGCGCACACATTGCCTTCGGTATCCCGCAGGATGATCGCGCGCTCCCCGCAAACATCAAATGTCTGGAAATCGCCCGAATTTGGGACATCCGATACGTGACAGGCAATTTGCCAATGGGTCTTGAACAGCTCTTCCTTTTCAAGCTCCAGCAATTCGGCGCTATGGTAGCACCAACCAGGCAGGCCCTTGCGGTCCCAGTCATTGGGAATCTGGATATCTCTCATGGTTCAAGTCCTTTTCCATCCATTCTTTCTGGCACAGCATAGATCTTTCTAGGGTCGTACCGCATCCATCAGGCGTTTCCACGTTAAGGCCACGGCCAGGCCCTGCCCCCGAAATCGGCTGAACGGCACTTTGGGCATCGGGGTCACGGGTAGAAAATCTTCACCGGCCTTGCCCAGACAATGCGCCGCAAGCACCTTGCCAAACATGCTTGCCATGGCGACACCACGCCCGTTGAATCCAAGGCCACTGTAAAGACCATCCCCCAATTTGTGAATGTGCGGCACATGATCCAGCGTCAGCGCGACGCGCCCCGTCCAAAGGTGGTTGACGCGGCTGGTATCAACTTCGGGGAAAATCTCTCGCATCCGGCGAAAGCCAAAGCCAAAATTGGCTTCGTCAATCAGTTCTTGTTGCGAATTGATGCGGCTGCCAAAGATCAAACGGTCCTGGCTGTCGATGCCAAACCACGACAAGAGCCGTCGCGTATCCGCTGCGCCTTGGCGCTTTGGCAAGATCTTACGTTTCAGGTTATCGCTCAACGGGTCGGTGGCCAGAACACCCGTCAGAACCGGCACAATCGAGTCTGACAGCCCCGGCAACATCGACCCTGTATAGCCGTTGGTGCAGACAATCACTGTTTGTGCATTGACCTGACCTTGCTCGGTTTTCACAACCCAATGCGCCCCGTCATGTTCCACCGAGACGGCAGGGGATTGCGGAAAAATGCGCACACCTTGTGACAGACACGCCTTTGCAAGCCCCCTGGCATACTTCAAAGGATGCAGGTTGCCGCCACGCTCATCCATCAGGGCCGAGGCATAGGCCGAGGTCCCCACTTTGGTCTCGATCTCACCCCGATCAAGCGTGCGGGTCACTACACCACGGGACCCCCATTGGGCCACATGCGCATCCGTGGTCACGCGACCTGCTGGCCCTTTGGCCAATTGAATCCAGCCCGTGCGTCGCAGATCACACTCAATGCCGTAATTCTCGATAAGGTCATAAACAACCTGAGGCGCGCCTCCCGCAGTCTCGGCAATCCGCTCTCCGCGCTCCTTGCCATAACGCGCGACCATCTCATCAGGCAGAATTTTCAAACCCGGTATGACTTGTCCGCCATTTCGGCCTGAGGCGCCCCATCCCGGCTCATGTGCTTCTACAATGGCGACATCGACGCCCTGTTCGGCGAGGTGCAGGGCCGAGGACAGACCGCAAAACCCAGCGCCAATGACAGCGACGTCGGCAGACACATCTGATGTCAAAGGCTCGAGTTCAGGTAAATCTCCTGCTGTCTTACCCCAAAGCGAGGTCTTGATATGGCAGGACGACTGATACCAGGCGTCGGATTTGGCGGATACGGTCATGAAGCAAACTCGGGCCAGAGCTTGTCCGACTCAAAATCGTTTTCTCGCCGGAAGGGTGCGTCCTGATCAACAGGCGCTTCCAGCGTTCTCGCAAACTCGTGCCCGCCATAGACAGCCATTGCGATTGTCCCCGGCGCATAGCAATCACCAATGCGCGTGACAGATTTGATGCCATGCTCCGACCATGCGTCTTTCTGCGCTAAGAGATCATGATAGAGACTGTCGTCACTGGTCCGCGACGTGACGGGCACCACGGCTGCCACATCCTTGCGCTGCGTTTTCTCGGTGAACACACAAGCCAGATCGACAAAGCCATCGCCCACAGCCACGATCCCATGGTTGCAGATGATCTCAACCCCAAGCTCACGCAGCCGCACCTGAATATGTTCATACTCCAGCGTGAAATGCGTCCAGCCCGCCGACTCCGCCGCTGGCGTGACAAGCATAACATCGACACCGTTTCCGGCCAGTTGTTCGGCCAGAGCACTGCCCAGGTAGTAATGATCGTCGTCAAAGATGAGTACCGGTCCCTTGGGCACCTCACCGGCCATAATGACCTCTGGCGCAACAATCATCGGGCTGTGAAGCTGTTCGGGCGCAAATCGGTGATGAATTCCCACAAAATCGGTGCGCCAGTGCGACCCGGTGGCAATGGCCACATGGGCATGCCCCAATTCCATCACGGACTGCGCGGTCATTGCGCTTTGCGTGAAGGTGCTGACATTGGCGCGAGCCGACAACAGGTTCACACGGTAATCTGCCACGCGGTTCCATTGCCGTAACGGGGCCAGTGCTGTTTCGCGCAGAACACGGCCGCCCAGTTTTTCCCCGGCTTCCGCAAGAGTGACAGGATACCCGCGATTGGACAGCGCCAGCGCGGCCTCCAGCCCGGCAGGTCCACCTCCGACCACCAGCACATTGTCCTCGGAAGTCGCCGCCGGAATACGTTCAGGGTGCCACCCCTTGCGCCATTCCTCTCCCATCGTTGGGTTCTGCGTACAGCGCATCGGGTAGGCCACATAGTCGCCCGTGGTGCACATGTTGCAGCCGATACATTCGCGGATTTCGTGCGATCGACCTTCTTCAATCTTGGTGGGCAGAAAGGGGTCAGCAATCGAGGGACGCGCAGCCCCAACAAGATCAAGCACGCCACGTTTGATTTGAGACACCATCGTATCCGGCGAGGTAAACCGCCCCACGCCCACCACCGGCTTGGTGGTCAGTTTCTTGACGAAGCGCACATAGTCTTCTTGCGATCCTTCGTTGCCGAACCGCGACGGGAGCGAGTCATTGCCCCAGTCTGCCACATTCACATCCCAAAGGTCCGGCAACTCAGCGAGAGAACCGACTATATCCTCGGCCTCTGCGCTGTGCATGCCATCCTCACCCATCAATTCATCCACAGCAAAGCGGAACGCCACGGCACAGTCATGCCCGACTGCATCCTTGGTGTCCTCCAGCACCTCACGCACCAGCCGCACCCGGTTCTCTAAGCTGCCGCCATACTCATCGGTGCGGTGATTGAAGCGTTTGAGCAGAAATTGATAAAGCAGCGTCATGATGCCGTGTGCGGCGTAGACATAGATAATGTCGTACCCCGCCTCACGCGACCTCAACGCGGCTTCGCGAAACCATCGGCGCAGGGTTTTGATGTCGTCTTTGTCCATCCCCCGCGCCTGCGTCGAGTTTGACGTCTCATTGGGTGCAGGCGACGGGGCGATGGACGGAATACGCGACAGGTAGTTGCTGACCGACTGGCCATTGTGGACAAGCTGAATGCCTGCGAGTGCACCGTGTTCATGCACCTTATCGACCATCAGACGATGAACCGGCAAATCGCTGTCATCCCAGAGCCGCATCAGGGTGGCCGGAGTCAGATCGCTTGTCGGGTGGATCGAGCACTCTTCGGTGCATACCACACCCCAGCCCCCTTCAGCCTTGACCCCTCGCATTTCTGCCATGGTCCGAGGCCAGCGATGCCCCATCCCATTGCAATGCGGCACCTGATAAAATCGGTTCTTGGTCGTCTTGGGGCCGATCTTGAGCGGCTCGAAAAGGATTCTGTGATTGGGTTCCATCGTCATATGAAAGTGCTCCTCAAAACCTTCACAAAGCCAATTCTGATTCCGAATCTGACTGAACAGTCAGTCAAAAAGAGACTACACAACCAAGGGCAGCGGAGCTAGACGCAGTTTTTTTTGGAAAGAAATTTTGGGGTGGCTAAACCTGATCGTCCCAACAGGTGAACACCTCATTGGTGATCCAGCGCCGGATCCCGTTATGTGCGGCAAGCTGGTCCGAAGTGAGATGCCCGCCAGTGAAATACGCATAGGACCCATCAAGCTGCGCGCGATCCTGGAAGGTCATTACAACGTAGAACCGTTGTGCTTCCGGTGCTTCGGTGGACATTGGTGTGTCGTCAATTCGGGTGCCAATTTCTCCGGTTGCCTCCGCATACCCCATTGACTTCATGTCTTTGAAAAACTGAGCATAATAACCACGCACCGCCTCCATTGACGCGCCCGGCTTGAGATCGAAACGGCAAAGCATATGGATCATTTGTGTTACTTTCCAAATTCGTTCGGGATATCCCGGCAAACAAGAACAGCACCGCGCAAGGTGATGCACTTTCCCGTGGTTACGTGTTTCTCAATACTCTCTTCATCATCAGTTCTAAATCTCGGAAATCCATTACTTGTGTCAAGAAAATCCCCTCGCGCGTGTGGTCATGAATTGATCATATTCTGAAAGGGTCGTCAGATTTGATCAAATCCGGCGACCGTACAGCTTGACTCGTTTGATTTGCACCGAATAACGTTTTTTCGAACGTTCAACCAGTTAATCACTCAACGAGGGACTGCGCCGAACAAAAGGCGCGATGCACTCATCAAAAAATTGAACGTCGTCCTAGGGAGAGGAATTCCGCAATATGACACTTACATACAAACTGAAGGGACTGACCTGCACGGTTGCAGTTGGCGTTTTGATGGCCGGATCGGCTGTTGCTGAAGATCGTGTGCTGAAGGTCACAAACTGGGGTGAATACATCGCAGAAGACACGATCGCCAACTTCGAAAAAGAATACGGGATCAAGGTCATTTACGACACCTATGATTCCGCTGAATCGATCGATGCGAAACTGCTTGCGGGCAATAGCGGTTATGATGTCGTCAGCCACGCCGGTAGTGATACAGCGCGTCTGATCAAGGCGGGCATCGTCGCTCCGCTCGATATGTCAAAGCTGGACAACATCAAACATATTGACCCGGCCCTTATGGCGCAGCTCGACAGTGAATGGGATCCAGGCAACAAGCACTTCATTCCGTATATGTGGGGCACACATGGAGTAACGTATAATGAAGAGCTGGTGAAGGCGACTTATCCTGACGCACCAATCGGCTCCATGGATCTTATCTTCAACCCTGAACACCTGGAGAAAGTTGCCTCCTGTGGTGTGTCATTCCTGGATTCTCCAGGTGACATCATTCCAATGGCGCTTGCTTATCTGGGGCTCGACCCAAACTCGACCAATTCCGAAGACTATGAGGCGGTTGGGGAAATGCTGGCGCAGATCCGTCCGCATATCAAAACGTTCGATAACTATGCGTATCAGCGGATGCCACAGAAAGAGTTCTGCATCTCCACAACTTGGGGGCCTGATGGGCTTTTGGCGATGTCCGGCGCAGCCGAAGCCGATACAGGCGTCGTTCTTGATTTCTTCCTGCCCGAAGGCCAAGGCGCAGCGCAGCTCTGGATTGACGGCTGGTTGATCCCTGCGGATGCCGCAAACAAAGAAGACGCGCATTTGTTCCTTAACTACATGATGCGGCCTGAAGTTGGCGCGGCGGACAGTAACTTCACCTGGTATGCGACGGCCAACAAGACCGGCAAAGAGCTGGTGGATGAAGAAGTGACATCAAGCCCAGCGGCTTTCCCAACCTCTGATCAGGTTGCCAAGATGTACACCACAAAAGTGCTTCCGCCGAAGGTCGAGCGCCTGCAAACGCGGACTTGGACCAACTTCAAAGCGGGCAACTGATCGCTTTTTGAAACAGGTGGTGGCGTGAGGTTTTATGCCACCACCCCACGCTCGCAAATATATTGAGCATTTTTACTGGGGGACCGTCCGTGACCGATGCGCCGTGGCTTGACCATGAGAACAACACTCCATTGGTCCAAATACGTGGCCTGACAAAGAAATTCGGTTCAGTTACCGCTGTCGACAACATTGATCTCGACATCTATCAGGGTGAGCTTTTTGCCTTTTGGGCGGGTCGGGTTGTGGCAAATCAACTTTGCTTCGGATGCTTGCAGGGTTCGAATTTCCTGAATCCGGGTCGATCAACATTGGGGGCGAAGACATGTCGAATGTCTCGGCCTATGAACGCCCCACCAACATGATGTTCCAAAGCTATGCGCTTTTCCCACATATGACAGTTGAAAAGAACATCGCGTTTGGGCTGCAACAAGACCGCGTTCCCAAAAGCGAAATCACCGACCGCGTGGATGATATTCTGCAACTGGTCGAGCTGCAGGACTTCAAGAAACGCAAACCGCAACAGCTTTCTGGTGGTCAAAGGCAACGAGTTGCTTTGGCCCGCGCGCTGGTGAAGAAACCACGCTTGCTCTTGCTGGATGAACCGCTCGCCGCTTTGGACAAGAAACTGCGCAAGCAAACGCAGTTTGAGTTGGCCAACATTCAGGAACAGGTCGGCGTGACGTTCATCGTTGTTACCCACGACCAGGAAGAGGCCATGACACTGGCCACCCGCATGGCCGTGATGGATGCAGGCCGCTTCATGCAGATCGGCACACCGAATGAGATTTACGAATTTCCTCAGTCGCGGTTTGTTGCGGACTTTATAGGATCGGCCAATATTTTTGCCGGACGCGTCAGCGAAGATGGCACCGACCATGTGCGCGTCGATACCGACCTTGGTGAGATTTACATCGACCACGGTCAATCGGTGACCGAAGGCAAACAAATCTGGGTTGGCCTAAGGCCCGAAAAAATTCACGTGAGCAAAACAGCACCCAAAAAGGCGGGTCCTAATCAGGTCAGCGGTGAAGTTGAAGAGATCGGATATCTGGGTGAGACTTCAATCTATAAGGTTAAGCTCAAAACAGGCCAACTTGTCGATGTGACTGCTCCAAATCAGGTCAGGTCGCGGAGTAGTGAGCAATCCATCACCTGGGAAGACACGGTCTATCTAAGCTGGGAGCCATCCAGCGCGATGTTGCTAAATTCATGACCGATCTAACGAACAGTCCGGTCTCTGCGACCTCTCAGCAAGACATCGGTTTTCTGCAATCTCTCGCCAGACGGGCACAGAACAATTGGCGCAAGATCGTCATACTGATCCCTTTTGTGTGGCTGCTCTTCTTCTTTCTCTTTCCGTTTTTCATTGTCGCCAAGATCAGTTTGGCAGAGCTGGCCATCGCAAGCCCCCCGTTCACCAAGCTGATTGAGTGGACGGATACGGGTGTGATCAACATCCGTATTGTCTTTGACAATTTCACCTACATCCTGACCGACAACCTGTATTCCAACACTTATCTCAACTCGCTCAAGATCTCAGTTCTCTCAACACTGATCTGTCTGTTGTTTGGCTATCCCATTGCTTATGGGATCGTGCGATCCGGTCCTGTGATGAAGCCGCTTTTGCTCTTCCTGGTGATCTTGCCGTTCTGGACGTCTTTCTTGTTGCGCGTCTATGCTTGGATGGGCCTTTTGGCGGATCAGGGCACGATCAACAACTTGCTGATCTCGATTGGGCTTATCGATGAACCCATCCGGATGCTCTATACTGAATTCGCGGTCTTTGTGGGTATCGTCTATACCTACATGCCATTCATGATCCTGCCGCTTTACGCCAATATGGAAAAGCTCGACACCAGCCTGAATGAAGCAGCAGCCGATCTGGGATCAAAGCCGACAAACACCTTTTTCAAAGTAACCTTGCCGCTGACGATCCCGGGCATCATCGCGGGCTCACTTCTGGTGTTCATCCCGGCCACGGGCGAATATGTCATTCCCGATCTTCTTGGAGGCGGCAACGTGCAAATGATTGGCCGCGTGCTCTTTAACGAGTTTTCGCGCAACACCGACTGGCCCGTCGCCTCGGCAGTCGCCATTGTACTTCTGTTCCTTCTCGTGGTGCCTATCGCCGTCTTCCAGCACTACCAAGGCAAAGAAAACGAGGGGCGTTAGGAGATGTACAACAAACGCTCTCGCTTTCTGACGGTCATGGTGAGCCTCGGGCTAGCCTTCTTTTACATCCCGCTCCTGCTTTTGGTGATCTACTCTTTCAACCACTCCAAGCTGGTGCCGGTTTGGGGCGGGTGGTCAACGCGCTGGTACAAAGTGCTGTTTTTCGAGTCCCCCGAAGTCTGGAGCGCTGTAGCGCTTAGTCTCAAGATCGCTTTCGTGAATGCGACTTTCGCCACCATGCTTGGTACACTTGCAGCGCTTGCGATGGTCCGGTTTGGCCGATTCAAAGGACGCACGCTTTTCGGCGGGATGCTTGTCGCGCCACTGGTGATGCCAGAAGTCATAACGGGTCTGTCCTTGCTGGTGTTTTTCATATCTCTGCAAGAATTGATCGGCTGGCCTGCGGAGCGTGGATTCACCACCATCACGATCGCGCATATAACCTTCTCCATGGCCTTTGTTGCGGTCACGGTGCAAGCGCGCCTGACCGGTATGGGGCAGGACCTTGAAGAAGCTGCCGCAGACCTGGGCGCAAAACCGTTCAAGGTTCTCACGGCAATCACCATCCCGCGCCTTACCCCCGCGCTGGTATCGGGCTGGCTGTTGGCCTTCACGCTTTCGCTTGATGATCTGGTGATCGCAAGCTTTGTCACCGGCCCCGGGGCAAACACGCTTCCAATACTCATTTTCTCGCGCATTCGACTTGGCTTGCGCCCGGACATTAATGCATTGGCCACCATCATCATTCTCGTCGTGGCGATCTGCGTAACCATTGCAGCCCTTATCATGTACCGCCAGCACAAGCGGGACCTGTTGGATCAGCAATTGGCTGAACGGGCCGACTGATGCCGGTTAAAACGCGCCATGAGACCGCCAATAAGCGCACGGCCCCGCGGGACGTGCGGCGCAAACAACTCATCATGGCGGCCATGGACTCGATATCCAAGCGCGGCTTTTCCGATACAACGTTGCGGCATGTCACGGAAAAGGCCAAGGTTTCGCATGGCGTGGTGAACTATCACTTTGCCAGCAAAGAAGCGCTCTATGACGCAACGCTCGGCTATCTGGCGCAAGAGCATTTTGATCTGTGGACCAAATATCAGAAGGAGGCCGGTTCAGACCCTGCACGGCAACTCGCTGCGATCCTGCGTGCAGATTTTGACAAGAAGGTCTGCACCCACAAAAAGCTGGCTGTTTGGTTCGCATTTTGGGGACAGGCCAAGTACCGGCCAAACTATCTCAAGATCCACAACCGGTATGACAATCAACGGTTTGAAGAGATTATGCACATCTGTGCCCGGCTCATCGAAGAGGGCGGATATATCGATCTGAGCGCGCCGCGTGCGACTCGGTTGATCGAGTCCATCTCAGATGGTCATTGGCTCAGTTTGATGCTCTACCCATCCGAGACCGATGGTGAGACGTGTTATCAAGACAGCCTGCATGCGCTGAGCCTTTTGTTTCCCAAGCATTTTCCACTGGACAAGGCATAGTTCAGGGCGGGTTTGGCGCTGAATGCTGCAAAGCCTGCCAAGACAAAAAGGGACTGATCAATGTCAAAACTCAAAAAGACCGCAGCGCAGGTGGTAGCCGATGCGCGGGCGCGGATTGACGAGGTTGAGACCGCAGACCTGATTGCGCTGGTGGACGATCCCAACACCGTTATTGTTGACATCCGTGACGTGCGCGAGCGCGAAAGAACCGGATACATCCCCGGCAGTGTTCATACCCCGCGTGGTATGGTGGAGTTTTGGATCGACCCCGACAGCCCCTATTACAAAGAGGTCTTCGGGCAGGACAAAAGATACGTGTTTCACAGCGCCAGCGGCTGGCGCTCAGCTCTGACCGTGGCCACGCTTCAGGAAATGGGATTTGAGGCAGCACATCTTAAAGAAGGGTTCTCGACCTGGGAGAAACAGGGCGGACCCGTTGAGAAAACAAAAGGCGATTGAACCGATGTCAAACACAACGCTCAACCAAAAAACAAAGTCAAACTCCCCAGCGAAGAGGATCTGACTCGTTGGGACCGCGATCACCATCTGCACCCGTGGGCCGGGGTCGAAGGCGTGGGCAAAGACGAATACATGCGCGTCAATACTGGCGAGGGCATCTATCTTTGGGACAGCGCAGGCAAGCGCTATATCGACGGGCCGGGCGGCATGTGGTGCGTACAAATCGGCTATGGCCGCGAGGAAATGGCCAAGGCGATTGCTGAGCAGACCATGCAAATGCCCTATGCCTCGCCGTGGTCCTTTACCTCAGAGCCTGCCGCCGTCTTAGCGCGCAAGCTGGCCGAAATGGCACCGGGAGACCTCAACACTGTGCATTTCACGACCGGTGGTTCGACAGCCGTGGACACAGCTCTGCGCGCGGTTCAATTCATGAACAATCGCCTTGGGCGGCCCGAGAAAAAGATCATCCTATCGCGTGAAAAAGCCTATCACGGCTCGACCTATCTGGCCTCGACCATGACCGGGAAGGAGCGCTTTAAGACACAGTTCGACAAGGCCGACGACCTGGTGCATTTCCTGCCCGACATCAACCCTTATGGCCGCCCCGAAGATATGAGCCTTGAGGACTGGTGCGACGCCAAGCTGGCCGATATGGAAGCCGCCATCGCCGAGGTCGGTGCAGATAAAATCGCCGCCTTCATCGCTGAGCCGATTCTGTGCTCGGGCGGGATCATCGTGCCACCGCCGGGCTATCATAAACGCACGCTCGATCTGTGCCACAAGCATGACATTCTCTATATCTCGGATGAGGTCGTCACCGGCTTTGGCCGCATGGGGCATTGGTTTGCGTCTGAGCCGGTCTTTGACATCGTGCCTGACATCATCACCTGCGCCAAGGGTCTGACCTCGGGGTACATTCCGCTGGGGGCCTGCATTCTGTCAGACCGCGTGGTCGACCAGATGCGCGGCAACGCCGAGAATGACACGTTTTACAACGGCTACACCTATTCCGGTCATCCCGTGGGCTGTGCCGCCGCGCTCAAGAACATCGAGATCATGGAGCGCGAAGACATCCTCGGTCACGTGCAGCGCATCACGCCATATTTCCAAGGGCGTCTGCGCGCCATTGGTGAGAAATTCGACATCGTCGGGGACGCCCGTGGCATGGGCCTTCTGGGCTGTTTGGAATGTCGCCCGGAATTGTCTGACGAAACCTATGCCGCGCATCTGCAATTCGGCAACAAGCTGGATGCGGTCTGTGAAGAGATGGGGCTGCTCCTACGCCCCTTCGGCAATATGGCCGTCTTCTCGCCGCCGCTGATCATGACCGAGGCGCAAATAGACGAGATGTTCGACATTATGGAAGCGGGGTTGACCAGGCTCAGTGCGGAATACGGCGCCTAGATCGTGTCAGACCTCCAGTCGCCTCTCTCGATTTCGAACCAGTCCACATCGTCATACCCATAGGCGCGCCTTTGCCCCTTAAATTGGAGGCCACATTTGCCCAGAACATGGCGTGATTTGTGGTTTGCGCTGTCTGTCGTTGCGACGACTTGGTCTAAAGCGGTTTGCTCAAACGCAAACTTCAACAGCCGCGCGCAGATTTCAGTGGCATACCCTTGCCCCCAAGCCTCTGGGATCAAGAGATACCCCACCTCGATATGCGCATCAGGGTAGGCATGTTCGGACAGCAGGCTCCAGTCATAGTCCTCCGTTTCAATGGGAACTGGCAGCAACACGCAATCACCGATTTTCTGGCCCGTGTCCTTGCGGACCACACACCAGATACCGATCCGCCCTCCTGCACCACGTCTGATATAGTTGTGCATTTGCTCAGCCACCTGCTCGGGCGACATCGGGTCAGCGACATACCTCATGACGTCTCTGTCGCAAAGCAAAGCACGCGCAATATCTAGATCATCAAGGCTGAACGGGATCAGTCGCAATCGATCAGTTTCCAGCACGAGCTGTTTTGCTCCAAGTGGCGTCACGCGGCGCGCTCCTTGCCCCGCCTGAGCAAAACCATGTTGGAGATCAATAGAACACCGATCACCACCGCGCCACCAACCAGCGCCCAGCGACCGGGGTCTTCGCCGACCACAGCCCAGACGAGCAGCGGCGCCAAAACCGATTCCAGCAAGATCAGCAATGAGACTTCAACTGAGCTGATGTAGCGCGGGCCCAGGGTGAGAAAGCAGGTCGCCACAGCGATGAACAGCCCATGGTACAGGAACAGATCCCACTGCGCCGCAACCGGTTCCAGCGGGGACACAAACGGCAACACCACCAGCGCCGCCCCAATGTAGGAAAAAGGGATCGCCGGGATCATTGACACATCTTTGACCCGGCGCACCGCCGTTAATGCTGCGGCATAGGCAGCGGATACGAACACGGCCCACAGATCACCTTTCCAGGACGCGATCTCGCTTTCGTGGCTGCCATAGGCCAGAATGCCTAGGCCCACAAAGACTCCTACCATGGTCAGCACCATGCGCCGTCCGATGCGTTCGCCCAGAAACACCCGGGCAAAGATCGACGAAAAGACAGGCATCGAGGCGAAAATGAAAACAACATTCGCCACACTGGTTTGCGTGACCGCCATCACAAAACCCGGCGCTGTGGACCCCATCAGCACGATGTAGACAAGCCCGGCGCGGCCCGTGTTGAGCGAGGCTTTGATCGCGCCGACACCCTGAAACGCCAGCACCCCAATCAGGATCAGCACACCCGCCGTCAGGCCCCGCCAGAACGCAACCACCAAAGGCTCGGCCTCGATCAAACGGACAAAGAGCGAGTCCGGGACGACAAAGAGCACGCCCAGTGTGGTGATGATGAGGCCCTTGAGATGTGTATTCATGGCCGCAAGCTGTCCCGCGTTTGATAGCGTTTGTAAAGCATCGCCAAACCTAGCGGGCCAGACGGCGATCTGCGGGGCATCTGACAACATGGCTTGCATGTCTGGCATGTTTCGCGAAATTCTATGCCAAAAGGGTCGCGCGCCTACCGCGCAGGCAACGCTCAGGCCTGACCCCGTTCCGACAGGAGACCGCCCATGACCCGTCCCGCACATCCGCATGTACTGACGCAAGCGCCCAGTCTCACAGGCCCGCATAAGGGCTATATGCCCGGTTTCGGCAATGATTTTGAGACTGAGGCTTTGCCCGGCGCGCTACCCCAGGGGCAGAACAGCCCGCAGAAATGCGCCTATGGGCTCTATGGCGAGCAACTCTCTGGCACGGCTTTTACAGCCCCAAGCCATCAGAATGAGCGCACCTGGTGCTATCGCATAAGACCATCGGTGAAACACTCGCATCGCTACACGCGCGTTGAGCTGCCCTATTGGAAATCAGCACCGCATGTGGTGGAAGATGTGACCTCGCTTGGTCAATACCGCTGGGACCCTGTCCCGCATTCGGACGCGCCTCTGACATGGCTGACGGGCATGCGCACCATGACCACGGCTGGCGATGTAAACACTCAAGTGGGCATGGCGAGCCACGTTTATCTTGTCACAGCCTCCATGGAAAACAGCTATTTCTATTCCGCTGACAGTGAGCTTCTGGTGGTCCCGCAAGCGGGCCATCTGCGCTTTTGCACCGAACTTGGGATTATTGATGTCGCACCACAAGAGGTCGCAATACTGCCTCGCGGCCTGCTCTACCGCGTTGAGGTTCTAAAAGGCCCTGCACGTGGCTTCGTTTGCGAGAACTATGGTCAAAAATTCACCCTGCCCGGTCGCGGTCCGATCGGTGCGAATTGCATGGCCAACCGGCGCGATTTCAAAACGCCTGTGGCTGCCTTTGAAGACCGCGAAACACCCTCGACCGTCACTATCAAATGGTGTGGGCAGTTTCACGAAACACAGATCGGGCATTCACCCTTGGATGTCGTGGCATGGCATGGCAATTACGCGCCCTGCAAATACGACCTGACCACCTATTGCCCTGTCGGCGCAGTGCTCTTTGACCACCCCGACCCGTCGATCTTTACCGTGCTCACCGCGCCCTCGGGTGTTGAGGGCACCGCCAATATCGACTTTGTGCTCTTCCGTGAACGCTGGATGGTGGCGGAACACACCTTCCGCCCGCCCTGGTATCACAAGAACATCATGTCCGAGCTTATGGGCAACATCTATGGCCAGTATGACGCCAAACCGCAGGGCTTCGTTCCCGGCGGCATGTCTCTGCACAACATGATGCTGCCGCACGGGCCTGACCGCGAAGCGTTTGAGAAGGCGTCTAATGCCAATCTGGGGCCTGATAAGCTCGACAATACGATGTCATTCATGTTCGAGACCCGCTTTCCGCAACATCTTACGCGCTTTGCCGCCAAGGAGGCCCCATTGCAAGAGGACTACATCGACTGTTGGGGGGATATCGAAAAGAAGTTTGATGGCACGCCGGGAGTGAAATGACCGTCACGCGGCATGGATGCCGGGCGGGTACGGGCTGTGCGCCGGGGAACGTTGCCGGGGAGGACGGTTGATGATCGGTGTTGTCATCCTGCTGGGCATCGTCATTGTCGCGCTGATCATGGTAGGGGTCCGCGAAAGTGGCGGCGCGTGGTATGAATGGGACGAAAATGATGACGACAGGCAGTGACACACAAAGCTCCGTGGTGCTGTTGGGCACCAAAGGTGGTCCGGGCATTCAACCCGGCTCGCCCATGCCGACCTCGACCCTGGTGCAGATGGGCGGGCGGACCCTGTTGGTGGATGCCGGCCTGGGGGCCACCCGCGCCATTTGCGATGCGGGCTTGCCGTTGACCGCGATTGATGCGGTGTTGATCACCCATATGCATTCCGATCATGTGATGGAATTGGGGCCGCTGTTGCACACCGCCTGGACCACGGGCCTGCGCCAGCAATTGCCCATCTTCGGCCCGCCCGGTCTGGAAGATTACTGGGAAGGCTTTTTGAACGCGATGAATTACGACATCGCCCTGCGAGAGGTCGACGAGGGCCGCCCCGATTTTCATAGCCTGTTCACCATTGGGCATATCACCGACGAACGCCCGATTGATCTGGATGGCGTGTTGGTTACCGCCTTGCGCAATATCCATCCGCCCGTTGCCGACAGCTTTGCGTTGAAATTCCAACATGGCGCGGACACGCTGGTGCTGTCGGGCGACACTGAGCCGATGCCCGAGATGATCCCGTTTGCGCGGGGAGCCGACCTGCTGGTGCACGAGGCGATGTTGCCCGAGGGCATTCAGGCCATTGTGGATCGCATGGGGTATGACGATGCCACCCGGCTGATAGATCACATCCTGCGCAGTCATTCCCCGGCTGCCGAAGTGGGCCGCATCGCAGCCGCTGCCGGGGTGGGCGCGCTGGCACTGAACCATTTTGTGCCGGGACACGAGCCGGGCATCACCGAAGCGGATTGGCGGGCGGCCGTCACGCCGCATTACGATGGCCCGCTGCATGTGGGCCATGACGGGATGGTCATTGCCTTTGGGGAGGACGCATGAAGATTGCGTCGCTTGACGATGGGTCGCCGGATGGCGCGCTGGTTGTCGTTTCTGATGACCTTCGCATGCAGCGGCCCTGCACCGACCGCACGCTGCGCGACGCACTGGACATGAAGCGCCTTGTGCCAGAGCTCACCGAACAGCCCTTTGACGAGGGATCTTGCGGTGCCGTGCTGCCCCGGGCAACGCAGTTTCTGGATGGATCCGCCTATGTGAACCATGTGGATTTGGTGCGCCGTGCGCGCGGCGCCGATATGCCCCCAAGCTTTTGGACCGATCCGTTGATGTATCAGGGCTGTTCCACCTTCATCGGTCCGCAGGACGACATCACCGGAGACCCGGATTGGGGCATCGACTTTGAGGCCGAGATTGCCGTGATTACCGGTGACGTGCCGCAAGGCGCCAGCGCGGATGAGGCCGCGGGGTTCATCGAATACGTCCTGTTGATCAATGATATCTCGCTGCGCGCGCTGATCCCCGACGAGCTGTCCAAGGGGTTTGGGTTTGTGCAATCCAAACCGCCCTCGGCCACGTCGCCGCTGGCGGTGACCCCCGCTGCGCTGCCGGGGTGGGACGGGCGGAAACTGCACGGCATCCTGCATGTGGACCTCAACGGCCAGCCCTTTGGCCGGGCCAATGCAGGTGTCGACATGACCTTTGATTTCGGCACGCTGATTGCCCATGCCGCGAAGACCCGGCCCTTGCCAGCCGGGACAATCATTGGATCGGGCACGATTTCAAATCGCGATGCGGATGAAGGGCCGGGCCAACCGGTGGCCCGGGGCGGGCGGGGATATTCCTGTATCGCCGAACAGCGCATGGTTGAAACGATCCTGACGGGTCAGGCGCACACACCGTTCCTTCGGCCCGGCGATACGGTGAAAATCTGGATGCAGGATGATGCGGGCCGGTCGATCTTTGGCACGATCAACCAGAAAGTGGCACCATGGCCCTAGCCGCCACCCTGCCAGTCGGCAATCGCCTCAACGGGGGCAATCAGCATGATCACGTTCAGGGTCAGGTTGTCGCGGATAATGCTCAAGGTGAGCAGCTCAAACCCAATAACGATCACCAAGCTCATCCAAACCGGCAAGCGCCGCGCCAGCCAGAACCCAAACAGCATGGCCGCAATGTCGGACGCAGAGTTGAGCACGCTGTCGCCGTAGTAATCCAGCGAGATCGTCACCTCACGATACCGCTCAATCACCGCATTGGTGTTCTCAACAATCTCCCAGGCGCATTCCAACAGCGCGGCAATGACCAACCGCCAGCCGAGCTCAACCCGCCGGGCCACGGCCCACAAGATGGCGTAAAAGATGAACCCGTGCAGCAAATGACTGGGCCAGTACCAGTCAAACACCTGCTGGCTGCCCTCCGACGTGTTCACCGTGCCCCACAAATCCACCCATCCGCAGGGGCAAGTCAGGTTGCGGCCCATCAGGATCAGTGTCACGAGCGTGGCAAGGCTGATCCCTGCGACAATCACATATGGAAGACGTATCGCGGTCATGTGCATAAGGAATCACACCCTTGCATGACTGTCGAGTAAGGAAAGGATGACCCATGGCCAAGGCGTTTGCCTCTCAGAGTGATCTGACCGAGAAAGAAATCAGCTTTACCGAGATCGGGCGCGGTCTTTATGCCTTTACGGCCGAGGGCGACCCCAATTCCGGTGTGATTGTCGGCGATGACAGCGTCATGATCATCGAGGCCCAAGCCACACCGCGCCTGGCTGGAAAGGTGATTGAATGCGTGCGGCAGGTAACCGACAAACCGATCACCCATCTGGCGCTGACCCACTACCATGCTGTGCGTGTGCTCGGCGCGTCGGCTTACAGCGCGGATCAGGTGATCATGTCAGATGCCGCCCGTGCCATGGTGGCCGAACGCGGCCAGGAAGACTGGGACAGCGAATTCCAGCGCTTCCCGCGCCTTTTTGAGGGGCATGAGAGCATTCCGGGTTTAACCTGGCCCACGACAACCTTCTCTGAGGCGATGAGCGTTTATCTGGGCAACCGCCGCGTCGACCTGATGCATCTGGGCCGGGCGCACACGGCCGGCGATATCGTTATTCATGTACCCGATGAGAACGTGATGTTCACAGGCGACATCGTTGAATACCACTCGGCTTGCTACTGCGGAGACGGACATTTTGCCGATTGGGGCGACACGCTGGATGCCGTCAAAGCCTTTGAGGTGGACGCCATTGCACCGGGCCGCGGCGGGGCGCTGATGGGGCGTGAAATGGTGGATGCCGCAATTGAAAGCACGCGTGACTTTGTCGGCAGCACCTATGCCCCTGCCGCGCGGGTTGCCGCGCGGGGAGGATCTTTGAAAGAGGCATGGGATGCCGTGCGCGCGGCCTGTGATCCGAAATTCTCGGACTACGCAATCTACGAGCATTGCCTGCCCTTCAACGTCGCCCGCGCCTATGACGAGGCGCGTGGGATTGACACGCCAAGGATATGGACCGCCCAGCGTGATATAGAGATGTGGGAGGCGTTGCAGGGGTGAGGTGGGTCACGGCATTCGGATTAGCGCTGATACTGAGTGGAGGCTCAGCGCATGCCTGTTTGACGTATAGAAGCAGCTCTGTTTTTGACCTTTTGCATGCCGATGCAATCGTTGTTGGTAACGTCGCAAACTATGAATTGGTCACAGAAAAATCTGGGCGCGTTTTACATGGGCAGTTCCAAATTGATGTGGTGCAAGTCCTAATAGGGTGGGTCGACCAGCCATTAACCGTAAACTGGCGCAATCACGTCTTCGGAATTCCAGAAGCGTGGAGCACGCCAAATCCAATTCTGTTCGGTGTAAGATACCCCGATAAGCGCTCATTGGATGAACAGAGGCGCGACGGTTTTGTGTATTCAACAACCAATGAGCAGACCCCAATCATTTTACAAAGATACTGCAGTTCGGCACATATCTACCGGCTTCACAACAACAGTGTGGTAAAAGCAGTCACCGTTCTTAGCCTCAGCTTTCTCTTCTTTCTGAAATGGCGTGTGTTCCGTCACACCTGGAATACGCCCGAAAAAGATCCGAACGCCTATGTCATACCTCGCAAGACCTCACGACGCTGGGGTGAGAGACATCCTAGAAAAACATGACCACCCCCGAACACTACCCCTACCAGCGCCACCAAGATCAGGATGCTGCACGCCCTCCCCATCACCCGATCACCATCGTGGGGGCCGGCCCTGTCGGTCTGGCCCTCGCCCTTGACCTTGCCCAGCGCGGCATTCCCACGCTGATCCTGGATGACAACACTCATGTCTCTACCGGCTCGCGCGCGATCTGTTTTGCCAAACGCACGCTGGAGATTGCAGATCGTCTGGGTGTGGGGGAGGCACTGGTTGGGAAAGGCGTGCAATGGAACCTCGGCAAGGTCTTCTCTGGCGCGCAGAAAATCTATGAGTTCAACCTGCAAACCGAAGCCGGGCACAAGAACCCTGCTTTCATCAACCTGCCGCAATACCATCTTGAAACCGAACTCATCACCCGACTGCGCGCGCTTCAGGCGGAGGGCGCGCCAGTTGATCTGCGCGGCGGACATCGCTTTGCGACCCGACCAGAATGGGTGAACAACAAACTGGTCTGCGTCATTCAAACCCAAGACGGGCCTTATGCGATCACCACTGACTGGCTGATTGCCTGCGATGGGGCCAACTCGCCGGTCCGCCACATGCTTCATCAGGACTTCGAAGGCCGCGTCTTTGAGGACAACTTCCTCATCGCCGATGTCACCATGCAGGCCGATTTCCCGACCGAGCGGTGGTTCTGGTTCGATCCCCCCTTCAACCCCGGTCAATCCGCGCTGCTGCACAAACAACCCGATGGCGTCTGGCGGATTGATCTGCAACTGGGCTGGGACATTGACCGCAAGGCAGAGCAAGACCCAGACCGCGTGCGCGCCCGTGTGGCGCAAATGCTGGGACCGGATGTGGACTTTGAGCTCGAATGGGTCTCAATCTACACGTTCCAATGCCGCCGGATGCGAAACTTCCGCCACGGCCATGTGCTCTTTGCCGGGGATGCCGCCCATCAGGTCTCACCCTTCGGGGCGCGCGGGGCCAATTCGGGCCTGCAGGATGCGGATAATCTGGGTTGGAAGCTGGCATCCGTGGTGCAAGGCGACGCGCCGGAAACCCTGCTCGACAGCTACATAGCGGAGCGTGTGCAGGCCGCGGATGAGAACATCCTCAATTCCACACGCTCGACCGATTTCATCACGCCCAAATCCGAGATGAGCCGCATCTTCCGCGATGCCGTGCTGAACCTCGCAAAAGAGCACGCTTTCGCCCGGCCTTTTGTGAATTCCGGCCGCCTGTCCCAACCCAGCACCTATGACGCCTCACCGCTCAACACATCGGATGCTCTGCCGACAGGTCCGACTCAAACCCGCCCAGGCGCCCCCTGCCCGGATGCACGCCTGACGGATGGCTATTTTTTAGACAGCTTAAAAGGGGACTTCTGCCTTCTGGCTTTGAACACAACCGCACCTGAAGGCACCGGCCTGACCATCCTGTCGCCCGAGATTACCCGCGATCTCCGCACCCGCTATCTGGAAGAGGCCGCCTCAGCTCTCTACCTCATCCGCCCAGATCAACACATCGCCGCCCGCTGGCCCTGCGCCACGGCAGAGCATGTGACCCAAGCCCTCACCCGCGCCAAAGGACACGCCCTATGAGCACGCTCATCACAACGCCTAACCTTAAGAATGCCGATGACATCTACGCCATGCTGCTGGCCGCCCATGAAGACCTCAGCCTGGAAGACAGCACCGCCCTAAACGCTCGGCTGGTGCTTTTACTTGTCAATCATATTGGAGATGCGGGAGTGATCGAGGAAGCGTTGGAGATTGCAAAACAGGGGTGAGCAGTCAGGGTCGAATGACTGCTCTGAGCCCATAAAGCGCGCACCACGACGCTAATGCTGATATGCCCGCTCTGGTTTCAACTATTTGTGATCTGTTCACTGCTTACTCCCGTACTGACCAGTATGGACCAGCGCAAACCTGCAGAACTACTCAATAACTGAAAAGGAAATACTATGAATCGTCGTGGCCTTATAAAATCGTTTGCAGCTGTTGGACTGGTATCGGCAGTTGGAGCATGTGCGCAAACTGAAACCGGGGACGATATTGTAGATATCGCAGCATCCAACCCAGATTTCTCAACTCTTGTAGCTGCTTTGCAGGCTGCGGATCTGGTAGAAACGCTTAAAGGGCCAGGACCATTCACAGTATTTGCCCCGACAAATGCAGCATTTGACGCGCTGCCAGCCGGCACTGTTGAAACCCTTCTTCTGCCAGAAAACAAAGATCAACTGGTCAATATCCTGACCTACCATGTTGTTCCTGGTGCAATAACATCAGACCAAGTGATTGGGCAGAAACTGGACGTTGCGACAGTACAAGGCGATACAGTGCGTGTGAACGGCACGGGTGGCAAGTACGGTGCTGCTGTGCGTGTAAACGATGCCAATGTCACATCAGCAGACATCATCGCAACCAACGGTGTTATTCACGTAATTGACAAGGTGCTCTTGCCGTAAATTCCCTTCAAGAGGCAAGCGAGAAGCCCGGCTGGCATCGTCCGGTCGGGCTCATTATTATAGAAACCGCAATGACCCCGGTACTGACGTCGGCCCCAATTCTTCAAAGTCGACGTCTTCCGCATCACCGCCACCACTTTCCCCCTCACTCCACCACCTGATGCACTTCGATCACGTTGCCATCCGGGTCGTAAAAATAAATCTGGTGCCAACCTTTGACGGCGCTTTCACCCCAATCGGAATAAGCCACGCCCTGTGCCTCCAAATGCGCCTTGAACGCCTCAAGATCATCGCAGCGGTAGGCGATATGCCCATGGCTCACCGGATTGACGATCTGGCCTGTGCGGAACCCAGCCTCCACATCCTTGCGTGCCACATGCAAATGCACATGCCCATCCTCCAGAAAGGCCACATCCCCGGTGTAGACATCTTCGTCATTCTTCAACGCCGGAAGATCGCTTTCGGCGCGGTCAAGCTGCATCACATCGCGATAAAAGGCGTCCATCGCCTCAACCTTTTCGGTGCTTAGATTGATGTGGTGCAACGTCAGTTTCATGCGGTCCTCCTGACCTGGTGCTGGACCTTCACTCAACACCACGCTTAACTGCGGCACAAGCCCTGCTGGAGATTGCAAATGCCCGCACCAGAAAACCCCTTCAAGAAAGCCCTCGCAGCCGGTGACATGCTCTATGGCTGCTGGGCCGGGTTCGCCGACGCCTACGCAACTGAAATCCTGGGCACCGCTGGGTTCGACTGGCTGGTTCTGGATGGCGAGCATGCGCCAAATGACGTGCGGTCTTTGTCTGTGCAAATTCAGGCCTTGCAAGGCTCGGCAAGTCACCCGGTGGTCCGTGTGCCCATTGGCGAGGACTGGATCATCAAACAGGTGCTGGATGCCGGGGCGCAGTCGCTTCTGGTGCCCATGGTTGACACAGCAGAGCAGACACAAGCGCTGGTCAAAGCCATGCGCTACCCGCCCGAAGGTGTCCGTGGGTCCGGTGCGGCTCTGGCCCGTGCCTCAGGCTTTGGCGCGATCCCGGATTACATCACAACCGCCAATGATCAGATGTGCCTCATTGTGCAAATCGAAAGCCGCGCGGCGCTCGAAAACCTCGATGCCATTTGCGCCATCGACGGCGTTGATGCCGCCTTCATAGGGCCGTCCGATCTGGCCAATGACATGGGCTACCGCGGCGACGCCACCCAGCCAGAGGTGATGGACGCCATGCAAGACGCGCTCGCCCGGATCAAAGCCTCTGGCAAAGCGCCCGGCATTCTGGCGGTCGATCAAGACACAGCTTTGATGTATCGCGACTGGGGCGGGCAGATGCTTGCGGTGGGCATTGACGTTCTACTCTTTGCGCAATCTGCCCGCGCTTTGGCGGCAAAGTGGCGTGATGGCTGAGCATCTTCTGATTGACCTTGGGGGCACGCATTGCCGCGTCGGTTTGGCTCTCCAAAACAAGCTTGATCCTGAAACTGTTCAACGCTTTGCAATTGATCCGTTTGAAGACCTGTCGCAGCTGCTGCAAACCTATCTGGCAGACAAACCACGGGGCCGCATCCACGCCATATGTGCTGGCGTGGCCGGACCTGTTCGCGATGGCTCTGCGCAGCTCACCAATCATAACTGGTTTATCGATGCCACCACCTTGCAACGCAGCACAGGCATTCCCGACATTCACCTACTCAATGATCTACAGGCCCAGGCTTATGCTTTGGATGATCTGCATGAAGACGCTCTGCAAACTCTGGTCAAAGGAATGCCCGAGCCGGGCGGTCCGCGTCTGGTATTGGGTCTCGGAACAGGCTGCAACATCGCAGTGGCGCATCAACAAAAGGACAGGGTGTTTGTCCCCGCCTCCGAGAGCGGGCACACCACCTTGCCAGACGCGCCCGGCTTCCGCCCGCTCTTTGATGCCTTGTACAAACAAGCCGGGCATTTGCCGATAGAAGCGGCACTTTCGGGTTCCGGTCTCACGCGCATCCACGCCTTTTTTAGCGGCGAGACATTGACGCCAAGTCAGATCATCGCGGCTCAGCCGCGCAAGACACTCCAGTGTTTTGTGTCTTTGCTCGGCCTTGTCGCAAGCAACCTTTGTTTGTCGCATATGGCCACAGGCGGCCTCTACCTCATCGGCGGAACCGCACGCGCCATTGCACCGTTTCTCAAGCCGATGGGGTTCACCGACACATTTCATCCGCGTGGACCTTACACAGATATCCTGAAACGCATCCCGGTGACGGTGATCCATGACGACAACGCCGCGCTCTTGGGGTGCGCGCGCTATCTGTCACAAAAGGAATAGGGAGCCTAAAGGGCTTCGCCTTTAGCCTGATACCTCAGCAAGAGGCGAAACGCGTGCAACGATTGCGTGTCACGCGGCGTTTCGCGATCATCTACGTCACAGGTTCATCGCGAAACGCTTTCGGGTTTTTAAGTCTACCAACGTGTTGACCGGATTAACCAGTTAATCTGCCCGAGCGTCCAAACCTGACTGGGGAAAGAACGCGCATCGCGGCTGCCGTTTCTTGACGGCATTGTCATCGGGGTGTCTCAATACCTCGATGATTGAGACTGGTTTCTTGCAAGAAACCAGAGTGGAGTTTTGCAAAACTCCACCACGCCCAAAGCCCGTTTTCTTTCAAGGTGTCCGGAGCGCCAATACGTTAAAGCGTTCCGCGATCATCTGCGTCTCATGTTCATCGCGAAACGCCTTAGCACGCTATCCTGTGCTCAGTGCCAAGACCCGGCTGATTTCGGTCAATGACCGACCAGATTGATCCATCCACGCGTTGAACGCCGCCTGCACCGCTTTCATCGACGATTTGGATCCCGGCGCTTTGTCCACTACACCCTCTGCAATCAAACGCGCCACAACATCCTTTGACAGGATATAACTGTCCCGCCCCAGCATCCGCATGGAATAAGCGCCTGTCATCCCACCTAACCGGGAGCCACGCTTTTTCAGCATCTCAAGCAGGTCTGCAAAGGCATCAGTCGGCCAGCCACCCAGGACGTGACCCACACCGCCCTCCTCACGCAGTTCAAGCAGAAACGCCGCATTGTCCCGCACTGACTGAATTTTGGCGCCATGCCTAACGATCCGCGTGTCCTGCAACAGATTGTCAAACATCCCGTCATCCATGAAGGCGCAGCGGCCGAGGTCAAAGCCGTGAAACGCTTCTTCAAACCCAGGCCACTTCTTTTCAATCACGGTCCAGTTGAGCCCGGTGGCAAAAATGTACTTTGACATCTCCGCCAGCCAGCGGTCCTCAGGAATCTTGGCAAGCTCTTCTGGAGTCTTCGGCTTACCAAGCATTGCGTCCAGCGCATCCGTTCCGCCGTGCCGTTCGGCACTGATGTCAAATATCTCTTGAAAACTCCGCATCGCATGCTCCTTTCGCGCGCGTATAGCAGTCTACCCCTGACAGTTTCCTGCAGGAAGCCGCTTTTCCAGAGCGCTTGGCTCTGCCATACTGCGCACAATCAACAAATAAAGAGCAGACCGATGGCCGACGATCTTTTGACAGCCCCTGGGTCGGGGGACTACGACGCCTCCTCCATTCAAGTCCTGGAGGACATGGAGCATGTGCGCCTGCGTCCTGGCATGTATATCGGCGGCAAGGATGACCGTGCGCTGCACCACATGGTCGCTGAAATCATCGACAACTCCATGGACGAGGCCGTGGCCGGCCACGCCACATGGATCGAAGTCGAACTGCACGAGAACGGCCATGTCTCGGTGCGCGACAACGGCCGCGGCATTCCCACTGATCCACACCCCAAGGATCCATCCAAAACCGCGCTCGAAATCATCTTTTGCACCCTGAACGCAGGCGGCAAATTCTCTGGCGACAGCTATCAAACCTCTGGCGGTCTGCACGGTGTGGGCTCATCGGTGGTCAACGCGCTCTCGGATCACCTGCGCGTCGAAGTGGCCCGCAACAAGGAACTCTTCGCGATGGAGTTTTCCCGTGGCCTGCCACAAGGCCCTTTGGAAAAAGTCGGCGCAGCCCCCAACCGGCGCGGCACTGCCGTGACCTTCCATCCTGATCCTGACATTTTCGGCTCTCTCAAACTCAAACCCGCACGGCTCTTCAAGATGGCGCGGTCCAAGGCTTTCCTCTTTTCTGGTGTCGAAATCCGCTGGAAAACTGCCATCGAAGACGGTGAAACCCCGGCAGAGGCGAAATTCCACTTTCCCGGTGGCTTGGCTGACTATCTGTCGGAAACCTTCGCAGGGGCCTCAACCTATGCCGAAGCACCCTTTGCCGGATCGGTGTCCTTCGACAAATTCCAGGTGCCCGGCAAGGTCGAATGGGCCATCAACTGGACGCCCGCGCGCGACGGGTTCATTCAATCCTACTGCAACACCGTGCCCACGCCTGAGGGCGGCACGCATGAGGCCGGGTTTTGGGCGGCGATCCTGAAGGGCATCAAGGCCTATGGCGAACTGGTCAGCAACAAAAAAGCCGGGACCATCACGCGCGAAGACCTGATCACGGGGGCGGGGGCGCTGGTCTCCTGCTTTATCCGTGAGCCGGAATTCGTGGGCCAGACCAAGGACCGTCTTGCCACGGTCGAAGCCCAGCGGATGGTCGAAAATTCCGTGCGCGACCATTTCGACAACTGGCTCGCGGCGGATACGAAATCGGCGGGGGCGATCCTTGATTTTCTGGTGTTGAGAGCCGAGGAACGCCTGCGCCGCAGGGCCGAGAAGGAGACACAACGCAAATCTGCCACCAAGAAACTGCGCCTCCCCGGCAAATTGGTGGACTGCAGTTCCTCAACACGCGAGGGCACGGAATTATTCATTGTGGAAGGCGACAGCGCGGGCGGCTCGGCTAAAATGGCCCGGGATCGCAAGACACAGGCCCTTCTGCCCCTGCGCGGTAAGATCCTGAACGTGCTGGGGGCGGCGTCCTCCAAACTGGGCACCAACGCCGAGATCAGCGACCTCACCCAAGCGCTTGGCGTTGGCCTTGGCACGCGGTTCAACATTGACGATCTGCGCTATGACAAGATCATCATCATGACCGACGCCGATGTGGACGGCGCGCATATCGCCTCACTTTTGATGACCTTCTTCTTCACCCAGATGCGCCCGATGATTGATGCGGGGCATCTCTATCTGGCGTGCCCGCCGCTCTACCGGCTCACGCAGGGGGCCAACCGGGTCTATTGCCTGGATGAGGCCGAGCGCGACGCCTGGCTGGAAAAGGGTTTGGGGGGCAAGGCCAAGATCGACGTCAGCCGCTTCAAGGGCCTGGGGGAAATGGACGCCAAGGATCTCAAGGAAACCACCATGGACCCCAAAACCCGCAAACTCATCCGCGTGACCATCGACGAGGACGAACCGGGGGAGACTGGGGATTTGGTCGAACGCCTCATGGGCAAAAAGCCCGAACTGCGGTTCCAGTATATCCAGGAGAATGCGCGGTTCGTGGAGGAGTTGGATGTTTGAAGACTTTATCTAGTTGGCATTGGTTTAGCTCTCAGCCCGCTCAATGCCTGTAAAATCTCGGGATCAAGAGCCATATCTTTTATATCATGTATCGGTTTTAGGCCGGTTCCCAAAACATGTCCTTTTGGATTTGCTGCAAATCTCGGCGCTAGTTCTCGCAAGTAACGAGGTTCTGTGATCCCAAAGTTTTCTGGGGTTTTGTTCACACATGAATAAATAGCATGTGAAACCATGTCGGCGACGCGGAGTAAATCTTCCTCTCGCTTAGATTTTTTAGTGATGCCAAATGGATTTATAACATCCAGTGATTTTGACTGCTGGTAGATAGGGTTTTCTTTGACACAAGACATATATCGGATCATCGCATCGTAATTGTGGTTCCGTTCCTCAAAGACAATTCTTGGTTCGCTAAGGGACAGATCAATTTGACGGATATAGGCGCCGACTCGTTCGAGAAGGTACTTGGCGCACTTGTTGTAGAATTTGTCAGGCTCCCAATCGATGTCTTCTGCGTAATCACCAAGCGTAGGCTTGTAAGAAATTAGGCCAAAAAAACGAACATGTAGTTTCGAAAGGCTTTTACAGAAATGTAGTTTTTGACTGTGGTTCAAATTGGTTGCATGTTTCCAACGCTTTTGTTTGCCAAAATCGTGTTGCAACTGATCCATGAGCTTTCGGGCCAAGGTCATTGTTGCTGGCTGCATAACCACGGCACCCATCGCAAAGTACTCGCTAGAACCACCCCGTTCACTGCTACGAATCGACGATACGCCTGTATCACCGCTTTCATCAATAAACACTGTGCATGGCATTTTTTAGTGATTTCCTAGATATTCCAATTGCTTGAAGCCCACCGAGTTTCGGCTGTAGATCGGAATCACCTGGGAAATATTCGCATGTAGTGATTGTTAGTCAAAGGAAGCTTGTTCGCAAGCAACTTCCACTGGCACGGTTTGCGCCAACTTGAGTTTAAGTCTTGCGCGCCGCCTCGCGATCGCCAGCCGCTTCGCCATCCCGCGGTCTGGCTATCGCTCGGCGCTCGCCCTCTTCCCCGTCATCCTCGGGCTTGACCCGAGGACCTCTGTGACCAAAAGATCCCGGATCAAGTCCGGGATGACGTCCAATCCCCTCCGTAGGGCGGGGTTTCACCCCGCCACCCCCCACTCCCATTGCCGGGGTGAACCCCGGCCTACCGCAAAATGTTGCGCGCACGGGGCTTAAACACATCCGTTTTTACCCGATTCCCCCATCCGCACCGACGTGATACCGACGCAATACCGACGTGAAACCGATGTGGCAAAATCGCTCAAAATCCCTGTTAACCAAGGGGTTTTCGGTCCTGCCCCGGCGCACCTATGTGTCCCGCCTCCTGACCCGTTCACCCTTCGTTAACCTCTGGCCAACAAAAAAGGCCGGGCGTGCACCCGGCCTCTCTTACATCTCTCAGATCCCGATCAGGCGGTCGTGCTGCCATTCTGCGGGATGCGCAGGCGCTGGCCGGGATAGATCTTGTCCGGATCGCTGAGCATCGGGCGGTTGGCCTCGAAAATCTCGGTATAGCGCGCGCCGTTGCCCAGCGTTTTCTCGGCGATTTTCCAAAGCGTGTCGCCCTTGGCCACCTCGTGAAACACCGGATCGGCCCCGGTGACCGTGTCTTCAACCGCCGCCACGCCCTTGGCGTTGCCCACGGCCATGATGACCTTTTCCTTGGTCTCCTGATCCACGGCCTCACCCGAGACTTTGACCACATCGCCATCCACCGCAATATTCAGCCCGGCGGTGTTAAGCCCCAGATCCTGCACCTCTTTTTCCAGCGCCTCGGCTTCGGGCGTCTCATCGCCACCCTTCCAGAAATTCCAAAAACCCATGGTCTTGCCCTTTCGCATCCCAGTTATTTGTGCCCTCAGTGTCATGGCAAAGAGTGAGAAATCAAAGGGGAAATCGCCATGCATCACCTCATAGCCACGCCGCAAATCTTCCCCATGCCTGCCTCGATTTGACCTAGGTGCGCGGCTAACCTGCGACCTGAGCAAAAGGTACAGGCATGTCTCAAAGCGGCAAACGCATCTTCCGCTTCGGCGCATTGGCCGTGATTGCCATCGCGGCGGTCGCGTTTGTGTTCATGCGCAAGGACCCCACCGAAGAAGACGTGGTCGCGGCGTTCCTGAAGGCGACCGGCATCCCCGGTGCGGTGCTGGCCTATGGTCCCTCGGACGGTGCGCCAATGCTCAAGGCCTTCGGCGTATCAGACCCGATCAAAGCCACGCCCATGCAGGTCGATCAGGTGTTGCCGCTCGCCTCCTTGACCAAACCCATCACTGCCGCAGCCCTTGTTTCCTTGGCAGAAGCGGGCGAAATCGCGCTAGACGTGCCTCTGGCAGATCAGATCCCCCTGCCCGCGCCACATGATCCAAGAGCTGCGTCTGTCACCCCTCGTAACTTGCTCGCTCATCGCGGTGGATTTGATCGCACAGCCACCTTTGACCCGGTTTTTGAGCCTGAAAAAATGGGGCTCACGCGTGAGGAAAGCTGTCATGACCTTGCCAAAGCCGCCTGGGCGGTGCTCCCGCTCGATCACACGCCGGACAGTACCAAAGCCTATTCCAATATCGGCATCTGCCTTTTGACCGATCTTCTGACGCAGAACGGCGCTCGTGATCTGGAGCAGATCTTGCAAACACAGGCGCGCATCACTCTTGGCGGAATGGCTGGTCCCAACTGGGTGCAAACCGATACAGGCTGGCAAGAGGTGCAAGGCTCTGAGGCCGAGCGCGCCTGGATCGCTGGTCTTGGCGCAGCGGGAAGCGCCATGGGGCGCGCCGAAGACATGTGGACATTCGCCGCACAAACACCCGCGGCCAGCGCGGCCCCAATCCCGGAGGGCGAAGATGGGGACTTCTACGCTTTGGGCTGGCGCATCTGGCCCGGCCCGGATGGGCGGCAGCTCACCCATTGGGGCGGGTTGCAAGGCGTCTTCACAGCCATGTTCCGCTTTTCAGATGGGCACGTCGTCGTCGTGCTCTTCAACTCTTCGCCTGGGAATTACAGCGCAGGATTTAACGTGCTTTATGCGGGACTTTGTCAGGCGCGAGGGCTGGATTGCCGACCGGCACAATAACTCTCTAAATCTTAAACTCCCTCTATCCACTTTTGCCAAGCCTTGCTAACGTCCAGCCATGCGCGTGGTTCTGCTTTTCTGTCTGGTGTTCGTGATGTCGTGTGGGCGGCCCCTGACAGACAATGAAAAGCGTTTTGCAGAGCAGATTCACGGCGAAAGTATCGACACATCACGTATTCGTTTCGTGAATGGAGCGCTTATCGGCAAAGTCACCTACAAGCGCCAGAAACGCCCGCGTCTCGCCTGTCGCGAACGCATTTTCCCTGAACCGACAACCGAAACAGTTACAGTTGGACCCGCGGCTTTCGTGCTCTTCAACAAGGTGTTTTATTCCAAGGAATGGTACGACCGTGACTACCTGCCGGTCTATCCAGAGCGCATGAGCCTTGTTCACGCAATGATCTTTGCCCATGAAATCACCCATGTCTGGCAATGGCAGAACCGCGCCAAGACGGGGTACACCCCGCTCAAAGCGGCCTCGGAGCATGCGGCCAAGGACGACCCATATCTCTTCGACATTTCCACCAAGACGCGGTTTTTGGATTACGCCTATGAACAACAGGCGTCGATTGTTGAAGAATATGTCTGCTGCGCCGCGCTCGATCCTACAGCACCGCGCACCAAGCGCTTGAAAGAGCTGTTGCGCGATGGTTTTCCGCTGCAAGAGCTGCGCATCCCAAACGAAGTGGTCCTTCCCTGGGATGGTGCCGAGGTCAAAGGCATCTGCCGGGTCTGAAGATCTGTTATTCCTGAATACTCTCTAAGTATTCCAGAAGTGCCGCCAGAGGGCGTGGCGTGGGGGTCAACACGCCATCTCCGACATCTACGGGCACGGTGTCACCCATTAAGAGCAGACCAAATTCCGGCATTTGATGTCCAGGAAGGTCGGTGCGATCATACCCATCTATGATCGACAATACGCGTGCTCGCGGGAACACGCCATCTTCGGTCAACCGTGTCAGATCCGCTGGGGCCGGAACAAATGATCCCGCCCATGGACCATTGCCTTTGCCCGAGGTGCCATGGCATTGCACGCAGTTCTCTGCAAAAAGCGCCTGTCCCTCGCTCGGTTCTGGCATGGAGATTTGCGTGCAAGCCAGTAAGGCTAGCGCCCCCGCGAACGGAATAAGTCGTCTTATGATCATCACCCTGCTCCTCTTTTTAGGAGCATGATCTCAGGCTGGGTTGCGCCCTGCGTTGATACAGATCAAACGAGTTCGCCCGCCAGCGCCTTGTCGATCAGAGCTACGGTCTCCTCAACGCCATAAAGGGCAATGAAGCCGCCAAAACGTGGGCCTTGGCTGGCACCGAGGAGTACCTCGTAAATGGCCTTGAACCAATCGCGCAGTGGCTCGAACCGGTCACGACCGACCGCGTATACGATGGATTGTAGCGCCTCATCTTCAACGGGGCCGTCATAGGCGGCCAGCTGGTCACGCAGATCGCTGAGTGCCTCACGTTCCAGATCGCTGGGGGCGCGATAGGTTTTGGTGGGCGCAACGAAATCCTCATAGTATTTCACGGCGCAGCCTGCTGCAGCATCCATGTCTGGATGCGTCTCAGCACTGGCATCTGGCGCATAGCGGCGAATGAACCCCCAAAGCGTATCCTTGTCCTCGGCCGCAGATACAGACGCAAGGTTCAAGAGCATCGCAAATGGCACGACCATCTTGCTCTCGGGCACATCGCCGTTGTGGATGTGATGCACCGGGTTGTTGACCTTTTGCGCAGCATCCTGACCGGGATAGGCCCGCAGCTGTTGGTGGTATTCATCCACGGCTCGCGGGATCACGTCAAAATAGAGCCGTTTGGCCGTTTTCGGCTTTTGGTACATAAAGTAAGACAGGCTCTCGGTCGCGGCATAGCTCAGCCATTCATCAATGCTGATCCCGTTGCCCGAGGATTTGGAAATCTTCTGACCCTGATCGTCGAGGAAAAGCTCATAGCTGAAATGCTCGGGCGGACGGGCCCCCAGGGTTCGGCAGATGGCGTCATAGATTTTCTCGTTGGTGGCATGTTCCTTGCCATACATTTCGAAATCCACGCCAAGTGCTGCCCAGCGTGCGCCAAAATCCGGCTTCCACTGAAGCTTTACGTTTCCGCCTGTGACGGGCAGTGTCCACTCCTTGCCCGTCTCGTCGTCAAAGGTGACTGTGCCCCCTTTGGCGTCCACATGTTTCATCGGCACATAAAGCACACGCCCGGTTTCGGGGTGGATCGGCAAAAAGATCGAATACGTCTGTTGCCGCTCCTCACGCAGGGATTTCAGCATGATCTTCATCAGATCATCGTACCGCTCGGCGCAGCGCAGCAGGATCTCATCAAACTGTCCAGTGCGGTAAAACTCGCGGGCTGAGATGAACTCGTATTCAAACCCGAACGTATCAAGAAACCGCCGCAGCATCGCATTGTTGTGGTGGCCGAAACTCTCGTATTCCCCAAAGGGGTCGGGCACCACGGTCAACGGCCTGTGCAAGTGCTCTTGCAACATCTCCGGGTTCGGGACATTGCCGGGCACCTTGCGCATGCCATCCAGATCATCCGAAAAGCAGATAAGTTTGGTGGGAATGTCGCTGATCTGTTCAAAGGCGTGCCGCACCATGGTCGTGCGCAGCACCTCTCCAAAGGTGCCAATATGCGGCAGGCCCGACGGCCCGTAGCCCGTTTCGAAAAGAACATACCCCTTGTCAGGAGCCCCCTTCTCATACCGTTTGAGCAAGCGACGCGCTTCTTCAAAAGGCCAGGCTTTCGAGCTTAGGGCAGCGTCGCGTAGATCAGACATCTCATTCTCCGATTGATGTGCCTTATCAATAAGACAAGACCGTCCGCTTCCTATTGCCGAGGGGCCAGACAGTCAATATTCTGCACTGCGACAAGATAAATCAAAGGACGTCAAATGAGCGAGCAGATACCACACCCGTTGAGCCCCCAGGATTGCCTGGTGATGGTTATGATCGCCGTTTCGGCCTCGGACGAAGATATCCGGACGTCTGAGTTGGTGAAAATTGAGTCTGCGGTGAACAACCTTCCGGTTTTTGCTGATTACGACGCAGACCGGATCAAGATCGTCGCGCAAATTGTGTTTGACCTTTTCAGTGTTGAGGAAGGTTTAGACGCGCTTTTTGGGTTGGTACGAGACAATCTCGAAGAGCGGCTTTACGAGACCGCTTATGCGTTAGCCTGTGACGTGGCTGCGGCCGATGGGACGCTGGATGAGACCGAACTGCGTATTCTCGAAGAGATACGCTATGAGCTCAATATCGACCGGCTGCATGCCGCTGCAATTGAAAGAGGCTCTCGCGCACGTCACCTTAAGGGCTAAATCTTCTCAATTTTGGTCCGCTTGGGTGATTTTCTGCTTTTGATTCAAGGGCGCTTTGAGGTTTACTGAACGTCACTGGAAGAGAGGTTCACCATGCGCCCAGTCTTCATCAACATCCGCTGCAAGCCCGGCACGTCCTACAAAGTCGCCGAAGAGATTGCTTTGCGCGAAATTCATTCTGAACTTTATTCGACCTCGGGTCCGTTTGATCTTTTGCTCAAGCTCTACGTGCCTGAGGACGAAGATATCGGGAAATTCATCAACGACCAACTGCTCGACATTTCTGGGATCGAGCGCACGGAAACGACGCTGACATTCAAGGCGTTTTGAAAATTACTTGGGAGGACAACCATGAAACTAAAAACATTGGCGGCGGCCGCCGCCGCGCTGACCGCGATGGGATCGCTTGCTTTGGCAGACGGGCATCAGTCCAACGTCAAGGTGGGCATGATCACCACGCTCTCTGGCGGTGGTGCTGGGCTGGGAATCGACGTGCGCGATGGCTTTCTTTTGGCGGTGAAAATGTCGGGGAGCGACCATATCGAAGTGGTGGTCGAGGACGACCAACGCAAGCCTGATATCGCGGTGCAACTTGCCGACAAGATGATTCAGTCTGAGAAAGTTGACGTGCTAACCGGGATTATCTGGTCGAACCTGGCCATGGCCGTAGTGCCTGCGGCAACGGGGCAAGGCAAGTTTTACCTGTCACCCAACGCCGGGCCTTCTGCGCTGGCCGGCGCGGGCTGTCACCCGAATTACTTCAACGTGGCCTGGCAGAACGACAACCTGCACGAGGCGGCGGGCGGGTATGCCAATGCGGCGGGGTTCGAAAACTCGTTCATCCTGGCTCCCAACTATCCAGCGGGGGCGGATGCGCTGACGGGATACAAGCGCATCTATGAAGGCGAGCTGGCCGGTGAAATCTTCACAGAACTGGGGCAGAAGGATTACGCGGCTGAACTGGCGCAAATCAGAGCCTCTGGTGCGGATAGTGTCTTCTTCTTCCTGCCCGGTGGCATGGGGATTTCCTTCCTCAAGCAATATGCCGACAGCGGAATTGACCTTCCGGTGGTCGGCCCCGCCTTCAGCTTTGACCAGGGCATTTTGCAAGCCGTGGGAGATGCAGCGATGGGCGTGAAAAATACCAGCCAGTGGAACAAAGACATCGATAATGAGGCCAACAAAGCCTTTGTTGAAGCGTTCCAGACTGAATATGGTCGCCTGCCATCGCTTTATGCGTCGCAAGGTTATGATACCGCAAACCTGCTTCTGTCAGCCATGGGTTCTGCGGACATCAACGATCCGGACGCATTCCGCGCGGCCCTGAAAGCGGCGGATTTCGCCTCTGTTCGCGGCGATTTTGCATTTGCCGACAATCATCATCCCATCCAGGACATCTATGTTCGCGAAGTCATCAAGGAAGGTGATGTCTTTACCAACAAGATCCTCAACGTGGCGCTGGAAGATCACTCCAACGCCTATGTTGGCGATTGCAAGATGTAAGACGCTATGCTTGACAGATCAGAGAAGCCGCTCTTTGGGGCGGCTTTTCTTTTGTCTGGTCAGGTTGTCGCAAAAAAACCGCCCTGAGGGCGGTTTTGTTTTGGTTGCGGGGGTAGGATTTGAACCTACGACCTTCAGGTTATGAGACGGATGCTCTAGCATTTAAGTGACTGTTATAACTATATATAAATTGACTAATTTGCAAAATGTGTAGCAATATGTGTAACTCATGAGCTCGAATCTGAGCGGTTTTGGCACGAATTTTGACCGCAGAGCCGCCCAAGCCAGTTAACAGGCTATATCGGGCATTGTAGCCCGTCTCACAGCCTCCTAGCACGAGTTCTTCCTTAGTTGATTGGCAGTTTTTTGGTTGCGCACGACGAGATTTGTACACAGTTGCTTCGCAAAATGACCGCCTGAGCAAGCTTAATGGTCGGATGCACCCAAGCTGTTGATTTCGTTAAATTAACGATCAAATTACCCATCCAATGACCCATCCAATACTACTATTGGATGGGTGAGATTCCGTGAAATTTCGCGGTTACCGTTGATAAACAACGGTAAATTGTTCCCCCGTGTTGCCGGGCTACGCCCGACCCCGAACGCTCGCCCTTGACCTACTTTAAACAAGATAGGTACCTGCGGGCTTCACTTCGCGTCTCTCACCCTGCCTAACGGCGGACGGGCGAGCGTCGCTTCGTTCGGTTTGTCTGGCCGTCTCACGACACGCTAACGCTGGCCAGTCTGCACCGACCGTTCGGGGTCGGGCCTATCCTCAGTCTCATTCCGTCTTTTCTTTCGTCGTGACCTCCTCGGAAAAAACGCAATTCACCTGGGAGGCCGACAACACGGGGGGAACGTTTTGTGATCAAAGATCACGCCGCCCAAGCCTGGGCGAAGGGGGCGTTGCCCCTACGTGTTCTGCACGGCTGCTGCGCCAGCCGCAGAACGCGAGTTGGTGCGCCTTAGGCGCATTCTGGAAACGGATTAGAGCAGAGGCCAGTCACTGCCATTCAGTGTACCGACCACCCTCAAACGTCAAGTTCGCTCGACCGCTGCCACTTGACCCGTGAGCCTCTCTGCCGGTGCCCTGCCTGTCAGGTGACCGGCCTCTCGCTGGTTGCCTTTACAAACCTAATTGCAATTAGCTTATGAATAGCAACGACATCCGATTATTCGACACGAACAATGCCATCGAGCAAGTGCTCGATGACGCTGGTCGCTACTGGCGACCAGAGTTCTACCAAATGAACGTGGCCCAGGTCGCCGCCGAACGGCGCGACCGAGCAATCAGCGCGGTATCTGAGGCGATAGCTTGGTACGCGGAAAAACCGCTCAACAAGCGGGAAGTCGCGACCCTAATCGTCGACAACTCCGACTTCGCCCTGATGGGCTTTGACGCGCTCAACACGACGCCGCGAACGGCAGTCGGTCGGTGGCTTGCCCGCTGGTGGTAATGCCAGAATTACAAATTCATGCTAACATTACTTCGCATATGACAACGACCACCCTCGACATCTTCGACTTACTGGTAGACGCCGGTATCGATGCAAAGAAAGCCAAGCCATTGGCTAAAGAGATTCTTTCGCGGGCAGAAGCCGTCGAGACTTTGGCAACAAAGTCCGACATCCTGGCGCTTCGCTCAGATTTCAGCGACTTTAAGGCGGATATGTACCGCGCGCTGTTGGTGCAGACAGGTGCGATCGTGGCAATCCTGGCCGCCTTGCATGCAATGTTCGGCTAGTAGTCAACGGATCAAAGAAAGCCCGCCATTGGCGGGCTTTTTTCGTGCTCCGTGCCGAGTTGATTTTTCAAAGTAAAAGGGCAGGCCGTTGGCCTGCCCAAACTTTGTTGGCAGCTTCGCTGCCTTACCAGTTCTGCCGCAATCGCTCTGACAGATCATCCCACTCGAAGTGATGCGGTTTCTCGCCTTCGGCGAGATCAAGGACCTTTGTCCAAAGCAGGGGAGCAAGCTCACCCGCGATGGTGCGAGCACCATCCCAACCGGGCTGATCGCCGTCACTGACGACGATCGCTCGTTTGATCTGGCCGTTGGCCGCAGCGTCTCGCAGAAGTTCGAGTTGCTGCGGTGAGACGCTGCGGCCCATGAACGAGATGCAGGCGGCGTGCAGGTGGTGCCGCATGACCGAAAAGTAGCTTTCGAACACCAGGACGGTGCGAAACATGTCGAGTTTCGCCACCGCCCGGTGGAGGTTGAAAATCTCCAGGTCTTTGCGAAAGCCTGGTGGCTGTTTGTACTTCGGTTCGTCGTCCGGCGCGTCGTCACCGACGTATCGGCCGCAGTACGCCACCAGTTTGCCGTCCGCGTTGTGAATCGGGATGGCCAAACGACCAGCGATCGTTTTGCTCCGCTTGCTGGCTCGGCCAAGGGCAAACTCCGACCGCAGGTCGTCGATGATGCCTCGGCTGTCGAGCCAAGTCACCAGTTCGTCATCAAGTGTGGTTTGCAGGGTAAACGTCAGCTCGCGGTTTTGGGGCACGCCGTCCATGTCTTCATTCGGCGGTGTTTCCGCCAAAGGCGGCGGCGATGAAGACACGACTGGCTTGGCATTCGCGACTGATCTACCTGCAGCCCTAAGAGCGGGAGTTACACCATTGGCTGTTGGGGCAATACCTGACAGCTCCGCTACTTTTAGGGCGGCCGGGCGGATGGAGTCTTCGGCCAGGCCGTCCATATCCCGAACAAGCTCGAGGATATTGCCGCCTGCGTCGCAGGCGAAGCAGTTGTAGATGTTGCGCTCGATGTTGACCTTGAGCGACGGTTTGTTGTCGTCGTGAAAAGGGCAGAGGCACTTGAACTGACCGGGTTTCGATCCGTCTTTCCTCAGTTCGATGTTGTATGCAGCAAGCACGGCCTCAAATGAGCCATGCTCGCGCACGTGCTTAAAGTCCACGCGTGGAGCCATGTCGTTCACCATATGGGTTAGATAACAGAAAAGAACGGCGAAGACCGTTCTGTCTTAATCCTACCTGAGAATGGTCAACCGTAAACTTGACGAAGTTGGAAACGCGACTGCCAAACTACCAGCAAATGCGTTAGTTTGCAGGTGGAACTCGATTCCTGTCGACGCCTTAGTTCAAACAGTTGCCTGAATAGTGATGGGATTCATACATGAAATGGGTAGACGCAAGATCAGGTGAAGTTGTTCAGATTAGAAAAAGACCAGCGACGTTTTCGTTCTTTCCAACGTTTCAAGGAGTAAAGCGAGAAGGTGTCCATTCGACTCTGTTTGCAACTGAACCTTGGAATATCATACAGCACAATCTGGAGAAGCTGTCCGATGATAGCGCACGTCGTCAGGCAATCGCTTTTCTCACACAAAGCCGTGACTTTTTTACTGCGGCACAGAATTCGGATGTAAGTGCCGCAAAACCGCTGTTGCTCTACTACTCATTTCTGAATCTCGCAAAGTGCTTAACAGTGAAACGGAGAGGCACGGCTTTGGGAATAGCCCACCATGGGCTTTCGGAAAAACTTCCGACTACGTCGGGTGCAATCCATGGAAGCGTGTCGATTGACGTCACAAGAAACCCTGGTGCAAGCGCATTCTTCATGTTCGCGGATGCAATAGGAGTAGTGTTGCCGCAACCGATTGCGCCGAAAACCAGTATCCAGGTTCGCTCACAAGATTTCCTAGCACAGGTTTTGATTGGCCACCGCGTCTACTGCCAAGCAGAAGGTCTTAAGGAACGTTTTATCAGTCTTGATAAAATCGAATACATGCAGGACACGGCAGTTCAAGAAGCATGGCTCCGAGTGCGAGCATTTGCCGATGATTTCACCCGCCTGGGATATGGCTTAAACGACCTTTCGAAGAACCTTGGCACTCCTGGGTCTTGGCGTAACGTTAATTGCTCGAATGCGATTGACGATCGGCGCATCATTGAAGCCGAGACAACTTCCACAACACACTATGGTCACCGGCCCTCTCAAGTGCTTTCTAGTATTAGCAATAGTGCGAGGCCGCGCCTTTGGCGAGCCGTGACGTCCTACCCGCCATACCGGAAGTATTATGTTTATCGGCCCAGCTCTGCTCAGACACTACTTAACCAACTCCTGACCATTTACTTGGCAACCTATTACTTAGGCTCTATCACGCGTTATAAACCGGAGAAATTTGACCAGATTTTGCGAAGTCCAATTGGCCCATTTGTTTTCGAGTTTTTTTCAAACCAGCCGAGTCAATTTCTCTATCTGATGGCTTCGGAATTCATGGAACAAGAAGTCGCTAAAGCGGCAATTGCCTGACTGTTCACGCTCAACCTGCGGACATGTTGCGCAGTTTCCGGAATGGGTTCAGGTAGAAAGTTCGATCAAAGTGAATAACTCCGTACAGGATTTTCATTCCGAGTTAGACTGAGGTCAGCGCGGCTCTACGGCACCCCTCATTCAGACATCAAAGTCAGCCCCGCTTTGAACCGCCCCTTGTTTGCCGGAGACCCAGAAGTAAGGATACTGGGTTATGGGAAAGACGAAGAACGGAACACGTTATCCAGAGGAACTGCGCGCCCGAGCGGTGCGGATGGTTTTGGATCACGAGGCAGAATATGCGAGCAGATCGGCAGCAATCTTGTCGATTTCTCAGAAGGTTGGATGCAGCAGGGACAGCCTGCGCATCTGGGTCAAACAACATGAGACAGACACGGGTAAGCGTGATGGTCTGACGACGGTTGAGAGGGAACGCATCAAGGAACTTGAACGCGAGAACCGGCAACTGCGTCAGGCCAATGAGATCCTCAAAAAGGCATCTGCTTATTTTGCACAGGCGGAGCTCGACCGCCCATTCCGCAAATGATTGCCTTCATCAAGGAGCACCGAAGCGTGCATGGGGTCGAGCCGATGTGCCGTGTTCTGCAGATTGCCCCGTCGACTTTCTACGAGCATCTGGCCGTTGAACGCGAACCTGACCGTGCATCGGATCGCGCCAAGCGGGATGCGTATCTGCGCAAAGAGATGAAAGACGTTTGGGAGAAGAACAGATCAGTCTACGGCGCACGTAAACTGTGGCATGCAATGAAGCGCGAGAGGATCGATATCGCCCGCTGCACGGTTGAACGCTTGATGCGCCAGCTTGGTATTCAAGGCGTTCGGCGGGGCAAGAAGGTCAAAACCACCTATGGTCAGCCTGCCGATCAATGCCCACTGGACAAGGTTAATCGCCAGTTCCGGGCTGCGATGCCAAACGAGCTTTGGGTGTCCGACTTCACGTTTGTGTCCACCTGGCGGGGCTTCGTCTACGTGGGCTTTGTCATTGATACCTTCGCCAACCGGATCGTCGGCTGGAAAGCATCGACAACACAGGACACGCAGTTTGTCTTGGATGCGCTCGAACAGGCGATCCATGCGCGCAGACCTGCTGAGAAACTGATCCATCATTCAGATCGCGGATCGCAATATGTATCGATCAAGTACACAGAGCGTTTGGTCGATGCAGGATTGGAACCATCCGTCGGCAGCGTCGGCGACAGCTATGACAATGCACTGGCTGAGACAATCATCGGCCTGTTCAAAACGGAAGTCATCAACAGGCTGGGGCCATGGAAGTCCAAAGATCAGGTCGAATGGGAAACCCTGCAATGGGTCGATTGGTTCAATAGGGAACGCTTGCTCGAACCTCTCGGCTACATCACACCAATCGAAGCGGAGGAGAAATACGAACAAGCCTTGAAATCAAACAAAATCGCAGCTTGAAATACGAACTCAACAGTCTCCGGCAAAACCGGGGCGGTTCAGTGGTGCTTTTGCAGTAGCCCACACCGCGCTTACCGCGCACTTCAATTTCGAGGATCGTCTCGCCGGTGGCGTCATCTTCGACGATCTCGACATCCCGGTATTCAAGCCAGTTGGCTTCGTCGGGCCGAATACCGGTGTTTGCCATGAACAGCACTTTGTCGTGGAGCTGCTCGGCAAGGTGCCGGTGTCTCTTGTTTTTGGCGTTCTTCGCATTTGCTCGGGTCGCCTCATAAAGCGTTCTGTACTCTTCGGGCGAGAACCACGCCCGATGCACGACCTTTCCAGATGCTCGATAGGGAGCAGAAAGATCAGGCAGATGATCTAGCCAGCCTTTGCGGATGGCCGTCTTGAGCACCAACCGTAATGTGACGATTTCGTCGTGAAGCGTCGAATAGGCCGGTGGCCGACCGTTCGACGGGTTCTGTATGCGCGCTACCCGGTAGTCCTGAACGGCACCAGCCGTGATCGTTGAAAGCCCCATGGAGCCGAAGTGGGGAAGCAGGTGAAGTCTGATCCGGGCTTTGTGGCCCTCTACCCACTTAGGGCTTCGCTCACCTTCAGTGATGACTTCGTACTCGGCTTGGAACGCGTCCGCCGCGTGTTTGAATGTCTTCTCGGTGATCAGTTCACCGCTGCGTTGCTTGCCGCGCAGAGTGAGGTACCAGTCCTCGGCGAACTCCTTCGCGCTCGCCAAACTCTCCTCTTTGGTCGATGTCCGGTGGTTCTTGCCCTGCATGAAGGTCGAGCATTGCCAGAACCGGCTGTTCTCGCGCCGGTAAACGTGGACTTTTCCGCCTAGAATCGTGTGTTTCGCCATGGAATCCAGCCCCCGGCTTCACATGTGTGAAAATGTGTAAGCTATGTGTAAGGCTATTTTGAACAAAACAGGCGGTCAAGCTTTCGCCTAACCGCCTGGTTTCATTTGGATTTTGGTTGCGGGGGTAGGATTTGAACCTACGACCTTCAGGTTATGAGCCTGACGAGCTACCGGGCTGCTCCACCCCGCGACACTTATGGTGGTCTACCGCCCGGAGGGCTACTTGAGACCGATATGGTGGCCTAGCGCCGAGAGGGCTACTTGAGACCAGTTTGTGACCAAAGCGCAATGCTTTCTATGGCCACGAATGTGCCCCAGAAGTCTTGTGGATCATACTGAGGCGTCATCGAAAGAGAGATACATCAAGGGTTTTACTAGGTTTGGCGGTGACCTACTCTCCCACGTCTTAAGACGCAGTACCATCGGCGCTAAGGCACTTAACGGCCGGGTTCGGGATGGGACCGGGTGTTTTGCTCTTGCTATGACCACCAAACCAAGAAAAACCCTTGAATTCCAAGTCTGTACAGTAAGTGTGTACGGCTTTTGTATCCGTGTAGAAATCTTGCTTCTACTGGATCAAATCAAGCCTATCGGACAATTAGTACCGGTCAACTGAACGCATTACTGCGCTTACATCTCCGGCCTATCGACGTGGTGGTCTACCACGGTCCTCAGGGATACCTTGTTTTGAGGGGGCTTCCCGCTTAGATGCCTTCAGCGGTTATCCTGTCCGATCATAGCTACCCTGCACTGCCGTTGGCACGACAACAGGTCCACCAGTGGATCGTTCACCCCGGTCCTCTCGTACTAGGGGCAACTCCTCTCAAGTATCCTACACCCACGGCAGATAGGGACCGAACTGTCTCACGACGTTCTAAACCCAGCTCACGTACCTCTTTAAACGGCGAACAGCCGTACCCTTGGGACCTGCTCCAGCCCCAGGATGAGATGAGCCGACATCGAGGTGCCAAACACTGCCGTCGATATGGACTCTTGGGCAGTATCAGCCTGTTATCCCCGGCGTACCTTTTATCCGTTGAGCGATGGCCCTCCCACTTGGGACCACCGGATCACTATGGCCGTCTTTCGACTCTGCTCGACTTGTCAGTCTCGCAGTCAGGCTGGCTTCTGCCATTGCACTCAACGAGCGATTTCCGACCGCTCTGAGCCAACCTTCGCGCGCCTCCGTTACGCTTTAGGAGGCGACCGCCCCAGTCAAACTACCCACCACGCAGGGTCCCGGACCCGGATAACGGGCCGCGGTTAGACATCAAGCAGAATAAGGGTGGTATCTCAAGGGTGGCTCCACAGAAACTAGCGTTCCTGCTTCAAAGCCCACCACCTATCCTGCACATATTGTGCCTGATGCCAGTGCGAAGCTGTAGTAAAGGTGCACGGGGTCTTTCCGTCTAACCGCGGGAAGCCTGCATCTTGACAGGCAATTCAATTTCGCTGAGTCGATGTTGGAGACAGCGGGGAAGTCGTTACGCCATTCGTGCAGGTCGGAACTTACCCGACAAGGAATTTCGCTACCTTAGGACCGTTATAGTTACGGCCGCCGTTTACCTGGGCTTCAATTCAGAGCTCTCACCCCTCCTTTTAACCTTCAGGCACCGGGCAGGCGTCAGACCCTATACGTCGTCTTGCGACTTCGCAGAGCCCTGTGTTTTTAGTAAACAGTCGCCACCCCCTGGTTTGTGCCCCCAGCCCCTAGTTGCCTAGGAACTGGGCCTCCTTCTCGCGAACTTACGGAGGTATTTTGCCGAGTTCCTTCAACATCGTTCTCTCAAGCGCCTTGGTATGCTCTACCAGTCCACCTGTGTTGGTTTAGGGTACGATCTGATGATGGAGCTATTTCCAGGAACCAATTAGCGGCCCACCCAATCCGATAAGGGTGAACAACCTTCATGATCCGTCACTTCCATCTGGCTCAGGAATATTAACCTGATTCCCATCGACTACGCCTTTCGGCCTCGCCTTAGGGGTCGGCTTACCCTGCTCAGATTAACTTTAAGCAGGAACCCTTGGACTTTCGGCGAGAGTGTCTCTCACACTCTTTGTCGCTACTCATGTCATCATTCTCACTAGTGATCTCTCCACGGGATCGCTCACGCGCCCGCTTCATCGAAAGCTCCGTTCCTCCAAAACACCTCGAAAGGTGCTAAAGAGGAGTGGAACTATGTCACACTACGCTCTGCTACCAGTGCATACGCACTCCTCGGCTTCGGCTCGTGGCTTGAGCCCCGTTACATCTTCGCCGCAAGACATCTTATTTAGACCAGTGAGCTGTTACGCTATCTTTAAAGGATGGCTGCTTCTAAGCCAACCTCCTGGTTGTTTTGGACGTCTCACCTGCTTTCCCACTTAGCCACGAATTGGGGGCCTTAGCCGGAGGTCAGGGTTGTTTCCCTCTCCACTACGGACGTTAGCATCCGCAGTGTGTCTGCCATCTAGTACTCCTCGGTATTCGGAGTTTGGTTAGGATCAGTAAGCCTGTGGGGCCCCATTACCCATCCAGTGCTCTACCCCCGAGGGTATTCGGATGACGCTCTACCTAAATAGATTTCGCAGAGAACCAGCTATCTCCGAGTTTGATTGGCCTTTCACCCCTAGGCACAGCTCATCCCGATCTTTTTCAACAGATGTGGGTTCGGTCCTCCAGTAAGTGTTACCTTACCTTCAACCTGGCCATGCCTAGATCACTCGGTTTCGGGTCTGATCCATCTAACTCATTCGCCCTATTAAGACTCGCTTTCGCTGCGCCTACACCTAACGGCTTAAGCTTGCTAGATAGACCAAGTCGATGACCCATTATACAAAAGGTACGCCGTCACAAGACTGGACACTAATGACAACCATTAGATGGTTAGTTGGTTGGAATTGAGACCCTGAATTGAACCGTCTCAAGCCCAGGATTTTCGCTGTAAATCCCGAGATTTGATCTGTGATCAATACTCAGGCTCATGCGAACCCCTGTGTTGTTGACGTATCCAACGGAAAACCCCGATCTAAATTCGATCGGACCTCCGAGATCCACCCCGCTCCCTTCTGCATAGAGACCGGTCATTGCATTCATTTGAAAGTGAAAGTTTTTCCAAGGAAGAGGAACAGTATAAGCATGGCCTATGCCCGCCCACAGCTCTCCATCCGTGGAAGCCGAGACGCCCCACACCCGCTGAAACGGACCATCTGCGCGGCCTGTTTCACGGCGGAAGTAGAATTCCTCGCCAACTTCGCTTTCTTGAAAATGCGTCGTGCCGACCGAGAAGCTGTTATATGCTTGCACATCGTTTTTGGCAAAACAGCCCTGATTAGGGCAATGATTCACACCAGCGTCGATCAATCCTGCAATGAGGAAAACCACCGCCGCCGTTCCATCTGTAATAAAAGCCAGGTCTGACACGTTATTTGCTCCCTCGTGTGTGCTTTGCGCACATTGATGAAGCAGATTGTCATTAGAGTCCAGTCAAGCTCCGACTGATTGTAGGCGTTCGGTTTCAGGTACTGTTTCACTCCCCTCGTCGGGGTGCTTTTCACCTTTCCCTCACGGTACTGGTTCGCTATCGGTCAGTAAGGAGTACTTAGCCTTCGAAGGTGGTCCTCCGATCTTCAGACAGGATTTCACGTGTCCCGCCCTACTTAATACATTCTATCGAGCTTCCTATACGGGGCTGTCACCCGCTATGGCCATGCTTCCCAACATGTTCTAGCCACTCTCAAGACTTGGCTGGTCCCCGTTCGCTCGCCGCTACTAGGGGAGTATCAATTGATGTCCTTTCCTCCGGGTACTTAGATGTTTCAGTTCTCCGGGTTTGCTTTTATAACCCTATGTATTCAGGTTATAAACACCTGTTTCAGACCATTATAAACTGCCGAAGCAAATTATAATGAACTGTCAGGTGGGTTGCCCCATTCGGAAATTCATGGATCAAAGCCTATTCTCAGCTAACCATGACTTATCGCAGAGTATCACGTCCTTCATCGCCTCTTACTGCCAAGGCATCCACCAAACGCCCTTCTCGCGCTTGATTTGATCCAGAAAAAGCAAGACTTGCGCCCTGCGCGACCCCGTAGCTGGCAAGCACCGGCGTCTTTATTCTGAACCAAAAGTCGTACATTTCCCGCCCCGGGAAACCCGGGACTTTGCAATTCTTGCGAATTGCGATTGGTTATATTGTACTTGACTTGGACAACTCTGTTCGTTTCAGCGCAGGATACATGAAGGCGGGCGTGGAAGCACCCATCAACATGCCTTCCACCGAAGTGGAACCGCACTGAGGTTCTTGCTTACTTACAAGACCCAAACAGTGTTGATTGTCACTTTGAGATTGCTCTCAAAGTAACTTGTATCTCTCTAAACGATGTCAAAATCATCCAATTGGATGATCAAACAGTCGATTGACTGCTTGATGATCGAATTGGAAATGGTGGAGCCTAGCGGGATCGAACCG
>NZ_CP146607.1 GCF_032842945.2 Roseovarius sp. W115
CCGCCCCTTGTTTGCCGGAGACCCAGAAGTAAGGATACTGGGTTATGGGAAAGACGAAGAACGGAACACGTTATCCAGAGGAACTGCGCGCCCGAGCGGTGCGGATGGTTTTGGATCACGAGGCAGAATATGCGAGCAGATCGGCAGCAATCTTGTCGATTTCTCAGAAGGTTGGATGCAGCAGGGACAGCCTGCGCATCTGGGTCAAACAACATGAGACAGACACGGGTAAGCGTGATGGTCTGACGACGGTTGAGAGGGAACGCATCAAGGAACTTGAACGCGAGAACCGGCAACTGCGTCAGGCCAATGAGATCCTCAAAAAGGCATCTGCTTATTTTGCACAGGCGGAGCTCGACCGCCCATTCCGCAAATGATTGCCTTCATCAAGGAGCACCGAAGCGTGCATGGGGTCGAGCCGATGTGCCGTGTTCTGCAGATTGCCCCGTCGACTTTCTACGAGCATCTGGCCGTTGAACGCGAACCTGACCGTGCATCGGATCGCGCCAAGCGGGATGCGTATCTGCGCAAAGAGATGAAAGACGTTTGGGAGAAGAACAGATCAGTCTACGGCGCACGTAAACTGTGGCATGCAATGAAGCGCGAGAGGATCGATATCGCCCGCTGCACGGTTGAACGCTTGATGCGCCAGCTTGGTATTCAAGGCGTTCGGCGGGGCAAGAAGGTCAAAACCACCTATGGTCAGCCTGCCGATCAATGCCCACTGGACAAGGTTAATCGCCAGTTCCGGGCTGCGATGCCAAACGAGCTTTGGGTGTCCGACTTCACGTTTGTGTCCACCTGGCGGGGCTTCGTCTACGTGGGCTTTGTCATTGATACCTTCGCCAACCGGATCGTCGGCTGGAAAGCATCGACAACACAGGACACGCAGTTTGTCTTGGATGCGCTCGAACAGGCGATCCATGCGCGCAGACCTGCTGAGAAACTGATCCATCATTCAGATCGCGGATCGCAATATGTATCGATCAAGTACACAGAGCGTTTGGTCGATGCAGGATTGGAACCATCCGTCGGCAGCGTCGGCGACAGCTATGACAATGCACTGGCTGAGACAATCATCGGCCTGTTCAAAACGGAAGTCATCAACAGGCTGGGGCCATGGAAGTCCAAAGATCAGGTCGAATGGGAAACCCTGCAATGGGTCGATTGGTTCAATAGGGAACGCTTGCTCGAACCTCTCGGCTACATCACACCAATCGAAGCGGAGGAGAAATACGAACAAGCCTTGAAATCAAACAAAATCGCAGCTTGAAATACGAACTCAACAGTCTCCGGCAAAACCGGGGCGGTTCAAGTATATTGGCGTCGGGCACTCCGTAAAGTATCTGCAGAGTTGACGTATAGTTGAAGTTCAGAAAGCGCGCGCCGGGGTCGACGCAGTGCACCAATGGCACAGTGCGCGGTGCGGGTATCGGGAGGCCGCGTATCCATTCAGCGAAGCGCTTTCGCATCTTTGTTGCAAGACCTTCGACGATCTGCTCGATCTCATACTCGAAATTGTGATGGTCCGCGTCACTCCAATCATCGGCGCCATAAGAGACCAGGAAGTTTGTTGCATAATCAATGACCTGATCAGAGTCGAATGATGCTAGGCGGTCTTCGAACTCATTCCAGAAGTCTTTGTCAAAGAAGAGGTATTCGTCAATAAGACGATGCACATCCGGGTCTTCAGCTTCTAAATATCGACCAAAATCGCTATACCGTGAAGGTATCCCATGATGAAGGTCGAAGCCATTTCCAATAATGATGAGCCGGTGGGTCATGACTTCTGGGCTCGCCTGTGCAGTGCGGCTACATCCCCTATCCAATCGTCTAATGCCGCCACGACGATTTGACAAAGCCGTGCAAATTCTCGGATTTCGCTCCCCAGCAACTCTACTGTTTCGCCTAACCGCGTATTTCGCGCGTTCTCGGCAAATTTGGCGTCAACCACACCGAGATTGTGCCCGATGACGTGCCTTTTCTGGATGTTGAGTTCGAGCGCTTCCCGCTCCGCATCCGATAGTCCGTTGAACGGGTCGATGTTGAACTCTGCATAGCGTTTCTGAGCTTTTTCCACATTTTGAAAGTCGTTTCGGATGGCCTTGGTGGGAGCCGCACGGCTGGGGTCCAGAGAGACTTTGTGCGAATAAACCACCTTCTGAGCAGCTTCGAACGCTGTCAGAACGTCTTCGTGCGCGTTTCCCAGAAGGCGGTAGGCAAGTTCAGCTTGCTCTTCTCCCAGTCCTTCAGCGATCGAGACTTGCCGCCCAACCAACTCGACCTCTCGCGAGAAGTGCAGTGAGACGTTCGGGGCACCACAATCAGGACAATAAAGGGCAATCGCGTAGACACCGTAGTCGCGACCGCAGCAATCGCAGACTAAGAGACGCATGAGATCGCGTCTTCCAAATTGCGGCCTCGGGCGGCGGGTACGCGAGCCCGGTTTGTAAGTGATGCCGCCTCGGCTCTTTCTCGCAACCCCCTTGAGCATATCTGAGACGGCGTCTTGGGCATCTTGCATGGCAGCATGCTTGACGATCTTGATTGCAGCTTCCTTGTCCTTCGGATGCGTGAACTCGTCATCGTTGCCGACAACGCCACTGTAGGGGCATATTGTTTTGGACGAACCCGGTTCATGCATCATCCTTTCGCGCTTAGACTCCTCGGCAGCGGAATCGGCCACTTGTTCGCCAAGGACGAAATGTCGGGGGTGGGCGTCCTCGTTCGGAGAGAATCGATAAACCCGGCCCTCAGGTGTTTGAGGCAGTGGAATGGACAGTTGCATCTTCGACCGGGTGCCGCCGGTTTGAAATCTCTTGAGGTTCTTCATCTTCATCGGACGGCTCCTCCAGCTTTCAAATGATAACCCCTCGACAGCTTCTCATTCACGAGATTGGACAGCGCGATTTTCGCTTCAGCATCACCCCTGTACCAATCAAGCCGACGGCGACCGTGAGTTCGACGCCGACCCCACTGTCTTTCGACGCCAATCTCTCCAAACAGACTCTCTGTTAGCTGAACGCAGTAGAACCTATCCATATTCGCGTCCGGGTCCACGCGGGTCATATCAATCCTCATCAATCTCCTCCTCGGACATAGCCACGTACTCGCAACCAAAGCATTCCAGCCGGGGGTTCTCCTGATCGAGACCCCAACGACGCTTTGTGTAGAATTCGAGCGGCTTGCGAACGCGGATCTCGAGGCATTCGTCATCAAATCCAAACTCGATCCGGACGACACGCTTTTGGTCTTGTGTCAGGTCGCCATGCGGCCGCAGCTTTAAAACAGCCCAAGTGTACCAGTCATCGTCCCTCGGAACTCCGTCTGCATTGCGTCGCTCCGCGAAAGACTGGGTCGGATCGATGCGAGATGGAATAAAGTCGCGAAAACCTTGGCGGGTATAGCACCAGGCGCGCAGATGGAGGCGCACCCCGTCCGACGCGAAGCGCAAAGGCGCAATCCAACGGGTTTCCGGCTCCGGGTCGCGCATAGATTGGTAGACGATCTTGATCGCCTCCCCGGCCAGCATGGCACGATAGAGCGGCCTGAAAACGCGCACGTTCTGGGTGCGTTGGAGGTCTGGTAAGACGTCGTAGAAGGCACGCTTCTTGCCGCTGAGCAGCTCTTCGAGCTCATCTGTCGCCGCTCGCCCAGTCAGACGCGAGAAGTGCTCCGTCGTGAGATATTGTCTTGACGAAGCGTCGTACTCAAGACCGGCAGGCTTAGCAGCCTGTAAATACGTCTTGAAGTCTAGCGCGGCCTGAGGGTTCGAGATTCTGAAACGCTCGATAAGCGATCCGCGTGTCGCCGCGCCGTCCCAGAAGAGCAGGCGGTCCAGGTATTCTAGCCGCTCTTTTTGGGCGTGCTTCAGATCGTCAAAGGCCATGGTTCGAAACTATCTTGACTCTTTGGATTTGTCCATATTAAAAATATACGTATAAAAATTATTGGTGTAGAAATGAAAGTGCTCCACACAGCTGATTGGCATCTTGGAAAAACCCTGCGGGGCGTATCGCTGCACATGGATCAGGCGCACATTCTCGACCAGGTGTTCCAGACCATCGTTGATGAAGGCGTCGAGGTTCTGCTGATCGCTGGCGATGTCTACGACAAAGCCTCCCCATCCGAATCTGCGATGAAACTCTACAGCGATTTCCTGGAGCGCGTTCACGAAGAGACCGATGCGGCCATCGTTGTCATCGCCGGAAACCACGACTCTGGCCAGCGGCTTGGAACTGCGTCAAAGCTTTTCGACCGCCGACGTATTCTGGTCCGTGGCCCGATCGAGCGAGATGAGACGCCGCTGATCTTGGAGGATGCTCATGGCAAGGTGGCGATCTCGGCGCTTCCCTATGGAGAGATCTACGCCGCCCGTCGCGCCTTTGAGGCAGAAGGCATCCGGTCGCCGGAGGACGTTCTCCGGGCGCAGATCGAAGCCGCGAGAACGCGCGTGCCAGATGATGCTCGCTGGATCGTCGTGGCCCATGCTTTCGTAACAAACTGCCAACCGACGGAGACCGAGAGGCGGCTGTCGGTCGGTACGGTGGAGACCGTGTCGGCAGCGATCTTTGAAGGTGCGAACTACGTCGCGCTCGGCCACCTTCACCGTCCGCAAACCGCGGGTGGGAACACGATCCGATACAGCGGCTCGCCCTTGGCCTTCGGGTTCGATGAAGCGGGCACGACGAAATCGATGACCGTGTTCAATCTCGACGCGCACGGGCAAGTGATCGATCTGAAGATAGTGGATTTCGAGCCTTTGAGACAGGTGCGCGAGGTGCGTGGGCTTCTGGACGATCTCGTTTCCGAGGCGAAGGCCAATCCGAGCGAAGACTACATCCGGGCGATTCTGCTGGACGACGGGGCTTTGATCGAACCGGCCGCTCAGCTGCGGCCACACTATCCGAACATACTGCAGACCTTGCGAGAGAAAAAGCGGGACCTCGTAGTGAGTAGCGCCGGCCGGGCGCAGTCAAAGCTCGACGATCCCGTCGGCGTCATCGGAGAATTCCTGACATATGTCCGCGGCGAAGGCGCAACGGAACGTGAGGAAGGCGTAGTGAAGGGTGTTCTCGACCGCCCCGTGCTGGAGAATACGACATGAGGCCGATCCGGATTACGATGACTGCGTTTGGCCCTTACGCCGGGACCGAAGTAGTCGATTTTACGGCGGCGCTCGATGCCGGAATCTTTGGGATTTACGGAGAAACCGGTGCCGGAAAAACCACGATCTTCGACAGTATCTCTTTCGCCTTGTTTGGACAGTCCTCCGGGGCAGAGCGCAGCGCAGAGGATATGGTTTGCCATCACGCCCATGCAACCGACATCACGAAGGTCGAACTCGTTTTCGATCTCGGCAACGAACGGTATGTTGTTCAACGCGTTCCCAAGCAGCAGCGCGCGGCGCTTCGTGGGCAGGGCACAACGACCGAACCGCACCAGGCGTGCCTTTTCCGGGCGACCGGCATGTCACTGGACGAAATCGCAGGCGACAATCTCGGTGAGGTCCTGGCTGAGAAACAGGTCAACAAGGTCGATCCTGAGATAGAGGCGCTTCTGGGCTACAATGCTGCCCAGTTCCGTCAGATCGTTCTGTTGCCTCAGGGTGACTTCCGCAAAATCCTGACGGCGCCAAGCGATGAGCGCTCCCCGATCCTGAAGCGCCTGTTTGACGTCCAGCTCTACGAACGCTTTGCGGATCGCATCAAACGCGATGCCGCCGACATTTACCGTCAAATCAGTGATGAACGCGTCCGGCGCGACACGCATCTGGGTGCTCTGAGCGAAGAACAACTGGCCGACGAGCTTCGTTCGATGGGCGAAGAGGTCTCCGTACTCGAGACTGCCGTGAAAGCAGAGACCGATGCGCTGGTGCAATGTCAGAAGGTTTTGTCTGCTGGAGAGGGTCTGGCAGAAAAGTTCGAAGCGAGGGGAGCGGCTGAGACAGAGAAAGCAACGCTCGATGCTGCAAGTGAGGCGGTTGAAGAAACCAGGTCCCGTCTAAAAAAGGCGCGTGCGGCACAAACTGTATTGGTCGCCGAGTCTGCGATGCGGACCGCGGGCGAGGAGGCCGGTGCCGCTCAGACCCGTCACGCCACGGCTAAGGAAAGTTTGGCTTCTGCTCAATCGGCCCTGAGCGTGGCCCAAGAAGCGCTCAATCGGACGGAGCAGCAGAAGGATAGTCGCGACGCTGCCCATGCAAGAGTGCTAGAACTGCAACGCTTCGAACAAACGCTCGGCCAATCCCGCACCCTGTTGGAGGACCTTGAGGCGGCGAAATCTACAACGAAGGCAGCGGCTGAGAAGCAGGCTGTCGCAGAACGCAATCGGACGGACGCCGATCAAACACTTGCGACGCTCCGCAGCCTGCAGAAACAGCAGCCGACGCACGTGCGAGCCCTTCAGGAAGCAGGCAATGCGTTCACAACGGTGGAACGTGAAGTAGAGGCCTTGGGTCGTTTTGAAGTCGCGAAGTCCAAATGTAATGCGCGGGTAGCTGATGTTGAGAGGCAGCAAGCCGAGCACGAAAAGTGGAGAGCCCATCTCGAAGTCTGCAAGACCGCCCTGGAACGCGCGGAGCATGATTTGACCGAGATACAGGCGCTCCACGTGGCGCGAACACTTCTTCCGGGAGAGCCCTGTCCGGCATGTGGCTCGTTGGACCATCCCAATCCGGCGATCGGCGATCCGGAGCGCCGGGGTCGTCATGACCAGTTCGAGCAGGCGACGCGGGATCTGCGCGCCGCCGAACGTGATGAGGTCCAAGCGAAGACTAGACTTACCGCTGCGAAGTCCTCCCTGGCCGAACATCAGACCGAACTTGAAGCATTCGAGCCTCCAGTTCGGGATCGAAAGAGCCTCGATCTGGTTCTGGCAGAAGCGCTGGACAGGAAGACCGCACTGGAAGCAGATACCCGATTTGTCGATCTCGAAGACAAGATCGCCACTGCAGAAGTCTCCACGCAGGAGGCGGTTTCCAACTACGAGCGGGCACGTCAAGTCCTGTCGGAGGCCAGAGACGCGGAGACACGGGCACAGACGTCCTACGACACCCTACTGCGAGACGTGCCTGAGAACTGGCGGCAAGGAGATGTCTTGGCGACCGCACTATCGGATGCCGTAACCGCACGGAGTGAACTCGTTGCCGCTCACGAGAGAGCCGTAAATGGAGAAAAGGCGGCCGCTGTCGCCCTTAGTGCCGCCGAGCAAGGGGCTGCGAGTGCTGTCGTAGAGATCGAACGAACAGCCGAGGCCCTATCCAAGACTCAGGCGGAGTTCACACAGAGGCTTGCAGTGGTCGGGTTGGACGAAGCAGGTTTTCAAGTTGCAAGAGCTGACGTGGCGCAGTGCGATTCGCTCCAAGAACAGATCGACTCTTTCAATGAGCGCGCGGCTGCCAACAAGGCCCACCTTGAGCGGCTGGCGAAGGAAATCGGCGACCAAGACCCCCCGGACATCGAAACGCTAATAGCCTCGAGAGATGCCGCCCAATCGAAGCTGGAAACCAGCCAGCAGACCCAAACCCGTCTGAAACGGGACCAGGAAGCAAAGCTCGAGACACAACGTAAGGTCGAAGCGCATTCTGCTCGTATCACTGAACTGGAGGCGGAGTACGGTCCGGTCGGCGGCCTCGCAGACCTGGTCAACGGCAACAATGACCGCAAGGTCCGGCTCCCGGATTTCGCGATCGCCTCGATGTTCGATGAGGTGCTCGTCGCGGCCAACCAAAGGCTCGGGCCCATGACGGGCGGGCGCTATCAGCTTTTGCGTCCTGAAGATACCGTAGGGGGGCGACAAAAGCGCGGGCTGGACATTGCCGTCTTCGATGCCAACACGGAGAAGTCGCGACCCACAAAGACGCTATCCGGCGGCGAGGGATTCCAAGCCTCGCTTGCCCTTGCCCTCGGTCTCTCCGATGTCGTTCAGCAGAACAGTGGTGGGATCAAGCTCGATGCGATTTTCATTGATGAGGGCTTCGGCACTCTGGACGAAGACACCCTGAATACGGCGCTTGAGACGCTTTACGAACTGACCAACGACAAGCGGTCGGTGGGGCTGATCTCCCATACCGAGCAGGTGAAATCCATGATCACCGAAGGGTTTGACATCGAAGTCACGCCTTCTGGGTCCCACATCCATACGCGGAGATCCGCAGTATAACCACAGGAGTTCCCAATGCCGTATTCTACGAATCCCAAAGCCCAGCATGTCTGGAATAAAGCGCGCCCAGTCAAAGGAAAGAACCCAAACCTCTATCGACGGGATTCTCAGGGTAACGTGATCTACAAACCAGCCTACAACCGGAGCAGTCGTATGGGTTGGCAGGTTGATCATATTTGGCCACGATCTAAAGGCGGCTCGGATGCGGGAAGAAACCTTCAAGCCCTGCAAACGAGTGCCAATAAGCGTAAGTCCAACAAGATACCTGGAAGATCTAAGACTAGGTTTCGCAAGCGTCGGTGGTGACAGCCTGTGCCTGATGATGGACAGGATATGTCGTGCTGCATGATAGGAAAACTTCAGGTAGCGGAACATACAAAGATGTTGGTGGGGACGCATGGATATTGAGCGACTTGTTCGCGACAAGCTGATCTCTTTGTTGCAGAACGGGTTTGACTGTACACAAGAGGTTCAATTGCGCACGGTCAGTGGGCACAATGTGAGATGTGATGTTCTAGGGATCCCACGAAACGAAGAATTCTCGGGTTGCTGCCTGGCTTTCGAATGCAAACGTCCTAGCCAAGAATGGCACTACGCGCCTTGGTCACGAGCTATCAAACAGGCCTCAGACAACGTGGGGGCCGATGTCACTGACCAAAGGTTCCCTGATGCGGGAACCGTCACGGCCGCTTTTCTCTTTCCTGCACCTATGATTGTTCCACGAGGCAGTACGCAGCAAGCCAATGACTTGATCCGTGACGGATTTGAAGAGGCTGTGGCGGGGATGTTTCATCTCGCCCTGATGTTTCGAGTGGGAAAGGCTGGCACAACTAGTTTGGGGAAGGAAAGACAGTTGAGCTTAGTCCTTGGTCCAAACGAGATATGGAACGCGCGCAATGGCTTTACGAAAAATGGATACGATCTGCTGTTGAGCGGGAGACCGATTGGATCGAGCAATCGGAAATGAATGGTTCTGCTGACGCGCGTAGCCACCGCTCGTCCCGACTATTTGTATTTGGTAATGAGCACGGTTTCGACAATGGGAAGACACATTATCAGGTGGTAGTAGGTCGTGTCTGATCAACGCTAAAGACGACCGAAAACGGTTACCACATTGCCCAAACAGTGTTTTCTTGCGACTGCAATTGCAGGTTGTCGATCTGTTTCGTACCGTAGCCACCATCAAGATCAGTCTCGGTACGTGGGCTTCCTGCCCGCATCGGATGGTGTAACCTCCAGGCAAGGCGCAGCGCAAGAATGCACATTAAAAAGATCTACATAAAGAATTTCAAAAAGATACGGGACGACTATTTCGAATTTAACGACGACATCAACATTCTCGTTGGCGATAACGAAAGCGGCAAAAGCACGATCTTGGAGGCGATTGAGCTTTGCCTAAACTTGCGACATCGCGGTAAACCGCTTTCAACCAGTCTGTCCGCTGATCTATTCAGTGTAGACGCTGTCGCCGACTTTCTTGCCGGGCCGAAAGACCAAGGCTCCTTCCCGGAGTTACTGATTGAAGCCTACCTTGAGGGCGACAGCGACCTCAAGGGGAACAACAACACCCTAGGATCAAACTGCCCAGGTATCTTTGTCCGTGTTTTTTTTGATCCTGATCTGGCCTCTGCTTACCTCGAATACTCCAAGAAGCCCGAAGACATCCTTTCGCTTCCAATCGAATTCTATCGTTTTGAATGGTATGCTTTTTCTTGGGATAAATTATCGCCTTACAACAAGAGAATTTCCTGCCTGTTCGTTGATCCAACAGCGCTGCACCCAACAATGGGCGCACGGCGATACATTTCTGATATCCTCGAAACCGCTCTTGAGAGGGAAGACAAGACGCTCCTGAACACAAACTACCGACAATTAAAAAAGAAGTTTGACGCAGAGCCTGATGTCGTAAAGGTCAATAGCGAACTCGATAAGCAAGATGACATAACGGGTAAGAATCTCGAATTCTCAATCGAGAGTTCCCCTCAGACCAGTTGGGAAAACAATCTTCAGCTTACTCTAGATAGCATCCCTTTTTCGCAGATTGGACAGGGCGAACAACACCAAGTTCAGATGAAGTTGGCGCTGTGGAAGAAGTCAACAGCCGCCAATGTGGTAATGATAGAAGAGCCAGAAATTCACCTATCACATATGAATTTGGTAAAGTTGGTGAAGTTCATAGAAGACAGGCACCAGGGTCAGCAGATCTTTCTAACGACCCACAGTTCTTATGTTCTAAACAAGCTCAGCTTTGAGAAAATTTGCCTTTTGGCAGATGGCTACAAACGTTTGCATGAGATTGACCCCAAGACCGTGAAAACACTTAGGCGGCTACCAGGATACGATACATTGCGGGTCGTGCTCAGTAAAAGTGTGATCTTGGTTGAGGGCCCCTCGGATGAACTCGTCCTCAAGAAAATTTACCTCAAAAAATTCGGCAAGCTTCCCGAAGAAGACGGCATCGATATCATTGTCGTTCGTGGGATCGGCTTCAAAAACTTCTTGAACATTGCGCAGCATCTCGGAAATGCAGTGCATGTAGTCAAGGACAACGATGGAGATTGGCAAAAGAACATCGTGGATTGGAAGGCTCCATACGACGAGTATGGATTTATCAAGGTGTTCTCGCCCAAGCCTGCTCATGAAAACTCCCTGGAACCAGCATTCATTTACGCAAACTCAGGTTCACAGACTAAGTTGGATGTCTATGCCAAGGTGGTTTTGTCAACGCAAACATACAATGAATACGCCACTGGTGATTTGGCGGCGAGACAGGCTTTCCTAACCAATTGGTTCTCGGGCGAGGGAACAGGTGGCAGGAAGGTCGACTCCGCGATGCGAATCTTTGAATCGGACGATGAATTAACGGTACCGAACTACCTCATTGAGGCTTTGCATTTTGACTAAGGAGTTGATCATTGCGTGTGCTGGCGCGGGTAAGTCTGCCAAGATCATTAATGATGCCATTGCTCGGTATCGAGATCGGAAACGTTCTTTGATCTTGACGTATACCGATTGCAACCAACGCCAGATCATCCAGCGTCTTTCTTCCAAGTTGGGGGCCGTCCCTCCCGAAATCAAAGTCAAAGGGTGGTTTACCTTTTTGTTGGAGGACATGGTACGACCATATCAATCGTGCGTTCTAGAAGACAGAGTGAGCGGCCTAAATTTCAATGAAACTGATCCACACAAGCGAAATGGATACACTATTAGAGGCCGCGCTGAGCGCGCATCAGGCGGCAGCATCAACCAACAGCATTTCGTCACAAAAGAGACCCAAAAAGCCCACTCAGCATATCTGTCGAAGTTTGCTTGTAGAATTGCAGAAGAGACTAAAATCATAAGAAAGGTTGGGCGCAAATCCTACAAAGTTGGATGCGCAACCGAGCGCCTTGAAGAGATTTATGACGTCATCTTCATTGATGAGGTTCAGGATCTCGTCGGCTGGGACTTCGAACTGCTGCGGTTGTTCTCTGCATGCTCCGAACTAGACGTCATTTGTGTCGGAGATTTCAGGCAGACCATCTACCAAACCGCCAATGCTCAGAAGAAACCCAAGAGCAACGCTGAAAAAGTATCATATTTTCAGGACATCGGGTTTTCGCAATCCAGCCTGAATAAGAGTCGTCGTTCTGTCGCCTCCATCTGTACGTTTTCCGACAGAATACACCATGGCCTTGGATTTCGTTCCACAATCTCAGGCGTCGATGAGCGAAACCTACCAGCCGCGATTGCTGAGCATCTTGGCGTGTTCGCTGTGAAGAGAGCCGACTTCGAGGCTTACTACGAGCGCTATCGTCCTACTATTCTGCGGCAGAGCCATTCCACTGAGCAGCAGATTTGCTCAGGGCGCGAAGCGTTCAACTTTGGCAAGTCCAAAGGTATGACGTTTTGCCGAACACTTATTATTCCCACAGGACCGCAGAAAGCATTCTTGCAAGGCAACTCGAATGCAATTGCGGCTGGCTCTACTGACAAGGCAGTAAACGCATTCTACGTAGCCTCTACCAGAGCTCGATACAGCACCGGTTTCTTGTTAGATGAAGACGTTAGCATCGACGGCGTTACTGCATGGCGCCCGTAGTGCGGCAACGTCTATGTGAATGAGGCGACGCCTCCTTGTTGGCTGCTTCCATAGTTGAGGCCTCGTGCCTAGCTTCAGTTGCGCTGAACGTTGAGTATATCTGCTCGCTCTAGTGCTGATCGCAAGGCAGTGTTCGAAACCCGCACATAGATCTCCGTTGTCCTTAGGTTGGCATGTCCGAGCAGCGCCTGAACCATGCGGATGTCGGTGCCTTCCTCGATCAAGAGGGTCGCGGCAGAATGTCTGAACCGGTGCGGCGTCAGATGGGGTGCGATCCCTAAGCGATCTGACAGCACCCGAAGCCGTTTCCGAAAAGTTTGCGACCGAAGCCGACGACCAACAGCGTTCAGAAAGAGCGGCGACTTCCGCGAACTGTGCGTGGCCCGAAATGTGCAGTATTGCCGAAAGACCTCCTGCAACTCCGCATTCGGCACAAACACAATCCGCTCCTTGTTGCCTTTGCCGCGCACGATCATTTGGGCGGCGTCGGTGGAGACATCGCGGATCTTCAGGTTGGTGAGTTCACTGATCCGAAGACCGGTCACAATCAGCAGTTTGATGATCAAGATCGTGGCCTCCTGATCAGTGGCGATGGCTGAGTGAGCTGGCCGTGCACTGGTCGGCTCGGCTTCTGACTCCAAGACGGCTTTCAAGGTTTCCCGTTCTATCGGTCGAGGCAGGCGCCGTGGAATGCGGGCCGAAGCGCGGACGCCGGTAAATGGGGAGGGCAGGGCGCTGTTCCGATCTGCGCGCCAGGCGAAGTACGACTTGAGGGTGACGAGCCGCCGCTCGATGGTTGCGGGCTTGGCTTTCAGTTCATCGCGCAGATGACGATGGTAGGCGAGGATGTCGTCTTTCGATAGCGGATCCGAGAGCCTGTGGATCTGAGTGAAGCGCGCAAAGGTGCGCAGATCCTGGGCGTAGGCACGCAATGTGTGATGGCCGACGCCGCGTTCATCGCGGCGTGAGTTGACGAAAGCGGTGTGATCGAGATGGGACATGTTGGACTCCTGTTGAGGTGTCCTGCCAGTGCATCACAGTCTCGGGGATCGGCGAAATCGCCCGCCGAACCGGTAACGATAATGGAAATGTTATCGAACGCCACGCTTCAGTTCTTTAGACGCTCGTTCACACCGCGATGCCGATGACAGCAAAGGCTTGACTCGGGTCTTATTAAGGTAGTTGCGCAACGTGACTGATGACGAGAATTCTCTTTACTTGTAAAACTTCTTCGCCTGCGGATGGTCTTTGATTTGCTCGGGCCTGTAGGGTTTCATTTCCCCAACGTGTGACACAGCTTGCGCCTTGAGCCGTTCGAGAACGGATGGATGCAGTTTAAAGATGGGCTCAACTATACGCGGCTTGCTAGGCCACTTTTTCTTTATCGGCCCGAACTTGAACATGTAGGTTTCTTCATGTTGCATGGCCGTTGGATCCGGCGATCTGACCAGCATGTCTTCATTGATCTGTATTTCCGGCACACATTCCTGCAATTCTGTGACCATCCAATCCAGGGCGATATCGCTCAGGCGCGACTCCGGTTCCAGGTAGCTGCCGCCCACGTCACTGTGGCAACCGGAAAACCATACCTGCTTTAGCCACTCGGGCTTTCGCCCTACGGTCTTTTCGGCTTCCGCTCGCATTGCCCATTTTACTCTGGGAAAGTCTTTGCGATGTTCGTCGATCGCCAGAGCATGTCGAGCGAAACGGACATCAGAATCCAACCATTTGTCGTAGTTCTTGCGATTCCAGACGGCCCGATGCCCGTTTTTCCAAATGGCCCACCAGTCACGGGCGTTGGAAATTTTGAGCGGCTTGTCAGGATCGGGTGAAAAATACTTGAACTGCGACCAACGCAACTTTGCATACCAATAGGAGGTTATGCCCAATAGGACAGCGGGTGCCAGCCAAAATAACCAATGCCAAGACAGAAGAAGAGATACTGCAATCAAGCCCGCCATCATAATCAAACCCGCAACGATTAGATAACCCACGAGTACATTGCCAAGTGCTGCAACCGTATCGAAGACGCCAACGAATGTCGGTTGCACGTTTCCCTGAACGTCCTCGTCTGCATCTGGAACGAAACTCCCGTATTTGCGCCGAAACCGTCTGCCCAACTCTTCACGGTTGCTGAAATAGGGCTCCTGCCCGCGGGGATAGCCGTTTCCATGATTGTAAACATAGTTGACGGCATCGCTCGCGATTTTCCGTAGACGATCTCCATAGCGAGGAATTGGAGAGCCGTCGGGTATTTTTGTTGGTATACCGCAGAGGTTCATGACGTTTGTCACAGCTCTTGCAGTGTAGGCGCCGCGAGAAAAACCGAATACCAGTATGCGGTCACCGGGCTCGTAATATGAGATGATCTTTTCGTAGCAGTCGATCACGTTTTCATCGATGCCCGTACCAACTGCCGCTTCAAGCGTGTTTCGTATTCGTTTGAAAGTGAGGCCTCCAACTTCTCCTGCCCCAAGACCAGCGTCGTAGAAACAAACCTGATCACTTGGTTTGATGGGCGAGGAAGGTCCCGGCCTCATCGCTCGATACATCTTATAGACATTGGATAGACGTTGATCTGGTTTCAGACCCCCCACTTGGCCGGTCCCATCAGAGAAAATCAGTATGAGTTTTGACATCTGCTTGCCCGCCCGTCCTCGTTTTGATGTATCGATTCCTCAGAAATCCATGCCTTATCAACGTGGTTTTCGTTGGCTCAACTTAATAAAAAGGATAATTCCGACTATCCTTCTAAATGGGATTGAGAGATTCGATTTCGTTACACTTATTTCATTTGTTACACATATTTCACTTGCGTGGATAAGTCCAGCCGCCATATATGGTAGAAAAAGGAGGCCAGAGAGTTATGACCGCAGTGAACACAGACGCCGCTCAGAACGAGGTTCAGGGGCTTAAAGATCGGCTCCCGACGGAGGCTGAAATTGATAGTGCAGCACATGCCGCCACAGCGATTGCCGTGGCGATGGAGCTGGATGGTGGTTTGAAAATCTCCGGCGAGAATGGCGGCCCGGTGAAGATCGCGCCAGCCGTCGGTGACCTAATTATAGAGCTTCTTGGGCATGTTAGCGCCGGGAATATGGTTACATTGGTGCCGGTGAGCGCTATGCTGACAACTCAGCAGGCGGCGGATATGCTTAATGTATCCCGACCACATCTGACAAAACTGCTGAAGCAGGGCAAAATCCGGTTCGAAGAGGTAGGAAAACATCGCCGCGTACCACTACCTGCATTGATGCAGTACAGAGAAGAAAAGGCACGTCTGCAAGAAGAGGCGATGCAGGAACTCGCGCGCCTTGGCCAGGAGTATGACCAAGCGTGAGCCATGTAGCAAATCCCTTTGTCGTCGTTCTCGACGCAAATGTCTTGTATCCCTTCCGAACCAGAGATGTTCTCTTTACCTTTGCTCAGCATGGTTTGTTTCGAGCAAGGTTCACTAACCAGATCATGGATGAGTGGACCCGAAATCTGATTGAGAATAAGCCTGAGTTGAAAGACAGTGTGCGGCGCCAGGAGCGTGTAATCAGAGAAGTCTTCGAGGAATGTTTCGTTACCGGATTTGAACCGTTGGTAAGCGGCCTTAACCTGCCGGATAAAAATGATCGCCACGTACTTGCGGCAGCGATCAAATGCTCAGCTCAAGTCATCGTAACAGAGAATAAGAAAGATTTTCCGGAAGACATTTTGGAAGAGTACAGTGTCGAAGCCTTGAGTGCCGATGACATGCTTGCAAATACTTATGACTTGTTTCCGATAGATGGAGCCCGGGCCTTGAGAGCTGTTCGTCAACGGTACGGCAATCCACCCTTCACGGCGTCGGAATTTCTTCTGGATTTGACAAAGTGTGGCATGCCGAAACTAGCTGCCATGGCACGTTCTGGGATCGAGTATCTTTAAGTTTCACCCTGTGAGTGCATCAGCCGACAGTTACGAGTAAGGACGCCTAGAATGTTTATCGCCCAGCAGATGCTGTCCCTCCTGGAACACGGAGCCAAGTCGAACATTAGGATGGCCCTTGCACAGGTGGGACTTCTGTCGCGTTGGGTAGAGACAGCAAAACTCTTCCGAAGCGTGCTGGACGATTACGAGCTCTTTACCTTCGATCAGAGCGCTTTGGTTCCAGCCTCCGACATTCGGACCGACAACCATCGCGGATTGCTGGGGATCGCCGGTCATGTAACCAGGAAGCCGAGGCGCCTCTTTATCGAATGCTCACAATCCGATCTTGAGATCACGATGCCCCAGTTCGAGTTCAACTATGCGCTGCCTCCGGAGGAGCGGACAGGCAGATACGGGATTATAAAACGCCGGGGTGTCGTGATGGACATTCATGGAAATGGCACCTGCACGATCCAGACCATCAATCGCTCGGAATTCGAAGTAGAAAAGCGCCGAATGTTGAATGAGGGCCTCTCGCGAGAAGAGGTCAATTTTATCTCCAATATGGTGCAGCTTTCGCCATCCATGGGAGAGATCAAAGTTGACATGAACCGGGAGTTGGAGGTCACACATAAGGAATTCGTCTGCAATCTTCCCAAAGACCTCTCTAAGGCCGAGATCGAAGCCGAGTGGGCTCGCTACCAGGTCGATGAGAGATTTTGGGCGCAGACAAGTGAAACGACCTTGAACACGGACTATGCGGGCGGATTTCGCCCGCTCGAAGATCACATGGTCGAGTTGCTTGGCATCTTCCAGGCCGGGATCGCGATGGCGGCAGTGCTGGAGCTCAAGGGTACCGAGCAAACCCCCAGACCAGTTGTTCTCCCCCGTAAAACCGGCTCCGGCGCCAAGCGTCGTGTGCAAAACGGAACAAACTTAACCCAGGGCCCCCGGAAGAGGTCGATCAGCATCGTGACCATGCACCTTAGCGAGGAGATCCTGATTTCCATGAGAAACCGGGAGGATCGCGTTCCGAGGGACCCGCCAGCAGAAGGCCAAGGCACCTCGCGAGCGCTTCACTATGTCCGGGGCCACCTGTTCCTGGCTCGCAATGGACAGATCGTCTACCGAAAGCCCCACTTCAGGGGTCGGGCGGGACTCAGAACCCTTACTAAGGTTGTCGCTTGAAGCAAAGACTAAGGCTCGCGTCGCGTAAATGGCGATAGTAGCCGAGGAAATCGCCGGCCGGAACGGTCACGATAATGGCCCCGCTTATGATGATCGATTGGGGTGTGCTCACCGGTCCAGTTGTCTGCTTTCTTGTTGGTAGGTAAAGAATTCTACCGCTAACTCGACAAACCGCAGGTGGTAATCAGAATTCAACATCAGGTCCTGTTTGCACAGGACGACGGTTACTTCGTTTCAGTCAGGATAGCGAACGCTGGTCGAACTGCAATGCATGAGTATGTCGGAACGATTACGATGTATGGCATTGAGGACGACAGTATTGTCGATCCATGCAAGTCAGCAGTGAACATAAGTCTTCATGAGCCCACTCGGAAACGGCCTTAGCTGCTCTGGGCGCAAAGCGAAAGATCGCAGATCAATGAAAGCGCAGTGAAGGTTGCCCTCAAAAAAACCAACAATCGAACTTTCAGGAGACCCGGTACGCTGTTCCATTGCCGGAATCCACCTTACTCCTCGTGGATAGATGGTCCCAAATGCGCAGACGTAAGACAATTCCCTAATGGACTTTTTTTACGCATTCAGCGCTCCATCCGTATCCAAAAAAATAGCAACTTCACAGAGGCGCATTATCGAGATGGGAGGTGTTGGCCTCTATCTAGATAGAATTGAAGATTTTGACACGAGCTTGACTCGAATGCTCAATTGAAGAATTCTTCGGTCTGCGCGGCAGAGGTTTAAACTTAGCATTTCACCAGCAATTAACCGAACAAGGCCTCACTCTTATTTAGGCTTTGCCTAAAGATAATCTTCAACCTGGTGTTCCAGACATGAAAACAAAAAAACGGTCTCCGAAGAAAACACGAGTGACGTCCAGCCATTGGGGTGCCTTCGAAGTTATCACAGAAGGCAATCGGATTGTCGGCACCCAGCCGTTCGCTCACGATCCAATTCCCCCGCAAATTCCTGACATCGTTCCCGCCGCAGTGCATCACCGCTCGCGTGTCACACAGCCTTCGGTTCGCCGCGCTTGGCTCGCGCAGCGCGACAAGCTGCTACGTGGCAGAGACGAATTTGTCGAACTGCCATGGGACGAGGCTTTGGATATTGCTGCAGCCGAGTTGGACCGGGTGCGAACGGAGCACGGCAACGAAGCTATCTTCGGAGGCTCCTACGGGTGGGCGTCGGCGGGCCGGTTTCACCACGCGCTCAGCCAGGTGCATCGATTCCTGAATACTATGGGTGGCTATGTTTCCTCCTTCGGAAGTTATTCCACAGGTTGTGCCCAAGCGATCATGCCGCATGTGTTTGGTGTTAAATTTCTCAAATACACTTATGGGTCACAGCATAGTTGGCGCACCATCGCCCGGCATACCGAGACGCTGGTGATGTTCGGTGGGATTAATCTTAAAAACTCGCAAGTCAGCATGGGTGGGATCACGGAGCACGAGACAGCCGACTGGTTCAAGCGGTTTGCCGAAAAGGACGGGATGCGCTGCATCAATATAGGCCCGCAGCGTAGCGATGCTCCCGAAGGGTGTGAGTGGCTGCCGCTGCGCCCTGCCTCAGACACCGCCCTGATGCTGGCACTGGCCTGGGTGCTGGAAAACGAAGGATTGGTGGATCACGATTTTCTCGCGCGCTACACAACCGGATACGACCAGTTCCGACCTTACCTGATGGGAGAGGTGGACGGTATCGCCAAGACCCCCATTTGGGCAGCGCCACTTTGCGGGATCGACCCGGAGACGATCGTTGCACTGGCCAGGCGCATGGCGCGCACGCGCACATTGATCGCCGTGGCCTGGTCACTGCAACGGGCCGAACATGGCGAACAACCTTATTGGATGTCCGCCGTCTTGTCGGCCATGTTGGGGCAGATCGGTCTGCCTGGAGGCGGTGTGGGCTATGGATATGGGTCGATCGGTGGGATCGGCAAATCCCTCAACCGACTCAGCGGTCTGGCGCTAGACCAAGGGCAGAACCCGGTAGCTCGAGTAATTCCCGTGGCGCGGATCGCAGACATGTTGCTCAATCCTGGGCAACTCTTTGATTTTAACGGTCAGCGAGAGCCGTATCCTGACATACGTTTGATATATTGGGCGGGGGAAATCCCTTTCATCACCATCAAGACCTCAATCGCTTACACGAGGCCTGGTTGCGGCCCGAGACAGTCATCGTGCACGAGCCGTGGTGGACCGCCACTGCGAAGCGGGCCGATATCGTCTTTCCGGCCACTACCCCTTTTGAAAGGGAGGATATCGGGCGGGCAAATCTGGACAACTACCTGTTCTTTATGCCGCGCCTGATCGACCCGGTGGGCGCGGCGCGCAATGACTATGACATCTTTGCGGACTTGTCCGATAGACTGGGTACGCGAGAGGTCTTTACCGAAGGGCGCGATGTTGAGGGATGGCTACGCCACCTTTATGGAGACTTCAGGTCTGCGGCGGTCGAGGCCGGAATTGACCTGCCTGATTTCGATGGTTTGCGTTCGCGCAATTGGATGCACCTGCCGATTACGCCGGACGAGGATGTGCCGTCCGTCCTGTCGCGCTTCCGGGAAGACCCCGAAGGCCACCCGCTGACCACACCGTCAGGCCGAATTGAGCTGTTTTCCGAAACTGTGGACGGATTTGGTTACGAAGATTGCCCAGGGCATCCGGTCTGGTTACCGCCCTCGGAATGGCTGGGAACTGCGACTCGGCAGGCCCCACTGCATCTGGTGTCCCCGCAACCGGGTGACAAGCTGCACAGTCAAATGGAGGCCGCCTTGGCGGATGTTGAGGGCGCGCGGCCAGAGCGGATCGTGATCCACCCCGAGGATGCGCACGCGCGTGGTATTGCCATGGGCGATTTGGTGCGGGTGCACAATGCGCGTGGGGCGTGCCTGGCGCGAGCTCGGCTTTCGGATGACATTCGGGAAGGGGTGGTCGCACTGCCGACAGGTGCCTGGTATGGTGATCCGGGTGAAAACACTGATCCTCAGGGCAACCCCAACGTTCTGACGATGGATGTGGGGACCTCGTCGCTGGGACAGGGTTGCAGTGCGCACACCGCGCTGGTTGAGGTTAGCCTGTTGGAGTGATCAGGTCTAAGGATTCGTCATCCGGGGTGTTGCGCAGTCACGATGTCCGACAGAAGCGGCATCATCATTTTGAAAAGCTCGGCCTGAGAAGAGATCTGACACTTGCGATACAGCTGCTTGCGGAACACCTTGACCGTTTGTACGCTAATTCCGAGGCGGAGGCTGATTGACAGGGACGAGTGCCCCTTGAGAATGAGCAGCGCTACTTCCGCCTGTCGCGGGCTGAGTGACACGCCGCGTTTCCCCACCAGATGCCCGCGCAAGTCATGTTGCAGGCTCACATCGCTTTCGGGTTCACCGCTGCGGTAGTCCCGCCAGTGCTTTTCACACAAGGCGCAGACCACCGGGGAGAGCCGGCGCGCGGCGTCAATCTCACGTTTGGTAAAACGTCGGGACGAGGTGGCATCGCGACCGATGCTGATCTGGATGGAGAAATCGGGCCTTGGGTAGGTGGCAAAGACAAGCTCGTCGACCAAAGTGGTTTGTTTGAAATAGGTTGAATAGTACCGAGTTCGTAAGAATTGATCCGGAGCCACATCCGACAGCGCATAAAGACCGGGCGACGCACCATCCAGGTACAAAGTATAGAACGGATCTAGAAGGTATGCTCCGGCAAGGTAGTTAGAATCCAGTTTTTCATGGACCTCGGGTGCCATCGAGTTGCGATAGAGCGCCTTAGGGGGACGGTTGGCCGGGTAGACGAGGATCGTGTTGTTATCTGTGCGCACAAATGTCTCAAGCCATTTAAACAACGCCTGTTCGAAGTGATCGCCATGCAGGTTCGCAATTAGATCGCCCAGACGTTTCATGCTGGTGTTCCCGAAGCACAGATGCATACCCCTTTGGGGTTATACCCCTTCATACACCCATGAGTACACTTTTCAATACCTTGGGGGTGGTACGAGTGTGCCCGGTTTTCGGCAGCGATACTCGGCGGCCTTCCCGGGCAAAGAGACACCAAGGGAGGGCCAGCCAATGAAGCTTAATGCAACGACGGACGACATTCTGTCGGCGGACAATCACCTGATTCAATCCTTTTGCGATCTTGATGCTTTGAAGCAGAACACAGCCCGCACCGTGATAAACAGAGCAGAGGGCGCGTTTGTCTATGACAGCGACGGAAATGAATTGATTGACGGCATCGCGGGGTTGTGGTGCGTTAATGTGGGTCACGGGCGTCAAGAATTGATTGACGCAGTGACGCAACAACTTGGTCAACTGGATTACTACTCCACTTTCTACAATTTCACGCACCCATCGGCGGCCCATTTGGCCCAAAAGATAGCCGACCTTGCCCCTGCAAGCCTGAATCATGTCTATTTTGCCAACTCTGGGTCAGCCGCGAACGACTCAGCCATTCGCATCCTGCATCACTACAATGAGCGGCGAGGCAAGCCCGACAAGAAACGCGTCCTCAGCCGCCACGGTGCCTATCATGGCTCGACCTACCTTGCGATGGCAATGACGACGCCGGCCTTTTCTCAAACTTGGAGCAGCGCCAGCGACCTAGTACATCACCTCCGTTCGCCGCATCATTGGCGCGAGGGGGGCGGCATGACTGAGGCGGAGTTTCTTGATGCGCTGATGGAGGATCTGGAGCAATCAATCGCACATCTCGGTGCGGACAACATTGCGGCCTTTATCGCCGAACCGATCATGGGCGCGGGCGGTGTCATTGTGGCTCCAAAAGGCTATCATGTACGCTCCGCCGAAATTTGTCGCGCTAATGACATCAAGTATATCTCAGACGAGGTGGTAACGGCCTTTGGCCGCCTCGGGCACTTCTTTGCGTCGCAAGAGATGTTTGGTGTTGAGCCAGACATCATCACCTCGGCCAAAGGCCTGACATCTGGTTATCAGCCACTGTCAGCGACAATTATCTCGGATGAGATTTACGAAGTGATTTCTGCCCCGGGGGAGAAATTCTTGCACGGTTTTACCTATTCGGGCCATCCGGCAGCATCGGCAGTAGCTCTGGCCAATATTGAGGTGATGGAACGCGAAAAGCTGCCCGAACAGGTTCGAACCACCGGTAAGCAATTTGAGAGTACGCTGCGTGATCTCGGTGAATTGGATATAGTGGGCGAAGTGCGTGGCAGCCATTTCATGATGGGCATCGAACTCGTTAAGGATAAGGCCACCAAAGTTTCGTTCGATGACGATGTCGAAATCGGGGGTAAGGTAGCCGAGGCGGCGCAAAAACGCGGATTGATCGCGCGGCCCCTAGGCAACAGCTTGATCCTTTCACCAACACTGGTCATGCAGCCGGACCTGATTGAGAAAACAGGTGACATCCTGCGCGAAAGCATCACCGCTGTTGCCAAGACCGTCGGGCACTGAGCGCACAGCCTCAAGACAGACAAACAACAACAAAGGAGCTGTTATGCATTTTCACGCCGAAACAACGTGTTCTCGAAAGACTGGATGGGTGACCTCTGAGCTGTATTATTGGCACGACACACAAAACTGGTGCGGATTCATGGAGCCGAGTCTCGAGCTACAACCGGGTCTTCATTTTGAGAATCCCGAGACCAAGCGGCGTTTGCACAATCTGGTAGAGGCGACAGATCTTGCGCCTAAGCTGCATGCCTTTCGACCTAGGAAAGCATCAGATGAAATTATTAGAACGATCCATCCGCAAAGCCATATCGACCATATCGCGGCGGTCTGTGCTTCAGGCGGGGGAGATGCGGGTCAGCTGACACCGGTTGGCCCGGCCAGCCTTGATATCGCGAGGCTCGCCGTGGGCGGTGTGGTCGCCGCAGTCGACAACGTGCTAACAGGCGAATGGGACAATGCCTATGTTCTGTGCCGCCCTCCTGGGCACCATGCATTACCAGACGTTGCAATGGGGTTTTGCCTGTTCGCAAACGCTGCCATTGGCGTGAAATACGCCATGAATGTCCATGGCATTAAGCGCGTGGCTACGATTGACTGGGACGTGCATCACGGTAATGGCACCGAGACGATCTTCTATGATGATCCGTCGGTTTTGACGATTTCACTCCATCAAAACAACCTGTTCCCGCTGGATTCCGGCCCGATTGAGGCGTTGGGTGAAGGTGCGGGCAAAGGATTCAACCTGAACATTCCTCTGCCTCCAGGCACCGGCACTGGCGGTTACATACACGCCTTTGAAGAAGTGGTGATCCCGGCGCTGGAAGATTTCAAACCCGAGTTGATCATCATTCCCAGCGGTTTCGATTCTTGCGCGATGGATCCCTTGGGCATGCAGATGCTGAAATCCAGCGACTATGCCTTGATGACAACGCGCCTCATGGAAGTTGCGGACAAACACGCCAAGGGGCGGATTATAGTCACCCATGAAGGTGGCTATTCACCACAATACGTTCCCTATTGCGGTTTGGCTGTTCTCGAAGCGCTGTCCGGTACCAATAAGACATTCGAAGATCCTTTCAACGAATTCATCGGGTCTTACGGAGGTCAGACCATTAGTAAGGATCAGGAAGCCCTGATCCAAAGTGTCAAAGACATATTCTTCAAAACTTAAAAACTCAACAGAGGAGATCAATACAATGACAAAAGAAACACCGACCAAAATCCAAACGTCGCGCCGCAATTTCCTGCGCGGTGCGGGTGCCGTCACCGGATCAGCTGCGATGCTCGCCGGTCTCAACAGTACGGCCAGTGCGCAAGAAGGTGACCCGATCATCATCGGGTGCCCGGCCCCTCTGACCGGCATAGTTGCGGCAGACGGAATTGAATTTCGCAACGGTCTTGAAATGGCAGCGGAAGAAATCAATCAGGCGGGTGGTATTCTTGGGCGTCCCGTCGAGCTGGTCTTCGTAGACACTGAAAGCAAGGGTGACGACGTCGTAATCCAAGCCGCACAGCGTTTGGTCGATCGCAACAACGTGAGTGCAATCATCACTGGCTACAACCTTGAAACTGGGACTGCGATTCATGACATCGCAGCGGATGCCGGCATCCTCTATCTGCACGCGATGACAGTGGCAGTCCACGACGAGCTCGTGAAATCCGACCCCGACCGGTTCTGGGGCACGTTCCAAATAGACCCACCAGAAACCATGTATGGTGATGGGTTCCTCAAATACCTTGGTCAGATCGAGGAAAAGGGTGAATTTAAGCGCCCGAACAACAAACTGGCCATCATCAATGGTCCAGGCACTTATTCCGGCAACATCGCCAACGCCATCAATGAGGGCGCGTCGGAGTATGGCTACGAGATCTCGCTGTTTGACACAGTGAAGGTGCCGGTGACGGATTGGGGCCCAACACTGGCGAAATTGCGCGCAGACCCTCCTGCGGTCATTGCGATCACGCATTTCTATCCGCAGGACCAGGCACAATTCATGAATCAGTTCATGGCTGATCCGACTGACAGCCTTGTTTACCTGCAATATGGCGCATCGCTTGCCGCCTTCCGCGACATTGCCGGTGAAAATTCCGTCGGGACGATCTACGCCACTGTGATCGGCGCTCTGCAAGACGACATCGGCAACGCGTTTTCGAGCGCCTACAAAGCCAAGTTTGGCGACAACTCGTCGCCAAACAGCGGCGGTCAGACCTATCAGGCGCTGCATGCATATGCTGTTGCAGCAGCTTTGGCCGGTGGTCCGGGCGCTCCTTACGATGAAGATCAAAACCGGGCCGTGGCCGAGCGGATGCATTCCCTGATCTATCGTGGTCCAATGGGTACGCTGCGGATCCATGCCGAAACCCAATCGGCCGCGTCCTATCCCAATGAGACCAACGATCCGTCGCTCGGAATGCCGCATGTGTTCAGCCAGATTCACGACCCGGCGAAGGAAGGTGTGCTGATTGCGCCAGCACCGTATGACAAGTCGCCGTTCCAGACGCCACCCTGGATGAAAAGCTGACCCAGTTGGACAGCGGGCAAGATACCGTTCTGGAGTGTCGTGGCGTTGTAAAACGCTACGGTGCTCTGGCTGCTGTGGATGGTGTTGATTTCAACGTTAAGGTAGGGGAATGCGTTGGTATTGGCGGCCCTAACGGGGCTGGCAAGACAACTTTCTTCGACTTGATTAGTGGTCTTACACCGGTGACGGACGGTACGATTACATACAAAGGGTCTGATATTGTCGGAACTGCCCCACACTTACTTTGCCACCGGGGACTTGCCCGCACGTTCCAGCTCAACTCGGGTTTTGACGATCTGAGTGTGTATGAAAACGTCCTGGCCGCGCAGGCCTTCGGACGGCGCAGCGCGGGCGGTATAGTATTGGCCCACAAGGCGGACCATGAGGCGGCACGGCGCATTCTGGCTGACATCGGGCTCGAATGTATTGCCTCAGAGAAGGTGGCAGGTGTTTCTGTTCTGGCCCGCAAGAAACTAATGGTGGCAACTGCGTTAGTGAATGAGCCCGACATCATTCTCTTGGATGAACCAGTAGGAGGGCTGACGCCGCCCGAGATTGAGGAATTCATTGCGCTTGTACAGCGATTTAAGGCGCGGGGGTTGACACTAGTTTTCATCGAGCACGTGATGCACTTTCTGATGGCCGTTGCCGACCGCGCCATGATCATGCATCAAGGACAGATCATCTATGATGGATCCCCGCAAGGGTTGAGCACTGATAAGACAGTGACTGAGGTGTACTTGGGTTCCGCCGGGATCGGAGGTGCCGATTGAGCACTCTTCTAAAGGCAACAGATATCGTATCGGGTTACCTGAATCGGCCAGTGCTTCATGGTGTATCGCTCGAACTGGCAGCCGGCGAAGTACTGGCTTTCATAGGGCCAAACGGCCACGGCAAGACCACGCTCTTGCGCACATTGTCTGGCTTTGTGCCATTTCGAAGCGGAGAATTCGAGTTTGACGGTCAACGTCTTGAAAAAGCATCTGTTCATGACCGCGTCGGGGCAGGTTTGGTGCATGTACCACAAGGCGACCAGCTGTTTGCTGAAATGTCGGTCGAAGAGAATCTTTTGATGGGATCCTATTTGCTTAGGGATGGTGGTGAGATCAATCGCCGGCTGGACCAAGTCTTCACCCTTTTTCCAAAACTCAAAGACCGCCGTGGCCAGATGGCCAACGGGCTGTCCGGCGGCGAACGGCGCATGGTGGGGATTGGGCGTGGTCTAATGGCTGACGCCAAACTGTTGATGCTGGATGAGCCATCGCTTGGTCTCGCCCCTCTCCTGATCGAACAGATCTACGAAGCTCTGGGGGCTTTACGGGCAGAAGGTCGCTCATTCCTGGTGGTCGAAGAAAATCCCAGCCGTCTGTTGAATTTTGCCGACCGGTTTAGCTTAATGGATGCAGGGCATATCGTCTGGTCCGGCAACGCACAGGAAGCGCGCGCCTCTTCCAATATTCTGAAAACCTACCTGGGAGGGCACTGATTTGGAAATTGTCATCCAGATCCTCATCACTGGCCTTACTCTGGGGGCAATGTATGCGCTTGCCGCTGTGGGGTTGTCGCTGATCTACGGAACCCTGGGAATGTTCAATATGGCGCATGGTTTGTTTATGACACTAGGCGCCTATGCTGTATTTAGTCTTGCGCAGCTTACCGGGGTCCCGCTGATCCTTGGTATCCTGACGGCGATGACTGCGGGCGCCGTGATAGGGGTGCTGACTCATCTTCTCATCGTACGTTTCATGTTAAGCTCTGTGGAATTTGAAACGAATATTCTGGTCGCGACGGCCGGCCTGGCGATTCTGCTAGAAGATATCATTCTAAAGTTCTACGGCGGCTATCCCTATCCGCAGCCTGTGACTGTTTCAGGCAAAGTTTGGATCGGCGGTGTGGTGATGACTAACCAAGCGATAATCATTTTCGCGGTGGCGACTACATGCATTGGTGTCGTGGCCTGGCTCCTGCTCAAAACACGGTTTGGCCGAGCGATCCGGGCCACCGCAATGAATCGTGATGCCGCCCGCTTGATGGGGGTGCGTACTAATACGGTCTATCTTCAGGTCATGGCGCTGGCCGGCGCGCTTGCTGGAGTGGCCGGGCTGATGATCTCGACACAGGCAACGCTGTCGCCGCAAATGGGTGGCGATCCGCTTCTCAAGGCCTTCGTGATTTGCGTCGTGGCGGGGTTAGGAAATGTCTGGGGTGCAGGTGTTTGTGCCATTGTCCTTGCACTTATCGAAGCCGCCATCGGTTTCTATTTCGGTGTTCGGTTCGGATTTCCGACAATGCTCATGCTGGTCATCATTGTGCTGATCTGGCGTCCGTTGGGCCTTTTTGGCAAGGAAAGGGTGGTGCGGCTATGAGCATTTTGCAAAAACATCTTCTCATCGGACTGATGATCATAAGCGGTTTCGCCGCTCTACCGCTTGTGTTGAGCGAGCGATACCTTCTTGGCGAGGTTATTGTGTTCTTTATCTGGGGCATGGTCGCGATGAATTGGAACGTTCTGATGGGGCATGCAGGTGTGTTTTCTCTGGCGCAGATGCTGTTTCTTGCCTGTGGTGCGTATGGCGTGGCGATGGGTGTCACCTTTGCCTCTGTGCCGACTTGGGTGATGATTCCGATTGCGGCGATAGCCTCAGCGGCACTGGCATTGGCGATCGGCATGGCCTGCCTGCGGCTGACTGGGGCTTATGTGGCACTGCTCACCTATGCTATCGCGGAAATGACCCACGTTCTTATCATTACCGATACCGAATGTTTCTCGTTGGTGGCCAACAACTGTCAGCAACTGTTCGGTGGGTCGACTGGATTTTCCCGCTTTGAGGATTTTGGATTTCGCCCGCTACTCAAACGCCACTGGATACTAGGCAACTATTACGTTGTTCTCATCGCCTTCGCCATAACTGTCCTTACGGTTGTTGTGATCATTCACGGCCGTCTTGGTCTGGCCTTCCGCGCCATCCGTGACAACGTGGGCTACGCCAGCAGTCGCGGTATTGATCGCAAGAAGTATCAGGTCGCAGCCTTTGCCATCACCGCTCTGTTGACTGGCTTAGCTGGTGGGGTCTACGCCGCCCACTTCCGCTTTGCCGGACCAAGCCTGTTTGAGTTCTCAAGCCTGATGTTTGTGCTTGCCATGGTTGTTGTTGGTGGGCTTGGTTCGACTTGGGGGCCGCTTGTGGGCACCGGGTTGATGATGGTTGTCGTAGAAGTCTCTAAGGAAATGGGAGACGCGCGCAACCTTGTTCTGGGGCTGGCTCTGATCCTGTTTGTCATCTTTTTGCCCAAGGGTTTGGCCCACGGTGCAACGCTGGTGCGAAAAAGGATTTTGCAAGCTCGACGATCCTATCTTCCGGCTGATCCCCAAGAGTGACAGCTATGCCTCTGTGATCGAGCGGCATGTAAGTGGAATTCCATTTCAGGCTCCGCTTTGACTGTGAGGTACGTGGACCAGCGGGTGCACTGAATCTGGTTCCAAAAAGACCCGAACCGCTGAAACTTGGCAGGCCTGAATCTGGGACGCGGTGGCGGCCAATGTCCTGCTTGACATGACCGAACGATGGATAGTGGCTGTGTGAACCGCCCCGGTTTTGCCGGAGACTGTTGAGTTCGTATTTCAAGCTGCGATTTTGTTTGATTTCAAGGCTTGTTCGTATTTCTCCTCCGCTTCGATTGGTGTGATGTAGCCGAGAGGTTCGAGCAAGCGTTCCCTATTGAACCAATCGACCCATTGCAGGGTTTCCCATTCGACCTGATCTTTGGACTTCCATGGCCCCAGCCTGTTGATGACTTCCGTTTTGAACAGGCCGATGATTGTCTCAGCCAGTGCATTGTCATAGCTGTCGCCGACGCTGCCGACGGATGGTTCCAATCCTGCATCGACCAAACGCTCTGTGTACTTGATCGATACATATTGCGATCCGCGATCTGAATGATGGATCAGTTTCTCAGCAGGTCTGCGCGCATGGATCGCCTGTTCGAGCGCATCCAAGACAAACTGCGTGTCCTGTGTTGTCGATGCTTTCCAGCCGACGATCCGGTTGGCGAAGGTATCAATGACAAAGCCCACGTAGACGAAGCCCCGCCAGGTGGACACAAACGTGAAGTCGGACACCCAAAGCTCGTTTGGCATCGCAGCCCGGAACTGGCGATTAACCTTGTCCAGTGGGCATTGATCGGCAGGCTGACCATAGGTGGTTTTGACCTTCTTGCCCCGCCGAACGCCTTGAATACCAAGCTGGCGCATCAAGCGTTCAACCGTGCAGCGGGCGATATCGATCCTCTCGCGCTTCATTGCATGCCACAGTTTACGTGCGCCGTAGACTGATCTGTTCTTCTCCCAAACGTCTTTCATCTCTTTGCGCAGATACGCATCCCGCTTGGCGCGATCCGATGCACGGTCAGGTTCGCGTTCAACGGCCAGATGCTCGTAGAAAGTCGACGGGGCAATCTGCAGAACACGGCACATCGGCTCGACCCCATGCACGCTTCGGTGCTCCTTGATGAAGGCAATCATTTGCGGAATGGGCGGTCGAGCTCCGCCTGTGCAAAATAAGCAGATGCCTTTTTGAGGATCTCATTGGCCTGACGCAGTTGCCGGTTCTCGCGTTCAAGTTCCTTGATGCGTTCCCTCTCAACCGTCGTCAGACCATCACGCTTACCCGTGTCTGTCTCATGTTGTTTGACCCAGATGCGCAGGCTGTCCCTGCTGCATCCAACCTTCTGAGAAATCGACAAGATTGCTGCCGATCTGCTCGCATATTCTGCCTCGTGATCCAAAACCATCCGCACCGCTCGGGCGCGCAGTTCCTCTGGATAACGTGTTCCGTTCTTCGTCTTTCCCATAACCCAGTATCCTTACTTCTGGGTCTCCGGCAAACAAGGGGCGGTTCACAGACGGGCCGGGTGTGCCTCCGCCAACAGCAGCGATGAGTGATCCGGCTATGCTGTCGATGCCGTCCAAAATAGTTGAAGAGAGCGCATTAAACTGGGTCCAGTTCTGCGCAAATATCCCTATCAGAATTATTTTGACACCAAGCCAAAAAGCCGTCCGTCCATCCATGGCCCGATATTGGAACACCATGTTGATGCAAACGAGGATGACGACGAGACTGACGGCCACAGTCGTTATCGTTCCAACTGTTGCGGCCACCGCTCCAAACTGTGTCTCGGCTGAGTCTTCCAAGAAGCCTTGGGCGGTATCAACAAGGTATGAAACGACGCTCATGACCTTCTCCTAAATCACCAGTTGCCTTCTGCTTCACAGAGTTCCTGGACGGAACGACGCAAGGCAGAGCCTTGATCTTGAAAATCACGGCGGGTTTGCATCGCCTCGAACTGTTCGAGATGAAGGAAGTTGTCGTTGTAGTGCTGGACAGCACTGGACCATGGCGGAAACAAGGTTTCGCACCTGCAATCACCAGAGGCAGCGACACGCTGGTATCCTTCAAGACGGTAGATCGACTGGATTAGAAGCCGTTTGTAGCTCTCTCGCACGTGCAGATTTTGCACCCATTCAGGTTCGGGCGGGCGCTTCTGACAGAACTCATACTCGCTGTCCATTGCGGGTACCAAGCCCTGAGCAAAGGCAGTCGCCGAGGAAAAACTAATCGCCGCCAACAGGAGTAGGTTGCAGATCTTCATGCCCGCTTCTCCACTTTTGGCTGCATTTCCTCTTCGGAAAATTCATACTGCAAGAGAACCGTATAAATCGGCTGATGGCTCTGAAATTGCGTCATTGAAACAATTTTCCAGCCGTCCAGCGTGTAATTAGCGATCTCGTCTTCCATCTGCTGGTGGCTGAATTTTTTGCCACCGGTGAACGTCAGAATCTTTGGCATGTAACTTTTCATGTATAGGCCTCCTTTTCCAATTCAATGCCGGGCAAATAGAACTCCGTGATCCCCCGTTTTCCGTCTTCACGTCCGACTTGAATGATCACATCGATGGAGCTTTCGATGTAGTCTATCATGTCGCGATAAGGGATCGGGACCTCGGTCTTGAGGGCTGCGATGGCCAGGCGTTGGACTGCCAATTGGGGGGTTTCGGCGTGGAGAGTGGCCATCGAGCCGCCATGACCCGTGTTGATGGCTTCCAGAAAGGTCATGGCCTCTTTCCCGCGGACTTCGCCCAGGATGATACGGTCAGGCCGCATACGGAGGCTGGCGGTGAGCAACACGTCAGCCGTCTGGTTCATGGCATCTCGGTTTGAGATCAACGTCACGGCATTCGGCTGTTTCGGCAGAAGCTCGGCGGCTTCTTCGATCGTCACGATCCGTTCTTCGTCGCTTACGTAAGAAAGGATTATTCGAGCAGCGACGGTCTTACCAGTGGAGGTGCCGCCCGAGACGATCATATTGAGCTTGTTCTCGACGCAATGTGAAATCGCCGCATCGATATCACCGCTGACGACCACCTCGCGGAGTTGGCGGTTCTTCTCCTGACGCAACTCCTCCAACTTCCGCTCTTTGCCGTAGAGGAACCCCAGTTCGATGGACTCAAGCGGCAGGCTCGAGAAGAATCGCAGGCTGATCGACATGCCACGGCTGACGGCAGGGGGTGATGACCTGGGCACGGATCGGTCGGTCGCGATAGGCGATCGAGACGGATACTATGGGCCGGTCCTTGGAGAGGGGCGTGGCGGCGTCAGAGGCGATCTGGTTGCCTAGGTCCTTGATCTGATCCACGGTAAAGGTCTGACCGAGACGATGCATGAAGTGATCGCCCTGGAACTCGCCCCAGCAGGACCCGTCCGGATTGATGCAGATCTCGATGACATCCTCGCGTTTGGCGTCTTCCAGTTTGTCGATGGAGGCTTGGAGATAGCTGAGCGACATGTCAGAAAATCTCCAGATCGCGATCCACCATGACGATGATCCGCGCGCCTTGGTCGACATAGATGACAGGGCCGATCGAGAGGTATTCGCCGATCACGCTGTCGGTGGCATCCGCCAGATCGTCGCCGATGTCTTCGAGGACTTCTTCTGCGAGTTCGTCCTCCGTCTCGTTCGCCACCAAGGTGGGTGCCGCGGAGATCAGCGAGATGAGCGCGGCCGAGCCGAAGCGTTCGGCAAATCGCGTGTCAACAAAGCCTGTGGTGCCCGAGCGACCGAGCTCGTCGGCCCCGAAAGCGCTGATCTGGATCGTCTGGTCGCTCGGCAGGATGACCCTGTCCCAGGCGATGGTCAGACGGCGTTGCGCGATATCGGCGCCTGAGCGATACCGCCCGATCAGCCGGGATCCCGCGGGGATGAGAAGCCGCGCGCCGTCGTAGCTGTAGACATTCTCGGAGGTAATTGCGCGGACCTGGCCGGCCAACTCGCTAGTAATCGCGGTCTCGAGCGCGGCCTGGATCACCGTCCCCTGAATCACGGTGTTCGACGGGTTCGCGATGACCTCCGATTGGGTGACGGGGCTCGGGAAGGCCCCGTTCAGGACGAAGTCGGTGACTTCGCCGAAGGTACGTTCTGCGAGTTCGGTACCATCTGTGCCGCCAGTCGTGCCGCCGAAGGCGATGACGGGGGAGAGGATGCGGCGCTCCTGGAAGGCGCGCTCTTCCTCGGCCTCCGAGGCGGTCTGCAGTTCTGCCAGTTGGGCGGTCAGCGCGTTGATGGCCTCCTCTGCTGCCGTGTTTTCTTCGACCACCGGATCCGGGGCGTTCCGAAGCTCTTCGATCTGCGCTTGGAGCGCCGCGATCTGGGCGAGCAGTTCGGCACTCGGTTCCGGTGCCGGGGCAGGGACTTCCACGATTTCCGGTTCCGGCGGGGCAGGCGGCACGAAGGGCTCGATCGTGCCGAACCCATCCCCCTCCGGCTGGAACTCGTCTGGTGTGGCCGTGGGCAGGGCTACTTCCTCTTCGGGCTGGTTCAACAGGTAGAGGACGGTGCTGCCGAGACCGACGAGCGCGACGACAAGAAGGGCCGTCAGAGGCGAGCGGCGGGTTGTGGTCCCCGGGCTGCCCGAGGCGCTCGCCTCAAGCCGGGCGAGGCGTTTGGACATGTCAGGTTGGTTCGGCCTGTCGCTCATCACGTGCCTCCCGTCAGCAAATTGGCTTGAATGCAGACGACGGTATCGCCGAGGCGCAGCACCCATTGGGCATTCACGCCCGAGACCCGGATCACGCCGGGTTCGGTGGCTTGCGTATTGACGGTGCGCTCGCGCCCGTTCGCGTAGCGGAAGATCGCCGGGACAGGCGCATTGCGCGCAAACTGGAAATACGTGAACGTGCCATCGTCCCATACGCGCGCGGGCGTGATTTCAGTGCGGTCGCTGGCTCCATAGTTGTAGTTCGGAGCTTGAGCGGCGACTGCATTCTGGGGGCGGCGCTCTTCATTCGGATAGTGGAACTGCACCACGTAGAAGGTCGGCGTCGAGACTTCCTGGACGTTGAAATAGTAGCTGCGCCGGTTGGTATAGACGGTGACGTTGGTATGGACGCCGCGGGCGAGTGGCTTGATCGCGAAGGCCTGACCGCCGGGCACGCCGTCGAGCTCGAAGCCTTCGGTGTCGCCCGCAAGGATCGAGCGGATGGTTTCGCCTTCGCCGAACTCGATGGTGGTCACATGGGTGAGCGAGACGTTCAGGCGAAAGACCTGGCCTTCCTGATAGGTGGCAATCCGGACCCGTGCGTCATTGGGGCCGCGCCGCGGAGTAGCCTCGGCAAGTGCGATAGAGGCGGTGAAGATTAAGATCAAGATGCCAAGTCCAACGCGTGCCATATCAGTTCTCCAATCTGTCGGACCGGATCGCGTACTCGATCACTGTGAAGCCAAAGGGGTTGGTCCAGACCTGATCGATCGTGCGTGCGGTCTCGGGTCGGAACTCAAAAAGGAGCGTTGCGGTGAAGAGGCCCGCTTGGACGCCTTGTATCGAGGTAAGCCGTTTGCGTAAGCGGACCGTCGCGCGGTTGTCACCGATCAGGTTGATGCTCAGAACTTCTACATCGAGCGTGGAATCCTCGCCGTAGACCGTAGGTGGATATTGCTGGTTCGCGCTGTTCCATTGTGCCCGGACAGAGGTTTCTGCCCGGCCATCGGAACGTTGCAGAACGCTGCGGATCCGCAGATCATTGTCGAGCTGGTTATAGACCTCGCGGTCGGTCACATAGCGGAAAATCTCTGCTTCAATCACGGCCTGATTGCCGGTCACTTGCGTGGCCCCGACAGAGGCCTCAGGCAGGGCAAACCCGGTCTCGGGATCGTAGGGCACAACAACCGGCGGCGGATCGACGTCGAGAATGGCGACCATCACTGCGCCGAGGCAACCGACCAGCCCGAACATGATCCCGAGCAGGCCCAATCGCTGCCAAAGCCGTTCGCGACGCAGCGCCCCGTAGACCAGTTCCTCCTCAATAATTTCGCGTTCGCTGTTCAAAGTCTCGTGCCTCGATGGTCAGTCGCCCAGATCCGGAATGGTGAATTCCATGAAGTTCTGTTCCTCGGCGATGGTGGCGGCATCGATGACGCCGCCGGTGCCGTGGCCCACGGTCTGCACGGCCTCGAGCTGCCACATGGCAACAAGCGCGATGGCGAGTTCGGCGGTGACGCGGGTGTTGAGATCGACACTTTCCTTGAGCTCGTCCATGTCGTCGATGAGACCGACGAGCCGCTCCACCCGTTCGAGCGACTGGCCCGCATCGTCGTAGCTGTTCTGCGCGGCAGCCGAGACAAGCGCGCCGGTGGTCGCTTGGGTCGCGATGCGCTCTGCGCCTGCGTTGCCGCTGGTGGCCATCTCCCGGAGTGTGTCGTCGTCGAAACCAAGCTCGGCCAGGACACGGTCCATCTGGGTTTCGATCTCTGAAGCACCAGAGCCGCTGAGCCCCGAGAAGTCGCCTGTGCGAATGGCCTGGATCGTCGCCTGGATGTCCCCAAATTCCTGATCGAGGATGCCATTGAGTTCAGCTTCCATTTCAGTGGCGATGACTTCGGGGAGTTCCGCGAGGCGGGTCAAAGCCTCATAGGTGCGCTGAAGCTCGGCCAGTTGATCGGTAAGTGTGGTGAGTTGTTCGCGCAGCTGCAGGAGCTGCTCGTTCTGCAAGAGCTCGTCCTCGATCATCTGGCGCAATTGCTGGATGTTTTGGGCGATGTTCTGGGTGTCGACGACCGGGACGCCTTGTGCCATCCCGATTGAGGGTATCAGAGTAAGTGGCGTGACGATGCCACCGAGCGGCAGCAAAGCTGTCAAAGTGAGTATGCGTAGGGTCTTGAGACGCGGTTGGGCGGGCATCAGTCCAGCTCCTCTATGATGAAGGTCATGAAGTCTTGTTCCTGAATGCGGGCGGCAGCGAGCCGCATCTGCTCGGCGCTAAGAGGCTGCGTGCGGGCGGCCTGGAGACGCGTCATGGCAGCGATGAGCCGGACCAGTTCGGCCCGTGCGTAGGTGTTGAGCGCCATGGACTCCTGCACGTCAGTAGTGCTGCCGATCCGGGTCACGATATCGCGCACGCGAAGGGCGGCCTGTCGGACCGCGGTGGGGGAGTTGCTGCCGTAGAACGCTGCGCCTGCACCGGTGAGTGAGAGGTTCGAGTTGGCAAGCAGGGCCGGGTCGATGGTGCCGAGCGCCTCTATCCCCCCGATGCGGGCAAGGTATGCATTGTACTGCTGAGGGATGACGGTGACGTAGTGCTGGGTTTCCCGGAAAGGCGGGACGCCGCCATATTCGATCACGCGACCCGGCCCCGCATTGTACGCCGCAAGCCCGAAGATGATGTTACCATCGAAGCGCGCGAGCTGGTTTGAGAGATACCGCGCACCGCCGTCGACCTGCAGATAGGGGCTCGTGCGGTATTCCGGGTTGATCCCGAGATCGCTGGCGGTCCCAGGCATGATTTGTGTGAGCCCGTAGGCGCCCACGGGGCTTTCAGCACGGATCACGAAGCGGCTCTCCTGCCAGATCAACGCCTGGAGAAGCGCGCGCCACTGGACGACCGAGAGACCGGCGGCAGAGACACCGGGCCGCCCGTGGGTTTCCTGGGCGACGCGGATGATCAACTCTTCGATGTTTTCGGCGGCGTCGCCGAACATCTGATCACCGGCGGGATTGGGGTCGATCTCGGACGTCCCGTAGACAGCTGCGGCTGAGCGGTCGGCATCTCCACTTCCGTTTTCGAGGTCCGTGACCACGCCGGTGATCGATGCGTTTTCGAAGCTGGTCTGTGCGTCAAGAATTGCATCGAGCACCACAAGCTGCTCGCGTTCGATTGCGGTGATCTGTTCCTGGACAGTCAGCGTCTCGCGCTGCACCGCCAGATCAGCTTCGCGGTCCGCCGTCTCGATCAGATCGCGCGCGGTTAGCCCGCTATCATTGACCGGCACACCCTGGGCCAGCGCGGCAGACGACATGCCGATCAGTAGGAGCGTCGCGACGAGACGGTTATTCATTGGCAACGTCCTCGAGATCAGGACCACGAAGCACCTCGAAATCGCAGTCAAGTGGGGCAGGGCCTTGGGAAACGAAGGCAAAGCAGTTTGCCTGTGGTTCGCGGTAGTTGGAGCAGGCTGCAGCGGCACAGAGCAGCAGGGCGAGAGAGATTGTCTTCATGGCTGGAGCCTCCAAAAATCAGGTCGGTCGCGGTAATCGGCGCCGACGAGTTTTTCGCCTGCTTCCATGCCGCCAAGGATTGTGAGGTTGGGCCCGAGGGCGGTCAGGTCAGCATCGACGACCACCGAGCCCTGATCATCGCGTATGAGCGCGAGCCGGGAATGTGTGCCGGTGTTCAGCAGCGTATCGAGCTCTTTCTGGTAGAGATTGAGCATCTGATAGTCCGACGCATTGGCCCGGATGTTCGGCAGCAGCACTTGGGTTGGCACGGCCTCGACAATGGTCTTGCCCGTCCGCGTGCGTTCGAGCTGGCTCGCGTATTGGGTCATCATCACGGCCACGGTGTTCTGTTTCCGGGCCGTCACGAGCCATTGCGACAGCCGCTCCGCAAAATACGTGTTGTCGAGCGCCTTCCAGGCCTCATCGATGATGATGATCGTGGGCTGGCGGTCTTCGATCTTCCGTTCGATCCGGCGGAAGAGATAGCTCAGGACTGCCATGCGTTCCTTGTCGCTTTCGCTGTCGAGGATGCCCGTGAGGTCGAAGCCGACCATGTCGCCGTCGAGCGAGAAGGTGTCCTCGAGGCTATGACCGAAGATCCAGCCAAACCGGCCTTTCTCGGCCCATTCGAGCACCCGCTGGTTCAGATCCCCATCATCATCCATGGACATGAAGAGCGAGGCGAAGTTTTGCCAGTCGCGTAGACCCGGGTCGGTGGCTTGGGCGTTCTGGCGCACACACTCCATGATCCGGTTGGTTTGCGCCGGCGTCAGTGGCTTGTCTTCGCGGTGGAGCAGCGAGCCGAACCAGTCGGCGAGCCAGGCAATCCCACGGCTGTCAGTTTCGGTCCAGAGCGGATTGAGACCTGTCGGCATACCGCCCTCGATCGTCGTGTAGCGCCCACCATTGGCGCGCACGGCCATTTCCATGCCCTGCCGGTAGTCGAAGACGAAGACCCGCGCCCCGGCGCGCTTGGCTTGTGTCATCAGGAAGGCGGCCAAGACCGACTTGCCCGAACCCGGGCGGCCCATGATCAGAGTATGGCCGCTGGTGGGTTCTTTCTCCGGTGACCCGGCCTCGTGAAAAGAGAAGCGGTAGGCGCTCTTTTCCGGCGTGGGGAAGAGCGAGATCACCTTGCCCCAGGGCACTTCGTTTGCCTGCTTGCCAAGTTGCGTCCGGTGGAAGGCCGCGAAATCCGCAAAATTGCGGTTTGTGATAGTGCTAGGGCGGAGCCGTTTGGGCTGATTGCCCGGGTGCTGGCTGAAGTAGTGCGTATTGGCTCCGAGGCGGTCGCTCACCATTGTGACGCCTTCGGAGGCGGCGGCCGGCGTTCACGATCTCGGCGCCGAGGGTTTCCAGGGCGTCGAGCGTTTCGGCAAAGACAGTGACCACCATATGGTGATCGCCCATGCTGGCCCGTTTGGCTTCGAGATCATCAGCGAGAAAGGAGAGGTTTTCCCGGAGCGACATCGCGGCATCATCAGCCGCCTGCATCTGCTTCATCAGCCGCTTGATCCGCGAGATCGTCATGTTGGTGTTCACGGGCGTGAAGGAGTGTGTGACGATCATATCGACGGGCAGGTTGAGCGTGTCGAACATGGTGCAGCGTGTCTGCTCAGAGTAATCCTTGATCGAGTAGCTCTTGCCGTAGCGGCGGCCAGCGACGCCCTCGCTCAGCTCAAAATTATCGCCAAAGAAGGTCACGCGGGTGTTCGCGGCCGAGGAGGCCAGGAAGCCGAACTGCGAGGTATGGTAAAGCGGGCGTTCCTGGCCGGTGTTCAGGGCACCGAGGAAGCCGATCAGGTCCCCGGTCTCGGCGGAGAGCACGGACGGCTTCAGTTCAGTGAGACCAGAGGTGAAGATCCCGACCGCTTCATTCAAACGCCGAAGTCGCTTCGCTGTGTCGTCCCTCAAGCGTTCGGGGGACGGGCTTCGCATGAAGCTGAGGAAGCTTTTGGTTGGCGGGCGGTGGATGACGGTCAGCGTGAGCGTCTTGTCGCGTAGCCCGCTCGTTTCCATCTTCCCGCGCCACTGCGCATCCACCATGGCCGCGAAGGTATCACCTTCGATGGGCTCAAGGTCGACCTGGATGCCCTTGGAGACCTTGTGGACGTAGTAGCTGAATTCTTCACCGAGCTGTGCGACGATCCGGGCGAACAGCGCGCGCACCTTGTCGAGGTATTCGTCATCCTTGGTGTAGCTGTTGACTCCGGTGATCCGGATGCACTGGAAGAGCTCGTTCACTCGCGTTCGCACAGTGCGATCATCGACGAGACTTACGAATGGCAGCATATGTGCGAGGTGCCGTTCGTTCTGAAACCATTTTGGCATCAGCGTGCGCTCATCACGCTCGCCGCGTTCGCTGACGTCATCACGGGGCATAGCTGTCTCCCCCATGGGTTTTGCGGTTTCGGGTGGGCGGGGTTTCCTGAAGCGTGGTCATCACCACATCGATGAAGCGCGGATCCCAGTCTGCGGCCTTCCAGAGGATCGGGTAGAGAACGGCTGCGATGCCAAGGACGGCGAAGCTCTGAATCCAGACGAAGAGCAGGACGGAGCCGAAGAGCCAGACCACGGCATACATGATCGGCAGGCCGAAGAATCTCGGCGGGCGCACGAGGCCAAAAAAGGGGGGACCGTTCCGCCACGCCAACCTCCTCAGCTGAAGACCGCGGCCACGATTGTGGGCGCGGCAGCAACACCTGCGATGCCGACCAGAACCCAAAGGGCCTGGCGCAGGTCGATGATGTTGAAGAACCAGCTGAGGAAGACACCGATCACGGCGAGCGTGGCGATGACGACCCCAAGCGGCCCGGTGAGCGCATCGACAATGCCTTGCAGGAGATCCTGGATCGGCGACAGGTCGATGGATTGCGCCATGGCTGGTTCGGCCAGGGCAAGGAATACCGTCAGAACGGTCAGCAATGGGGGGTACGGCCTCATGAGGTCTCTCCTTCCAGCCTGTTGAACACGGCCAGCACCCGCTGAACGTGGTTTTGCGTTTCTCGATAGGGGGAATGCCATCATGCGCGCGGACGGCGTCGGGACCGGCGTTATAGGCCGCCAGCGCCAGTCGCGCGTCCCGGAAGGTCTCGAGCTGTGCGGCCAGATACCTTGCGGAGCCATCGAGATTGGCGCGCCAGTCAGATGGATCGACGCCGAGGAGGTCTGCCGTTTCTGGCATTAACTGGCCGAGGCCAATCGCCCCAATCCGCGACCGGGCGTTCGGATTGTAGGCGCTTTCGATTTCGATATTGGCGCGAAAGAGGAGGCGCCATTCCGTCACCGACAGGCCGGATCTACGCAAACCCTGATGCCCGGCATAGCGGAGCGCGGTCTCGTCGATCGCGGCGAGGATGTCGGGGCGCGGGGCGATCGCTGCGACACGAAACGTGCCATCGCCCGACCCAAGCGCAGCCTCGCCGCTATCTCCAAAGATATGGAGGGGCACGTCAGGATCGCCTTGGCCGATCCCGTCATTGTAGCTACGTGCGAAACTGTCTTGGGAGTTTGACGGGGAAAGCGAGCCGTCGCTTTCCATCGTGAAGACCATTTGTGCAGGTGCGGCATGTGCCGCGAGCAGCAGAAGAACGGCGCTAGCCGTCGCTGTCGTCGTCGGGCGTGTCAGCCAAGGTATATGTCCAGCGCTGTCCTTCGTAGACCGGGAAGGCCACCACCGAGAATCCGAGATCAATAAGGAAGGAGGTGAGGCCGGTGACGGTCTTGAAGACCCTGAGCTGGATGAAATCGCCATCGGGACGGGCTCGAGCGGTGACGAGTTCTTTCTCAGCACCATCTTCGTTGACAGCCCTGAGCAACCAGACGCCATGCCACACGGAGTTCTTCCGGTAGGCATCCTGCTTGCACACGACTTCGACACTGTATCCGGATTCAACGAGCATCTTGAATCCCGCTTCTGTAACCACATTCGGCGCTTCTTTTTGTAAATCTATCGCCACGGCGCGCTCTTCCTGTCTTTGGGCGCACCGGAGCAATTGGTTCCGATGAGCCATGATTACAATAATACTGTTTTGTTTGCAAGATGCGGTTTTGTCTTGCGCAAGCTTTCGCTTGACGCCAGTATTACGCATGGCGAGCGGCTTTCCTCAAGCATCGAAGGTCTTTACCTATGCGCAAACAGATCACCAGTATCTGCTATATTGCTGTATTTTTGTTCATATGGCTTCCAGGGGTTGCGATGGCACAAAGTTGCTATGCGCCGGAACGGCCCTTCGTGCCGACCGATGCCAATGACATTCGCGAATACGGAGACCTGATTCGGTCTGACATTGATCTCTATATTCAAGACATCCAGGCATACTTCCGCTGTCTAGATGGGGAACGAGTGCGGGCCTTTGAAGAGGCGCGGGAGGTGAGCGAAGACTACGGACGGTTTCTGCAGATTGTTGGCGAGTGAAGCTGGTCGCGCAGTTCGAGCTTGCAGGTATTCTTAAGAAATAAGGGCAGTTTGAGTTTAGTGGATTGACACTCAGACGGTCACATTGTTCATGTTATGTTCTTATCCCATAAGAACTATTATGTTAAGAGCGTGCGCCATGCTCGCTGTGCCATGCCGACTTATTTGCGAGCATACGCAGCATTTTACCAGAAGTTGTCCAGTAAGTAGTATGCAAGTGATTCACTTAGACGCTTGTCAGCAACATGCTCGTTTCGCTGTCATAAATGTTATCGATCTGACGTACTTCCCTCAGTGTTCTGTCAAATTCCGCCAAGGTCGCCACCCGGATTTCTGCAACCAGGCCCCACTTTCCGCTGGTGGTGTGAACGCGGCGCAATTCCGGTAGGCGGCGCAGGTTGGTGATGACTTGCGTGGTGCTTTTGCCGGATATCTTAATCATCATGATCGCGTTGATCTGACCATCCTCATAATCTTCGCGGACCCGCGCAGTGAACCCGAGCAAGGCCCCGGATTGCAACATGCGGTCAAGCCGGTTTTGCACCGTGCTGCGGGACACTGACAGGATATCCGCCAGTTTGGCGACCGGTGCGCGCCCATCCCGCATGAGCAGAGCAACCAGTCGGCGATCAAGGTCGTCAAATCTGTGTTTATCGAGCTTGTCGGAATCCATGACATCGCAATAGTTAGAGCTTACCTACACATAATGTATGAAAATGCAGCAAAATGACAGCCATTTGAGCATTTCCTCTACATTCTGAAAGTCAAAAATACCTGTGACCTTACAGGAGACGCCCCATGACCATTTCCAAGAGCCTGCAAGCCCCTTCATCCGTTGTGATGGTCCGACCGCATCATTTTGCGGTCAACTCGGAGACATTCGACAACGCGTTTCAATCCGCCACGCCATCCTCAGCTGATGATGCCACCCGTGCCTATCGGGAACTGACCGAGGCGGCTGACATATTGCGGTCCCACGGGGTCGATGTGCTTCTGTTCGACGGAGAAGACCCCAGAACACCAGACTGCGTGTTTCCGAACAACTGGTTTTCCACCCATACCGGTGGTCACATCGCCGTCTACCCGATGATGGCCCCGAACCGCAGATTGGAACGGCGTGCGGATGTGCTCGATATGCTGAAAACCAATTTCCGAGTGCAAGATGTCATGGATTATTCTGGTCTGGAACATGATGGCCTCTACCTCGAGGGAACCGGCGCGATGGTGCTCGATCATGTGGACCGAATTGCCTATGCGGTCGAATCCGAGCGGACGAGCCAAATTGCGCTGGAGCGATTCTGCACCCATTTCAACTACGAGCCGATGGCTTTTCGCGCCGCTGATGCGCAAGGTCGGGCCGTTTACCACACCAATGTCTTGATGTGCATCGCGACTGAATTTGTCCTGATCGGCAGCAGTATGATCGAACAAACCGCGCGTCGCGATGAGGTGCTGCAACGTTTGAGCCAATCGGGGCGGTCGGTTATCGAATTGACCGAAGACCAGATCAGCAAATTCGCCGGGAACGCAATTGAGCTGCAAGGTGCTTCCGGGCGCATTCTCGCGCTTTCCGAGACGGCTTTGAACGCGCTGGACGCCGACCAAAAGGCCTTGATCTCTGACAGCGCGACACTGGTCTCTCTGAGCATCCCGACCATTGAGCTATCAGGCGGGTCAGTGCGCTGTACGATAGCAGGAATTCACCTGACGCCACGCGCGTAGCTGCAATTTGGATAACTGCGGCGGCTACAGGATTGGGCAAATTCTCGTCGATGATGGACGTGATTTTGGGTGACGTCTGGCCTTTGCACGCCTTGTTATCAGAACGGACAGGTTTGGCTGATGCCGAACGCAGCGTACCAGCGTCAACTTCGAAGCCAGAAGGCGAGCGTCATCCCAAGACCGATGACGATTACAGTCATACGTATGAGTTTGACCGGCATTTTTCGCGCAATCCGCGCACCGGCGTAGCCCCCAGCTGTTGCCGCCAACATCATGATTGCGGCTTGCTTCAGGAAAACGATACCGGCCAACAGGAAGGTTACCACGGAAGCCGCAGATAAAATGAACGACAGGGCGTTTTTGAGCCCGTTCATCAAATTGATGTCCCGAAACCCAAGCCCCGAAAAAAGTGATAGAAGAAGAATGCCCAGGCCACCGTTGAAATAACCCCCATAGGTTGTGACAGCGAGGGTGGCTGCTGTTTTTCCGAATGTTGTGGGCCCGGCCTCTGTGCGTGTCCAGTCGCAGATCTTATGGTCCAGCGCGAAAAGAACGGTGGCAAAGAGCAACAGCCATGGCACGACAAAGCTGAAAAGCTCTGAGGGTGTCACGAGCAACAACACTGCACCTGCGATGCCCCCTGCGATGGAGAGACCGAGGAAGTAGATCAGCTCACGCCTATCAATCGCTTTGATTTCCGGCAGAAAGCCAAGCGCGCTGCTGAGATAGCCGGGGAAAACCGCGACTGTGCTGGTCGCATTGGCCGCAATCGGCGGCACGCCCACGAAGACCAATGCCGGGAACGTCAGAAAGCTGCCGCCCCCGGCGACCGCGTTCAGCACCCCCGCCAAGAACGCCGCAACGGCAATAATTGCCGCGTCAAGCATTCTGCATCAGATAGTCATATGCCGAAAACGCAAAGATATCGACGAGCGTTTTGAGTTCGTCAATCATGATATATTCATCCGGCGCGCCCAGATTATGTGGCGTGAGGCCGCAAACCACGGTTGGCACGCCGGCGTAGCGATACAGTCGCGCGTCGGAGGCCCCTACCCGCATGGTCACAGCTGGTTCCCGACTTAAGATCTTGGTGCAGTTCTTCCGCAATGTTTCGATTACGGGATGATCCGGCGCGGTCCAGCTGGGTTCGAACCGGCGGGTTACTTCCAATGTGACCCCGTCAACATCAGCGCAAATGCGCGTCATTTCAGCCTCGACATCAGCGACACTTACGCCAACCGGAAGGCGAATATCGCATGTGAATTCCGCCCTGTCCGCCACAAGGTTGGACAACCGCCCGCCCGAGAAGGTGCCGAATGTCACGGTCACGTTTTTGAGGACCTCGGTTTCCCCCGTACCCGAGATGGCTTCCGACTTCTCCGACCATCGATCAATGAAGGGGATCACATTGCTGCTGGTGACATCAACCGGGAAGTCGCGCAGAGTCTTCACGGCGTCCATGACCGAGGTAAGTTTTTCGATGGCGCTGTCGCCCTTGTGTACATGGGCGGCATGGGTTGACGTGCCGGTCGCGGTCACTTTTGCCCAGACCATCCCCTTTTCGCCAAACCGCAACACATCCGGCGATCCGACGTCCCCGCATATCATTGCGTCCCCCTTTGCGTGCGGGACGGTATCAAGCAGGAATTGGGTGCCTTTCAGACCCATCGATTCTTCATCACCGGCGAAGGTACATACGATCTCTCCGGGGAAGTCGGCACCCGTTTCCGCCAGACATTTCAGCGCCATGAGGCTTGCGGCAATGCCGCCCTTCATGTCGGAGATGCCAAGACCATAGGCCTTGTTTCCTTCAACCTCACCTTCGGGGTTGCGCGCCCATCCAGACAGGTCGCCTACCGGAAAGGTGTCCATATGGCCGTTGAAGATCAGACGCTTGCCTGGTCTGTTCCCCCGCAGGCGCAAGACGAGATTGTGAATGGGTTCCTCAGAAATATGTCTTTCGGTTTCAACGCCGGGGATCGACGCGGCGATTGCTTCGATGGCATCTGCGACGCCACGCACGTCGCCTTCGGGTTGCGGGCTCTTGATGCGCACCAGCTTCAAGGCCAGGTCCAGAACACCTTCACGGTTTTGCCCCAACCACACGTCAATTTTGTCCCGCATGGTTGTTTCAATTTGGGTGGTTGTCATATCAGGCCCTTACCGACAGTTGTTCGTTATTCTTCAATCGGCGACGCTGCATCACGATAACAGCTGCGTAGGCGAGCAGACCGAAGATATAGATGATCTCTTTCGGCATCCGACCGGACTGTTCCAAGCCCACTGCGGTGACATAGTCCCCCCATGTGATACCTAGCTTCTCTGCGGCACCGTTGAAAGCGATGTCAGTGACACTGAACCGCCCGTCTTCCTCAGGGCTGATGCTGAGGCCGACCGCTTGCAAAACGTTGTCCGAAGCCTCACCAGCCGTCGCGGTGAACAGCTTGTAGCGGTCACCGTATTCCGTCTCGCGCGAGACATAGAGCCGGACCTTTTGATCTGCACTGATCGGCGTATCTCCTGCAAGCACCTGTTCGAGCGGCGCATCACTGAAGGCAGGGCTGAACCTGTCGAGCACGAAATCCGGGCGGAACAGGCTGACGACAACGAAGATCAGAAGCAATGCCTCAATGAGTTTCAGGCGCACAAACATCCACTGCAATGTGAGCGAAGAAAACGCGAAGATTGCAATCAGTGACACCACAAAGACCAGGATCCCGTGCCAGATGCTCTCGACACCCACCAGCAACAGTTCTGGGTTGAAAATGAACACGATAGGAAGGATTGCGGTGCGGATCGCGTATTTGAAAGACTGCACGCCCGTTTTCATGGGATCCGCGCCAGAGATGGCCGATGCCGCAAATGCGGCAAGACAGACGGGCGGCGTCGCATCTGCCATCAACCCGAAATAGAAGACGTAGAGATGCACAGCGATCAGCGGCAGAACAAGCCCAGAGGCATTGCCAAGTTCGACCATGACCCCTGCCATCAGCGAAGCGACGACGATATAGTTTGCCGTTGTCGGCAGGCCCATGCCCAAAATGATGCTGACCACAGCCACCAATCCGAGCAGAATGTAGATATTGCCTTGGCTGAGCGCCTCAACAATGCCGAGCATGGCGTTGTTAAGGCCGGTCGAAGACACGATACCCACGATGATGCCTGCCGCCCCAACGGCTGCCGTGACGCTGGTCATGGATTTGGCACCGGCCACCAACGAGTAGAACACGATGATCGCGCCTGACCGGATCCCTTTGAGCGGCGACAACCGGTGCTGACGTGCCAAAATGATCTGTTGAATGATGATGATGCCGGCCATCATCATGATCGACCAAAATACGGCGCTGCCCGGACTCCAGCGCTTGACCAGCAGCAGATAGACCAGCATCCCAATAGGAATGAGGAAATAGGCCCCCTCTTTCATCGTCTTGGCCATTGCGGGAAGATCCGCCTTTGGCAGCCCGACCAAACCCAGTTTGAGGCTTTCCAGATGAGAGATGTAAAACAGCGACAGATAAGCGATGAAGGCCGGTATCATCGCATGAACGATCACATCGTAATACGAGATGCCGATAAATTCCGCGATGATAAAGGCGGAGGCTCCCATGATTGGCGGCATGAGCTGACCATTGATCGAGGCCGACACCTCGATGGCGCCTGCCTTGTCTGCCGGAAAGCCGGTTTTCTTCATGACCGGGATCGTGAAGGCCCCTGTGGTGACCGTGTTAGCAATCGACGAGCCAGAGATCATGCCCGTCATGCCAGACGCAAGAATTGCGGCCTTGGCGGGCCCGCCACGATACTTGCCAACGGCCGCAAAGGACAGATCGAGGAAGAACTTGCCCGCGCCAGCCGTATCCATGAAAGCGCCGAACAATACGAACAGAAACACATAGCTGAGGGAGACGGCAATCGGGATGCCGAAGATCGCTTCACTCGTCAGCCAGTTATATCCAACAAGGCGAGAGACCGAGACGCCGCGATGAGAAATGATGTCAGGCATGTACGGGCCAAACAGCGCGTAGACCATGAAGACCCCGCAGACGATCACCAGCGGAAGCCCCACACCACGACGCGTGGCCTCCAACAGCAAGGCCATCCCAATGGCAGATATCAGAACCTCAATCGGGATGCTGAGGCCAAGAAAGTCGACATTGAGCAGGATGCCAGCGCGCAGAACGATTCCGTCATAGCCAAAATACACATAAAGCGCGCTTGCGGCAGCAATGCCTGCCAACACAAGGCTCATCCAGGACCTGCCGGGCTGGGCTTCTTCGAATTTGGTCGGGAAAAGCAGAAAACACAGAAATAAACCGAATGCGAGATGGATCCCGCGGGCTGGCAGATCGACAAAAATGCCCCAACCCAGCGAGTAGGGCAATGGCGACGCGATCCAGAGTTGGTACAATGACCAAAGGGCGGCAACAGCGATGAACGTTTTCGGCCAAGGGCCAAAATAGTCCTGTCGCTCGACTTTCAGCGCATCATCAACCGCTGCCTGTTGCAGTGATTTATCGGTCATAAGTGTGTCCGGAAGCTAAAGGAGGTGTCTCTGCCCTATGGGGCAGAGACCGGTCTGGCATTGAGCTACAGGGAGAAGAAGCTACTCGATCCAGCCCTTTTCGCGGTAGTATTTTGCAGCACCCTCGTGCAGCGGTGCCGAGTTCCCGTTGTGGATCATGCTTTCCGGCGTGAGATTGGCGAACGCCGGGTGCAGACCCCGGAAATCGTCAAGGTTTTCAAACACGGCGCGCACCACCTCATAGACCAGCTCTGCATCAACGCTTTCGTGGCTGACAATAGTGGCGTAGCCGCCGAAGGTGGTCACATCGTTTTGCTGCGAAGAATAAACTCCTGCAGGAATTTCAGTCTTCGCATAGAAGGGCCGCTCGTCGATCAACGCTTGTTCCACCTCGGTATCAAGGCTGACGATCTGCGCCCCACACCCTTCGGTTGCGACCGCAACGCCAGAGTTGGGCACACCGACCACATAGGTGAACGCGTCAATATTGCCGTCGCAAAGCGCGTTGGAATGCTCTGACGATGTCATTTCGGTCACAAGGCCAAAGAAGTCCCTGTCGGTTCCGTACCGTTCCATCAGCAGTTCCGTGGTGCCACGTTGGCCTGACCCTGGATTGCCAATGTTCAGCCGCTTGCCTTCAAGATCCATCCAGGAGTTGATGCCGGAATCTGCCGAAACGATCAGTTGAAACGGCTCGGGGTGGACGGAAAACACGGCCCGGAACCCTTCGTCGTTGACCACCTTGTCGGACTCGCCGTTGACCGCATAGTGCTGCCAATCGGATTGTGACACGCCCAGCTCAAACTCGCCTTGCGAAATCTGGGCCAGATTATAGGTCGATCCGTTGCTTGAAGGTGCCGCACACCGATACCCGTGCTGCCGGCCCTCTTTTCGGCCTTCAGCGGCTTCCTTGTGGATCATCCGGCAAATCGCGTTGCCGGCCACGAAATAGACCCCCGTTGGGCCGCCTGTCCCGATGGTGATGAACTTGGTTTCTGCTTGCACCGACGCCGTTGTACCGACTGACATCAAGGCAGATATGGCTGCAGCTGTGAGATATTTCTTCATGAACGCCCCCTATGAATTTTCAGCTTGATCAAGACCACGGTAGGGGACAGCCGTCTATCATATCCAATAATTTTACTTCATCAAACTATAATTTTTAATTATAATATGCCTCTATGCAGATCCGAGAAATCGAGTGTTTTCAGGCAATCATGACGGCGGGGACGATGACCCGGGCGTCGCAAATGCTTGGAATTTCGCAACCCGCTGTCAGCAATACGATCGCCACTCTAGAGCACCGGCTGGGATTCAAGTTGTTCTTGCGAAAGTCGGGCCGCCTTCAGCCCACGCCTGAGGCATTGATCTTCAATGAAGATGCACAACGGATGCTTGAGGCCGTCGTTCGCACCAATGAGGCTGCGCTGAGGTTGCGCCATGGAGAGCGCGGGCATCTAACCATATCGGCCTTTCCCGGCGTCTCAATCCGGGTGCTGCCCGAAATTATCGGCCGCTTCCTTGAGACCCGGGAGGATGTCAAAATCCGGCTCTTGTCGCGCAGTTCGCATATCGTGATTGAGCAGCTTCCTTCCCAGATGTTCGACATCGCGATCGCTGAACGGCCGTCGCAATTCGTCGGCGTCGATGCAGAGACGGTTTCCTATGAATGTTGCTGCGTCCTTGCAAAAGACCACCCTCTTGCGAGGCATGACGTCTTGACACCTGAACTTCTGGATGGTGTTCCGTTTGCCGCTCTGTTCCGCGACCACATGACGACTTACCAGCTAAGGCAGGCCTTCTCCGCTGTGCAAGCAGTGTGGAATGTGACGCTTGAGGCTCAGTATTTTGCGTCCCTGATTGAATATGTACGTGCGAGCAATGCCGTCGCGTTGATTGACCCAATCAACAGCCAGGGGTTTACAGAAGGCCTTGTGACGAGGCCATTCAAACCAGCTGTGCAGTATCAAATCGGTGTTTTGACCCCTCAGGATAAGCCGCTCTCCAAGGTTGCTGAGAGCTTCCTGGAGCATCTTCGGGTCGAGCTCCGGCGGTAAAGAGGCGGTCAACTCGGGTAGATCAGTGAGGTGCTCCTCGTTTCCTGGACACCTGCCTTCTTCAGTTTGCGCTGCCTGTTTTCGAAGTCAACGGGCGACAGCATTACACTGTTCATATGCTCGCGTATTGGGTTGGAAAATAGCTCGATATATTCAAACACATCACGCCTTACCTGATCCCTTGTCCTGTATCGGTCCGCCTGATCTTCTCCCGTTTCAGCCGTTGGAAGACATTGGAAGCAATTGGAGAGAAGCAGCCCTTCGCGCGGATCGCAGCAAAGATTCCAGGGCAGGCCATAGTAGAGGTTTCAAATTCTTACTGCATGTCCTCGCAGCAAAAGAAGTTAGGAGTTGGGTGGATAACTCGGACCCGGTTCACTCGCACCAATCGAACAAGGCTCTGGCCATCATCAAATCGAGATGCGCACCGCCGCCATTCTTGAACAGAGTGATGGTATCGGGGTCGTCCCGGCCAGCGCGGCGCTGTGTCAGGTCGTAGAGATCACCGCGCAAATCGGCCCTCGTAATTGTGCCGTCGCGCAGTGGGATCAGCAGTTCTCCGATGTGATCAAGGGTGGTTTCATAGCTATCGACAAAAATCTTCGAGCGCCTCAGCAGCGTGTCGTCCGCTTCGCGCATGTCGGACTTGAACGCGCCGATGAGATCCACATGGGTTCCTGGCTTAACCCAGTCTCCCATCAGGATCGGTTGTCGGCTCATTGTCGCGGTAGAAATGATATCCGCCTCATGCGCTGCGCTCTTCAGATCGATGGCCGGTTCGACCACGAACGGACGACCTACGTGACGCGATGCCAACGCGCGGCTCTTTTCGATGTTCCGCCCCCAGATCATGACGCGTTCAAGGTCTGGGAATAGGGTTGAATAGGCATCGATTAGGCTATCAGCTACGACACCAGTCCCGGCGATGAGAAGCGCCTTGCTGTCTGGTCGGGCCAGAAGTAACGCTCCATAAACCGAATCTGGGGCCGTTTTCCAATAGGTCACGAGACCACTGTCGATTACCGCCAAAGGTGCGCCGGTTTGATCGTCGAATACCAGCATCGCGCCTTGTACGGACAGACGTTTGTGTTTGGCGTTGCCGGGAAAGACAGTGAAGGATTTTGCCCCGATGCCGAAGCCGTCAATCCAGGCCGCGCGATTGACGAAGGCGTCCGTTTCTCTGTTCAGAAATTGGTCGGCTATCTTTGCGCGAGGCCGATCGTGCCCCCGCGCAATCGCCTCAACGGCTTGCTTCCAGCCGAAGCCGGGCGGCAGGGATGCAGCAGTAATGAATGGTATGGTAGAGCTCATCGGACTACCGACGCGCGGCGACAACTATGACCTCGACCTTGTAGTCCGGCGTCGCCAGCCGTGCCTCACCGCAAGCACGGGTTGGGGCGTGGCCCTCGGGTACCCAAGCATCCCAAACTGCGTTCATTTCTTCGAAGTCCGCCATATCTGCCAGCCAAATGGTGGCCTGCAGCAAATGCGCGGTGTCTGAGCCAGTCTCTTCCAGCAACCGTTCGATTGAGGCTAGGCAATCCTGCGTCTGCTGGGAAACACTTGCCCCCGGGCTGCCGACCTGTCCGGCAAGATAAATGGTGTCGCCATGGATAACGACCTGGGACATGCGAGTTCCGGCTTGGGAACGGGATATAGGTGTAGTCATGAGTTTTGCCCTTTTTTGGATTTCAGGTATTTGAAACGAGTTTGAGACCAATTATCCCGGTAAGTATCAGCGCTACGCAGAAAACCCGTGCAGCCGTTGCCGGTTCGGCCAGGTAGATAACGCCGAAAACAACCGTGCCGATCGTGCCGATGCCAGTCCATATCGCATAGCCCGTGCCCAGAGGGATGCTGCGAAGCGCCAGCCCAAGAAGGATCAAACTGACGAGCATCGCCGCCACCGTCAGAACGGAGGGCAAAGGTCGCGTGAAACCTTCGCTGTATTTCAACCCCACGGCCCAACCGACTTCAAAGAGGCCTGCTAGGAAGAGAAACAACCATGCCATCCATCTGATCTTATGTCGTGGGGGAATTCACGTTTGCGCGTTCGAACATGCCGAAAAGGTCACGCGGATCGTCCGGGTCTGCAACCATGTCCAGGTTGTCGAAAAAGGATGTGCCCTGTATCGCCCGGAGTACGTATCGCAGCGCGCTGAAATCTTCGATCGCAAAGCCGACACTGTCAAAGAGCGTGATCTGTTTGGCGTCTGTGCGACCCTTGGCTTTGCCGGAGATCACCTGCCAAAGCTCCGTCACCGGGTAATCGCCTTCAAGCTGCTGAATCTCGCCTTCGATGCGGGTCTGCGGCGGATATTCTACGAAAATTTCGGAGCGTAGCAAGATGTCGCTATGCAACTCGGTCTTGCCTGGGCAATCGCCCCCAATCGCATTGATATGCACACCGCTGCCGACCATGTTGTCGGTGAGGATCGTGGCATATTGTTTGTCCGCAGTGCAGGTTGTGATGATCTCCGCACCCAGGATAGCGTCTTGGCTGGAGGTGCATTGCACGGCATTCAATCCGCGCCGCTTGAGGTTTGTTGCGCAGCGTGCGGTTGCAGATGGGTCAATGTCATACAGCCGGACCGTATCGATGCCACAGATTGCCTGAAATGCCAGACACTGGAACTCCGACTGTGCGCCGTTGCCGATCATCGCCATCGTGCGCGCACCCTTTGGGGCCAGATGACGCGCGGCCATGGCGGAGGTCGCGGCAGTGCGCAGCGCAGTCAGGAGGGTCATTTCCGACAGCAGAATCGGATAGCCAGAATTCACACCGGCGAGCAGGCCGAAGGCGGTGACAGTCTGCAGACCTTCATGCGTGTTCTTTGGATGGCCGTTGACGTATTTGAAGCCGTACATATCGCCGTCGGATGTTGGCATCAGTTCAATCGCGCCCACGTCGGAATGGCTGGCGACACGCGGGGTCTTGTCGAACAATTCCCAGCGTTTGAAATCAGCCTCGATATCGGCGGCGAGGTCGGTCAGCACGTTCTCAATGCCGATATGATGGACAAGACCCATCATGTTTTGGACAGAAATGAAAGGCACGTAAGCAAGTTCAGACGGCAGCGGGGGCATTTGTATTTTCTTTCTGGCTTATGGCCATCAGGATGCCGGAGGTCAGGATCACTGCGATCCCCGCCAAGGCAAGTGGATTAGTCGCCGTGCCCCAAAGCACAAACGCCCAGAGGCATGCGAAGATCAGGAACGTGTATTCGAATACTGCCACCACAGCCGGATTCCCGATCCGGTACGCCTGGGCGATCAGTGTAACGGCAACAACAGCGCCGGCGGCCTGAAACAGGGTCAGCCAGAGAAAGCGTGCGCTCGGTGGAGACCAGGGTGCGGTGATGAAGGTATCGCCAGGCCAAAACGTGACGACGATCAGCATGACCAGACCGGCCGCGCCGATGGTAGCAAAGATTCCGATCGCCAGCGCAATTGCGCTTTCCTCTCTGCACCAGTGACGGGTGAGCATCATGCCCAAGCCGTAGAATAACCCGGCAGACAGTGGCATCAGAGACAATGTTGTCAGGTTGCCAAAGTCGGGCTGCAACAACATCAACGCGCCCGCAAAGCCGATCACCACCGCGAAGGCGCCCATCCCGCCGATCTTTTGACGGAAAAAGATAACCGATAGCAGCGCTACCCAGAGCGGTGCACTGAACAGGCCAGCTCCCGCCTGTGATACGGGCAAGGCGCCGAGCGAGGCGAAATAGATCAAGAGCCCAACCGACACCGCAAGGCTGCGAACAACCAGCCGAGGTACATTGACCGGGCGGATCACACGCCTCGATATCCGTGCGGCTATCAGCAGCAGCGGGATGGCGAACAGGGTACGAAACACCTGAAATTGCCATAAACCCGCTTCCTGGCTAACGACGCCGACGAAGTTGTCGATGAAACTGAGGATGGCGGAGGCTGCCATCGCCAACCCGACCGCCATCAACGTCTTGTCAGGCAGCATGGGTCGCCGCTTGTTTCAGCATCGCGTCCAAAACCTCATCAAGCCCGCGCACGGCGCCGTGTTGGAGATACTCGACCGCATTGAGCGAAGCCTGATGCGCCGCGAGACTGGATCCGGCGACGCAATCCTCTATCACCCGGCAGAAATAGTCGCCTTGGTGGGCGTCGACAAAGGTGTAATGCACACAGACATCCGTCAAACCGCCAACCAGGATGAGGGTTTCGGCCTTCAGCCCCTTGAGCAGGATTTCCAGGTCAGTGCCGTAGAAGGCCGAATAGCGGCGTTTGGAAATGCGGTAGTCATCTGGACGCATTCCCAGTTCTTCTTCAGCGAAGTCAGTCAGCGGGTTGCTGTCGAGGCAATGTACATCCTCGTCGCCGTCGGTTTCGCGGCCCATGTCGATCAGGTTGGCGCGGTGGATTTCCTGTATGAAGATCACAGGTATGCCGACCTCGCGCGCCTTGTCGATGGCGACCTTTGAGCGCGCCATCCGCTCTGCGTAGTCAGGCATGTGGGCGATGGCGCGCTTGTCGTCGGGAATGGGTGCAAAGGTCGACTTCTGGATGTCGATGACGATCAAAGCTGCGCGGCCTTCGATCAAATCGCGTTTCTTGGAGATGGCCATGGGAATACCTTTCGATGTGTGTGACTCGATGTGAATGTTTCGCTGTGCGCCAGGTCAGGCTGGCGCCTCGACTTTTGACGGCTTGGCCTCAACGCGCGGGCGCAAGTGACCGAGAAAACGCTTTTCGGCCAGCTTGAACAGAATGGAGATCAAGAAGACGATGGCCATGTAAAACACCATCGCGGTTAAGAAGCCTTCATAGGCCAAGTAATAGCGCCCGTTCAGCCATCGCCCGACACCCAAGAGATCCTGAAGGGTCACCGTACTTGCGATGACCGACCCGTGCAGGGTGAAGATGACCTCATTCGAATAGGCCGGGAGTGCACGGCGAAAGGCATTCGGCAGGACCACCAGCCGCATCCGCGTAAAGGGCGACATGCCGCAGGCTTTGGCGGCCTCGATTTCGCCGCGGGGCGTGGTTTCGATGGCTCCGCGTAAGAATTCTGTCGTGTAGGCTGCTGTATTGAGCGTGAAGGCGATCATCACGCACCACCAGGGGCTGGACAGGATCGGATCCCATAGGAAGCTGGTACGGACGGCTTCAAACTGACCGAGGCCGAAATAGAACAGGTAGACCTGCACCAGAAGCGGTGTTCCGCAGAATATGTAGGTGTAGATTCGGATCGCCGGGCTGAAGAATGGTTTACGATAGGCTCGCGCGATGGCCAGTGGCACAGCGATCAATCCGCCCACCAGAAGCGCTAGGAACGTCAGTTGCAGCGTCACCAGCGCACCTTCAAAAAACCGGCCGATATTGTCGTAGATCAGCAGGAAGTTGATCGGCGAGACGTTTTCGCTGATATGCGTTAGGTATTCGAGGAAGGTCCGTTCAGGTTCCATGGCTCAGGCCCTTCTCACGCCAGCGGAGTATCTGCGGTCAATCCAGCGCAGGATCAGATCCGACACTCCGGTGATGATCAGATAGATCACCAGCACCGCAATCATGAAGGTGAAAAGCTGATGGGTGGACCGGCCCGCCGAAAACGCATTCCACACCAGATCATGCAGCCCGATGACCGACACCAGCGCGGTGGATTTGACCAAAACCAGCCAGTTGTTCGTAAAACTTGGCAACGCAAAGCGCACCATCTGCGGCCAAGTCACGATACGGAAGATCTGCCCCGGTGACATGCCTATGGCTTTGCCTGCTTCGATCTGGCCGGTCGGAATGGCGAGGATCGCGCCGCGGAAGGTCTCAGTCATGTAGGCGCCGAAAATGAAGCCCAACGTCAGCGTCCCGGCAACGAACTGGTTGATCTCGACATAGCCCCAAAGTCCGGTCAAGGCACCAAGCTGGCTTACCAAAGTCTGACCACCAAAGAAGATCAGCATCATCAACACCAAATCGGGCACGCTGCGCACAAAAGTTGTGTAGATACTGCCGGCACGCCGGATGCCGCGTATTTGTGACAGCTTTGCAAAGGCACCCATCAGCCCGAGAACGATCGAAAGAAGCAAAGACAGGACTGCCAACGAGATTGTGACAATCGTGCCTTCGATCAGGATCTGTCGATATTCGATTATCACGTCCATGGGTTCGGTCCGTCATCCGGCGAAAAGAGAGTGGCAGGGACCGGAACGGCCCCTGCCCTTATGCGGGGTTATTTGCCGTAGATGTCGACGTCGAAATACTTGTCGTTGATCGCGGCGTAGGTGCCGTCTGCGCGGATCGCCTCGATGGCCGCGGTCAGCTCGCCTGCAAGTGGATCACCCTTGCGCACGGCAATGCCGGTGCCTTCACCAAGGCATTCAGGATCATCCACGTTCTCACCGAGGAAGGCAAAGCCCTCGCCCTGAGGCGTATTCAAAAAGCCATCCATGGCCTGCAGCGTATTGTTGAGCTGCATGTCCAAGCGACCTGCCACGAGATCAGCAAAAACGTCCTCTTGCGTGTTGTAGAGCCGCAGGTCGGCGTTCGGAAAAGCCTTCTCGACGTGACATTGCAGCGTGGTGCCACGCAGAACGCCGATCTTGACTCCATCGGTACCTTCGACGGTCATGTCGAATTCTGCGCCTTCTCGGGCAATGAAGCGAGATGGCGTATCATAGTATTTCTCGGTGAAGTCCACCTGCTTCTTACGGTCTTCGGTGATCGACATGGAGGCGACGATGGCATCGTATTTACGCGCCTGTAGCGCCGGGATCATCCCGTCCCATTCCTGTTCAACCAGTTCGCATTCACGCTCGAGCTGCGCGCAAAGCGCCAGCGCTATATCGATGTCGAATCCCGAAAGCGTACCATCGGCTTCCTTCATCGAAAATGGGGGATAGGCACCTTCGACACCGATGCGAAGTGTGTCTGCCGCCGCAGCGCCCCCGATGAATGTCATCGCGCAGGCGACTGTTGCGAGGAGTGTTTTCTTGAAGCTCATTTTTTGATTTCCCTTATTTGGACTGAGTTGAAAGGACCTCCCGGTTAGTGCCGGGTGTTCGAGAGGAACTCTTTGAAACGTGTCGATTTCGGGTCGGTAAACATCTGGTCTGGGTGACCCTGTTCTTCGATCAAACCCTGGTGAAGGAAGATCACCTGTGACGAGACATCTCGTGCAAAGGCCATCTCGTGCGTCACCACAACCATGGTGCGCCCCTCTTCAGCCAGCGACCTGATGACTTTCAGCACTTCACCCACCAATTCCGGATCGAGCGCAGAGGTCGGTTCGTCAAACAACATCACTTCGGGTTCCATTGCCAGGGCGCGGGCAATTGCCGCGCGTTGCTGCTGACCACCGGAGATATGTGCCGGGAAGTAGTCACGCCGCTCGTACATGCCGACGCGCTCAAGCACTTCGTGGGCTTTTTCGGTGGCCTCGGAGCGCGACTTTTTCAAGACGTGCATCGGCCCGGCAATGACGTTTTCCAGCACGGTCATGTGTGACCAGAGATTGAACGACTGGAAAACCATTGCGAGCCGGGCGCGAATACGCTCGACTTGGCGGGCATCGGATGGCTTGAACACGCCATGACGGTCGGTCGTCATCTTGATCTCTTCGCCATGCACGCTGATTACCCCGGAATTCGGCGTCTCAAGCAGGTTGATGCAGCGCAGAAACGTGCTTTTTCCTGATCCCGAAGATCCCAAGAGAGAAATCACATCTCCCTGACAGGCGCGGAGCGACACACCCTTAAGTACTTCCAACGCGCCAAAGGACTTGTGCAGATCGGTGACCACAAGCGAGGCATCGGCGGAAGAAGGAGTGGTGATATCAAGCATATGGCGTCCGTCTGGTGTTGGTGTTTTCTGAGGGATGGTAGCCGTCCACCGAGGTTTCGAAAAACGCATATAACTTGCCCTCAGCGAAGCTTTTCGCTACGCTGAGGGCATGGGAAACGCGCTCCGACATATGAATGCACTGCCTGTCTTCGAGGCAGCTGCACGGCATTCGAGTTTTGCCAAAGCCGGGGCCGAACTGAACGTCAGTCACAGCGTCATTAGCCAGCACATCCGCAATCTGGAACAGTGGCTCGGCACCGATTTGTTTGTTCGCCACGGCAATCGCGTTGAGTTGAGCGATGAAGGGCGTAACTTGTTGCCGCAGATCGCAAGTGGGCTGCAAACCTTGACCGACGCTTGCGAAACGGTGTTGCGGAAAACCCAAGCGGGCATCGTCGTTGTCAGCGCAGAGCCGGCGTTCGCATCACTCTGGCTGCGGAAGCGGATTACGGAGTTCTGCGAACTCTTTCCGAGAGTTGAAATTGACTTGCGTCCGGCGTGGACACCCGCCCAGATCGGCGATGGCCATGCGGACATGATCATTCACTTCGAGACCCGGATTCCCAAACGCGGAGTGGACCGAGACAACCTTTTCCCGATTGATGGATATCCCGCGGCAACAACCGACGTCCGCGATGCACTGCCACTGGTGGGATCCGCAATTGACTGGCACCGCGCTGAGCTTGTGCACGACAATGGAAAGGAGACCTGGCACAAGTGGTATGCAGCACATGAGCCCAAAAGCGAGGGTTGGCGCAAAGGCCGCATCCATTCGGACCTGTCACTTGCAATTGATGCGGCAGTGGACGGCGAAGGCGTCATCCTTGCGGATGACATACTTTGCCAGCGCGAGATTTCTTCGGGGCAGTTGGTGCGTCTTGACGACCGTTCGGTCCGATGCATCTGGTACCAGATTGCAATACCTAGAGGCACATCAAAGTCAGCGGCGTCGTCGTTCTTTAGAGATTGGCTAGTAGGCCAGACCCAAGACCTTCGCGAATGAAATCGAGCCCTTCGCGACCTATCTGCAAAACGCATACCAGCCCTGCAAAAATGGCACTTCTATAGACTCAAAATCAGGCCTACGTGCGGCTCAGGAAACATGCACATAGCCTCGGAGCCAAGAAATGTCTAACACCCTGAAAATCATGAAAGAAGCATCCATCATGATCGCGCTGACAATCGCAGTGGTTGCCGGCAACGTCACGCTCATGGTGATGTAAATTCAACAGGATTGGGTCGGTTCTTCGCGAGAAGAGAGAAGGCCTGATACTGTTGCAGCTTATGGGCTGTGCGGGTGACCATCCGCGCAGCCATTTTTCTAATCTTCGAACTCTCCTCTGCAGTCAGCCTCACCTCGCCGGTTGCAACACCCAGCGATAACACCGGTAAGCAGTTTCAGAAGAGAATTGTGCAATCGCATCTTGGCCACATGCTGCCAAAGTAACGGCGCGCTTGGTGTCCGAATAAATGTTGGCAGATGAGCCAACTCACTCGCCCGACTTGGTCATACATCGTATCGATTCCAACACGAATTGGGTGATCGGGATGTCTTCTTGACAACTAGAGCAAGAATTGGTCAACGGCTTTGCCCTGACCTTGAAGTCCCCATAAACCTCTTTGTTCATAATGGCTTGGTCGCCTTTGCACGCTCGCGGCATTCCCTAAATGAAGGTTCATAGACATCTGGCTTGTACCGCTTCGCAAACAAAAACTTGCCACATTGGAGTTTATTGCCCTATGCTTGACCGTAGGGTAGCCTATGTTCTTACTGCTGCCGCCAAAAAAAATAGCTCTATCAACCGACAGGAGGACTAAATGTCATTCACTTCTCGCCTTACAATGATGACTGCGGCGGCAGCTCTGCTTGCATCAGCTGCAGTAGCAGACACACGCCTACGGATCGCCGGAACAGTGCCCGCTGAGCATTTCGGGAACGCTGTTCTTGAACAGATGGCAAAGGACATTGAAGACGCGGGCGTAGGTCTCGACGTCAAATACTTCCCCGCAGGCCAACTTGGCTCAGGTGAAGAGCTGCTTGAAAGTGCCATCCGTGGTGAAGTGCAGATGGTTCATGCGACCGTCTACGCGCAAAAGGACCCACGCCTGGAGATCAACAGCCTCCCTTTCATGGTCACCACCAAAGCAGAGCTCGATGCGGTCTATGGTGACCCAGACTCGGAATATAACAAGATTTTGGAAGAGATTCTGACCTCCTTTGGCATTCAGCCACTCGGGACAATTGGCGAAGGCCTTATCGGCATGATCGCGACCCAGCGTCCGGCTGACCCGACGAACATCGGCAGTCAGGGCATGAACGTCCGTGCCTGGTCGTCACAGATTGCAAAGCAAACGATGGAAGAACTCGGATACAATGTGACAACTCTCAATTGGGCGGAAGTCTTCCCAGCTGTTCAAGCTGGAACTATCGATGGTGCCATCTGCTGTACGCCCGAATGGGCCTATACGACTTTCGCCGCCAGCGGCGTTGGCAACACCTATGTGCCTTACAATGCCTTCATCGAAAGTACGATGATCTATGCCAACAAGCGCTTCTATGACGGTCTGACCGATGAGCAGCGCGAAGTTGTTGCAAGGGAATCTGCAGAAGCCGCTGCTGAGATTAGCAAGCTGGCCTGGGAACGGAGCCAGGGCTTTGTGGAACAGTTGAAAGCAGCTGACTGGGAAATCGTCGAGTTCTCGCAGGAAGAACGTGACGCCATCAAGGCGCATATTCAGGCAACAGTTTGGCCAAATGTGGCAGACGTTGTCGGACAGGACATTCTTGATCGCCTGACCGCAAACTGAAGCCTCGTGAAGTGGGTCGCTCTCCCCGGCCCACTTCGCCAATCCTGGAGCGGTCCCCGTGATAGAACTCGCTGATCAATTGCCTCCGAGAGTCGGGGCAACCGTCAAACAATTGTTGAAGATCAAGTCATTCTTTCTGATCATTTCGACCTTCATTCTGGCACTCACCTTTTTCTTGGTCGTTGTTTTTCGCTACATCCTCGAGAGCGACCTCTTTGCTTACGAAGAATGGCTTCTGCCAATGTGTTTTTGGCTGTTCTTTCTCGGCAGCGCAGTTGGCACTTACGACGATACGCAGATCAAGGCGGACATCCTCGAGGAGTGGTTCAAGAATCCCCGCGCCATTTGGATGCGTCGTGTGATCCTGACTGCAATCGAACTGATTATTACGATCTTCCTTGTTTATTGGGCCGTTCTCATGCTCCGTGACGAGCTGGCGTCCTATCCGCAATGGCAGACGACCATCGCATTGCGTATTCCCTTCTTTGTCCCGCGTCTGGGTATCTTTGTGGGTCTTGTGTTCATGGCGCTCTACAGCGCGCTCCACCTCTACGTCCTTCTGAAACTCGGCGTTGATGCTTTTGCCAAACAACTTGAGGCCGATGCAGAAGCCAAGCGCGTTGAACGGGAGGCCGAGCAATGATTATCGCATTTTCCGTTTTGCTGATCTGTGTTCTGCTCTTTGCAGGCATCTCCGTACCGTTGGCCTTTGGCGGCGTGCTGATCTTTCTGGCCTACACTGGTGGTCATGATGTCTCTGGTTTTATGCCCACCGGGCATTGGAAGCTGAATACCGTCGTCATCCTCGTGATCCCGCTCTTCATCCTTGCAGGCGATATCATGAAGAACGGCCGGATTGCCGCTCCGATCGTTGACTTGGCCGAAATGCTGCTTGGGCGTATCCGTGGTGGTCTTTCTGGCGCATCGGTGGTGGCAAGTGCAATGTTTGGTGCCATCTCTGGCAGCGGTGCTGCCACATTGACGTGCATCGGCGCTGTTATGATGCCGCATCTTCGCAGGGCGAAATATCCAGAAGGCTTCTCTGCTGCGCTGCTGGTTGCCGCCAGCCCGCTTGGCCTGCTCATTCCACCAAGCTCTGCGCAGTTGATCTACGCCTGGTTGACGCAGCAATCCGTTCTAAAGTGTTTTCTGGCAACGGTTCTTCCAGGGATTATCGTCGCTTCGCTGCTCGTGATCATCAACCTCATCATGATGCGTAAACAGACCGATATTGTCCTACCAGAACATCAGGAACAATTCGTCAAAGCCTTCAGCAAGAAATCCTTGGCGGCCTTCCCGGCGCTGATGATGCCCATCATCATTTTGGGCGGCATCTATGGTGGCATCATGACGCCTACTGAGGCCGCTGGTGTTGCCGTGATCTACGCAATCCCGATCGGGTTCTTTGTCTACAAAGGGCTAAACTGGAAGATCTTTATGGACACGTTGAAGGAATCATCCGTCACGATTGGTGTGGTCATGGTGATGATCTTCATGGTGTTGATCGTCAGCCGATTCCTGATCTTCGAAGACATCCCCGGATTGGCACAGGACTTGATCTTCTCGATTTCGGACAACCCGGTTGTGGTGCTCTTGATGATCAACCTCACAATGATCCTCATTGGCATGATCATGGATGACTTCAGCGGTCTGATCTTGAGCGCTACTTTGCTCTTGCCGATTGCCACGAGCGTCGGCGTGGACCCAATCCATTTCGCGGCGATCCTCGGTGTGAATCTTGGCATGGGAAACATCACACCGCCGACTGCGCCGCTGTTGTTCCTCGGAGCACGTGTAACGGGTGCACCGGTGCAGAAAATGCTTGGGCCGACGATGATTTTCATCATCTTCGCTTGGTTGCCGACGCTTGCGCTCACAACCTTTGTGCCCGGCGTGGCGCTTTGGTTGCCTGAGCTGTTGCTCGGATAAGAGAGGGAGCGGTATTGATGACGCGGCACTATTCTGCTCTCTCACTCCTTCGAGAAGGTCTCAAAGGGCATACAGGCTGGGCCCCGCTTTGGCGGAGCCCAGCACCCAAAGACACCTATGATGTCGTCATTGTCGGCGGCGGGGGCCACGGGTTGGCCACGGCCTATTATCTGGCCAAGAACCACGGCGTGACCAATGTCGCCGTGATCGAGAAAGGCTGGCTTGGTGGGGGCAATACCGGGCGAAACACGACCGTTATCCGCTCCAACTATTTCTACCCTGAAAGCACGGCGCTGTATGATCTTTCGGTGCGGCTCTATGAAGGCTTGTCGCGCGACATCAATTACAATGTGATGTTCTCTCAACGCGGCATGATGGTGCTGGCCCATTCCGATGCAGAAATGGAAATGGCTGCACGTACGGTCAATGCCATGCAACTGGGTGGCGCGGATGCCGAACTTCTGGGCGCCAAAGAGGTCCAGAAAAAAGCACCCGTCCTGAATTTCCGGAACGATGCACGTTATCCGATCCATGGTGCGATTTTCCAGGGACGGGGCGGCACCGGACGTCATGACGCTGTGGCCTGGGGCTATGCGCGTGCGGCGGACAGACTTGGTATCGACATCATTCAGAACTGCGAAGTGACCGGGTTTCTGATTGAAGGCGGTGTCTGTAAAGGCGTCGAGACAACTCAAGGCCTGATCCGGGCGGGCAGCGTGGGCGTTGCCACTGCGGGACATTCATCCGTACTTGCCAAAATGGGCGGCTACAAATTGCCACTGCATTCCTATGCGTTGCAGGCCTTCGTCACAGAAGCGATCAAACCCTTCATGGACACCGTTGCCTTCTCTCCCATGACGGGAAGCTATTTCAGCCAATCCGACAAGGGCGGGTTGGTGATTGGTGGCGGGCTTGATCGGGTTCCATCATACGGCCAGCGTGGCAACATGCCGATGCAGGAAACGGTATTGGCCGGCATCATCGACATGGCCCCTGCCCTCGCCAAGGTGAAGCTCTTACGCCATTGGGCGGGGATCGTGGATGTCAGCCCCGACAGCTCCCCATTAATCGGGCCGTCCGGGACTGAGGGGATCTATATCAATTGCGGATGGGGCACGGGCGGGTTCAAGGCCATTCCGGCGGGCGGATACCTCTTTGCCCATTTGCTTGCCAATGGCGCGCATCACGACATCAGCCGACCCTTTGATCCAGGTCGGTTTAACACCGGTCACCTCATCGATGAGGCCGCTGGTTCTGGCATTGCACATTGAGGATAGAATTGAATGCAGCAGTTCCCCTGCCCCTTTTGCGGATTGCGCGACGAGCGAGAGTTTCACTTCGCCGGTGAAGCCGGGAAAACCCGACCGGACACAACCAAAGAGATCAGCGACGCCGATTGGACGGCGTATCTGTATTACTGCACCAATGCCAAGGGTCCATCCCGCGAAATCTGGGTGCATACAACCTGCCAGGAATACTTTGCCATGACGCGGGACACGGTCTCGATGGAAGTCCTATCGACGGAAGCCTTGAACGAGGATGCGGCATGAGCGGGGTGCGGATCAAAGAAGCAGGTCTGATTGACCAAAGCAAACCCATCAAGTTCACCTTTGATGGCAAGACCTATCGTGGATTTGAAGGTGATACGGTCGCGTCCGCTTTGTTGGCTACTGGTCTGCGCGTCTTTGCGCGCAGTTTCAAATATCACAGGCCACGCGGCGTTTGGGGGGCCTGGTCAGATGATCCCAATGCGATTGTCGATATCGCGTTGAATGGAATTTCCTATCCCAATTGTCAGGCCACGACGACGGCTCTGGCCGAGGGCATGGAGGTCCGCTCGATCAATGCCTGGCCGTCGGCAGAGCGCGATGTGAAAGGCATTCTGGACCTGGCACACCGGTTCCTGCCGGCCGGGTTCTACTATAAGATGTTCATGTGGCCCGACTGGCACCTGTTTGAGCCAATGATCCGCAAGATGGCCGGTCTCGGAACGCTCGAAAGAGAAGTGTCGGACCAGTTCCAAGCCTCAATCCTGCACGAACATTGTGATACACTTGTGGTCGGAGGGGGCCCTGCCGGTTTGACGGCAGCGCGCGTGGCCGCCGAAGCGGGCAAGTCGGTTACGCTGATCGATGATCACGCGGAACTGGGGGGCAGTCTTTTCCGCATGGCCAACGCCAGTGGCTTGAACGCCTCGGATTGGGTCGCGGAACAAACCGTTGCCATCCAAACTGCAGGCGGTCGCATCCTGACCGCTACCACTGCCATCGGTGTCTACGACCACCGCATGATGTCGCTGGTCACAGATCGCGGTTTGGGCACAGCACCTATCATGCGTAAAATGCGGGCCGATCACGTCATCATCGCAACCGGTGCCATTGATCGACCCGTTACCTTCGTGAACAATGATCGCCCCGGCATCATGTCCGTTGATGCGGGCATTGAATACCTTGCGCGCTATGGAGTTCGGGCGGGAGGGAAAATTGCCATTCTGACCAACCGTCCCGATATGGCGGCGAACCTTGCGCAGTTAGAGGCAGCTGGCGCGTCCATCACTGTCGTGGACGCCGCTACGGTGCACATCCAAGCGACCGGCACAAAGTCCGTCACAGGCCTCGTTGCCGGTGGGAAGACCATCAGCTGCGACACAGTCTTGGCCTCGGCCGGACAAACCCCACTTATTCACCTTTGGCGTCATGCCGGTGGCAAGCTCGCGTGGGACGAGGACCGGCAAACTTTTATTCCGTCGGAAGGCCCGAACTGGATGCGCGTGATTGGCGCTGCTGCAGGCAAGTTTGATTTTGATGTTGCAGTTCAAGAAGCCACAACAGCGGCCCTGAAGGCCCCCGCCCCGCCGCGTTCAATCTACAAAGTCACGCCCCTTAAACCCGACTTGACGGGCAAGGGTCGGCAGTGGATCGATTTGCAACACGATGTCACGCTCAAGGACGTGGCGCTGGCACACCGCGAAAATATGGTTTCGGTCGAGCATCTCAAACGGTACACGACACTAGGAATGGCTGGGGATCAGGGCAAGACGTCTAACATCGCAGGCCTCTCGGCGATGGCCGAGCTAAAGGGGCAGAGCATCCCTGAAGTCGGCACGACGACCTTCCGCCCGCCATTTGTTCCGGTCCCGCTTGAAGCGTATCGCGGGGCGAAACGTGATCGGCAGATGGCCCCGCTGAAACGCCTTGCGCTTGAACCGGAGCACCGCGCGCTTGACGCTGCGATGGGGGAATATGGCGGATGGCTGCGGCCGGCCTGGTATGGCGGTGATGACGAAAAGACGGCAGTCGTGCGCGAATGTAAGATTGCCCGCGAAGCTGCCGCGATCATGGATGGGTCGGCTCTGGGTGCTATCGAGGTGATCGGCCCGGATGCACGAGACTTCGTCAATTTCGTCTACTACAACACCATGTCCAACCTGAAACCGGGGCGAGATCCGCTACGGCTTCATGCTGAGCGAGTCCGGGTTGGTCTTTGACGATGGGGTGATGGCCTGTGTCGACGATACGCGCTTCATTATTTCCTGCTCGTCTTCGCACGCAGACGCGGTCATGGCACATCTTGAGCATTGGCGGCAGGATTCCTTTGATCCCAAGCGCGTACATATCCACGACACGACAGTGAACTGGTCCACGGTGACAATCGCAGGTCCAAAGGCGTCAGACATCGTTGCAGAGCTCGGCGTGCTCGAGAACTTGCGCGACTTTCCACATATGTCGCTCAGATTTGGAGACTTTGAGGGCGAAGAAACCCGTGTCGCCAGGGTCAGCTTTACGGGCGACACGAGTTTTGAGATCTCGGTTCGCAACGACCATGCGACAGCGCTTTGGCGTAAGACGTTGGAAATTGGAACGAAACACGGCGCAGGCCCAGTTGGGGCAGAAGCCCTGACGGTTCTGCGTGCTGAAAAAGGCTACATCCTCGTAGGCAAGGATACTGATGGCGAAACCATGCCGCACGATCTGGGCTTTGGAGCACCACGTCTCAAGAAATCCGCGGCCTTCGTAGGCGACAGGAGCCTACATTCGGAAAAAGCCAACAGTGCAGCCCGCAAGCAGCTTGTTGGCCTCATCGTCAAGGATGGTGAGCCAATGCTCCCTATTGGTGCCCACATAGTGCGCAACAAAAACGGCAAACGCCGCTCTGTCGGCTATGTCACCACTAGTCACGATAGCCCAACATTGGGTCGGCCAATCGCCCTTGCCCTTTTGGAGGGTGGTGAACACGCGATGGGAGAACCAGTCGATCTTTGGCACTTGGGCCAAGCTCGCAGTGCCAAGATAGCGACGTCCTGCGCCTATGATCAAGAGGGGGCACGGATTGATGCGTGATGATCGCAACAGATGGCCCGTCGCGGTAGAATCTGAACGACCGAACTTAGTTCGTGACACGATCTCTTTACGCTATGTATCTCCGGCCAGACAAACCGTCATCAGCGGTAGCTTCGAAGACTGCTTGGCTCTGAGTGGACTTGAAACAGCTGTTGGCGGCGGCTCCGGTTTTGCCAGTGGCGAAACTTACGCTCTGCGTCAAAGACGTGATCGTGTTGTTGTGGTCAATGGCCCTGACATTGCCGATGGCTGGCATTCTGCGCACAACGTTGGGGTGTCGGACATGACATCGGCTTATTCTGTGATCGAAATGACCGGGGCCAGAGTCGAACAGCTGATCGCAACTGGAACCGAATTTAATGGTGATCACGCGTCGGCCTCCGTTTCTCGGCTTTGGCATGGTTTTGGCGTCCTTCTCTATCGGCACGGAGCGAAGGACGTGTTTCGGATGCATGTCCGAAGCGCGCTTGCTGAGGCGGTATGGGACATGTTTGAGCGTCAGATCGACAGTCTGGCCAGTGTCTGGGCCGATCAAAGAGATATTGGTGAGATGACAAAGGACATGGACGGCGCTAAATTGACCTGCAAAGAAGCAAGTTAAAAGAAAAGGATAGGGACTTCAGGTGAACGCCAGAAAAAGAGCACCAAAATCCGGCACGATCTCGGCTCAGGATTGGATCGATGCTTCGCGCGCCGTCTTGATCAAGCGCGGGATATCGGCGGTCAAGGTTGAACCTCTTGCAAAGAAACTTGGCGTGACCCCAGGCAGCTTCTATTGGCACTTCAAGAACCGTGATGCCCTTTACCGCGCACTGCTCAAAGACTGGCTGGCCACAAATGTGCATCCGTTTATCGAGGCACTGGAAGAAGCCGCAGAATGCCCCAAAGCACAGTATCTTGCGCTCGCATATGTCTGGGTATTGAGCCCTCAATTCGATGCACCGCTGGACGTTGCCATTCGAGAATGGGGGAAAACCTCCAAACTCGCGGCGCGCACCATGAAATATGTCGATCACAAGCGCATATCGCTTTATCAATGGGTGTTCGAAGGTTTTGGACATGATCCGATGTCTGCCATCGTCCGTGCGCGCACCATGTATTTTCACCAGATTGGCTATTATGCGATGCGTGTTGATGAAGACCCGGACAAGCGTCTCCTTCAGATCCCCCACTACGCCGAAATCATCGCCGGAGACACCTGGCTTCGTGATCTTGAAACGCCCGAAGCGATTGAAGCGGCTCTTGTTGAATTTCCGCGGCGAGAGAGCCTCGCAGATCGGATCGCGCGCCGCCGCCACGCTGGGGTCAGCTAGCTTTGCAGGTCCGGAAAGACGTGAGTCTGTTTGACCACGCCGTAGACGAAGCTTGTATCGATTGAATTGATACAGCCTATCTCGTGCAGGCGCTGGCGCACAAACCGCTCGTAATCCTCGAGATCTTCAACCACAACACGTAGGAAATAGTCAGCCGCCCCAGTCATCACAAAGCACTCGAGAACTTCGGGGATCTTACAGACTTCTGCCTCAAAAAGTTGAACTGTCTCGCCAGTGTGCGCGTTCAATGTGACCCGGACAAACACCATGATTGGAAACCCGTAAGCCTTCGCGTCGACATCGATGCTGTAGCCTTTGATGACACCATTCTGCTCAAGGTTGCGTAGCCTTCGCAGGCAAGGTGACGGGGACAAGTTGACGTTCTCGGCAAGATCGAGATTCGTGATGCGCCCGTTCTTTTGAAGAGCGCGAATGATCTTGCGATCCGTAGCGTCAATTTTGGCTTCTTTTGGCATAAAATGCTAATCTCACTATTCTTTGGGGCTAATATAACAACCTAATGCCTTTTGATCCATCCTAATATGCCTGACGTGTCAGGAGGATAGATCATGCAAACGGACAGGACAGGCTTTTCGACGCGGGCGATCCATCATGGGTATGATGCCGCAGCGCATCAAGGATCTCTCAACCCACCGGTCTATATGACATCGACGTTCACGTTTGAGACTGCCGAGGCTGGCGGGGCAATGTTCGCAGGGGAGCAGGCAGGGCACTTTTACAGCCGCATCTCAAATCCGACGCTCGACCAGTTGGAGCAGCGTATCGCAAATCTTGAAGATGCAGAGGCAGGTCTGGCCACCGCGTCGGGTATGGGGGCGATCAGTTCGGTATTCTGGACGTTCGTTGCCGCTGGCGACGAAGTCATCATCGATAAGACGCTCTATGGGTGCACCTTCGCCTTTCTGACTCACGGGCTGCCAAGGTTTGGTGTGACCGTCACGCCGGTTGATCTGACCGACCCTGCCAACCTGGAAAGTGCGATCACAGACCGCACCAAAATCGTTTACTTCGAGACCCCCGCAAATCCCAACAACCGTCTTGTGGACATCGCCGCAATTTCCCGGATCGCCCATGAGAAGGGTGCGAAGGTGGTTGTCGACAACACCTATGCGACGCCTGTCCTGACGCGACCGTTGGAACATGGCGCGGACATCGTTCTACATTCAGCGACTAAGTACCTTGGCGGCCATGGTGACCTGGTGGCAGGCCTCGTTGTTGGGTCCACCGAAGATATGAAACAGATTCGGCTTATCGGGCTGAAGGATATGACTGGGGCAGTTATGGCGCCCTTGACCGCCATGCTAATCCTACGCGGTTTGAAGACGCTCGAGCTGCGGGTCGAGCGGCACTGCCAATCGGCCAGGCGCATCGCGCGAATGCTGGAAGAGCATCCGGCCGTGGAGCGCGTGCACTACCCCGGTCTTGATAGCTTCCCACAGGGCGACCTTGCGCGCCGTCAAATGTCGGATTTCGGGGGCATGATCCCGTTTGAGGTGATCGGAGGCAAGGCTGGCGGTATCGCAATGATGAACCGCCTCAAGCTTATCCAACGTGCTGTGAGCCTCGGGGATGCTGAAAGCCTGATCCAGCATCCTGCATCAATGACCCATTCCACCTACACACCAGAAGAACGCGCCGAACACGGGATTGCTGAGGGTTTAGTACGCCTCTCCGTCGGTCTCGAAACCGCTGACGATTTGATTGACGACCTGATGGCGGCGTTGTCGCAACACAACGCCATTGCTGCCGAATAACGCTTACGTGCGGAGGACCCTATGACCGAAAAACGACTCTACGGCGATGCCACGAGCCAGCCTGCGAAACGCCAGACAGGGCGCTGGATCAACGAGCTGGACCGTGCCCGCAAATCGGGTCCCTTTCTGGAGGCACATCCCATGGACAACATGGGCATGTCGACCAAGGCTGTCCACGCGGGCACCCATGACGATCCGCGCACCGGTGCTGTCGGCACACCTATCTACCAGACATCGACCTTCATTCTGCACGAGGAGACCTATGGGTCGATCGAAGAGGGGTTCGGACGCGATCGCTTCATTTACACACGCTATGGCAACCCGTCCCAATGGGCTGTGCAAGAAAAACTGGCGACGCTCGAGGGCGCGGAAAGCGCAATTGTCTTCAGTTCCGGTATGGCGGCGATCACCGCAGCCGTGATGGCCATGGTCGATAAGGGCGCACATGTGGTGGCGGCAAGCGACCTTTACGGCGGCACCTATAACCTCTTCAATCAGGAATTTCCGTCGCTGGGGATGTCGGCAACCCTGGTCGACAGCTATGACCTCGAAGCCATCGAGGCAGCGATCCAGCCGAATACCCAGATCCTCTATTTCGAGGTGATCACCAATCCGGTGCTCAAAGTGGTCGATATCCCCGCGCTGGTGGATATCGCAAAACGGCACAACTTGCGCCTGATCGTGGACAGCACCTTTGCCCCTCCCCCGGTGATGAAGCCGTTGGAGATGGGCGTCGATCTTGTTGTGCATTCTGCCTCCAAGTACCTTAACGGCCACTCCGATCTCATCGCCGGTGTTGTGTGCGGCCCCCGCAAATTGGTCGACATGATTTGGCCAAGACTGCTCAACTATGGCGGCTCTCTCGACCCTCATGCTTGCTTCTTGTTGGAGCGCGGGCTCAAGACGCTCGATATTCGTATGAAGGCCCATGAAGCCTCGGCAACCGCCCTGGCGGAGTTCCTAGAAACGCATCCGGCCGTTGAAAACGTGCTCTATCCTATGCTGCCCAGTCACCCCGATCACACGCGCGCCAAAGAGCTGATGAAGATGGGGACGGGCAATGTGACTTTCTTTGTGAAAGGGGGCGATCAGGCAGCTCTTACGCTTATGGATAAGCTGCACCTGCCAAAACAGGCCACGAGCCTTGGGGGCATCGAAAGCCTGATCAGCCTGCCCTTTAACTCCTCACAGGCGACAATGACCAGCCGCCAACGTGCTGACATTGGCATTCACCCTGGCTGTGTCCGACTCTCTGTTGGTATCGAAGACCCCGCCGACCTGATCGCTGATTTTGATCAGGCTCTTACCGCCATTTCCACTATGAAAGGGGCCGCATAGTGCGCAACTCCATCCCCACCGCCGCCCTCAGTGAGTTCGTCAACGAAGTCGCAGGCAATCCCGAAGAAGGTCTGATGAGCTATGGTATCGAGGTCGATTGGGAAAGCGGCACCCGTGCGCGCACGTCTACCAAGCCGATGCTTGTCGGCCCCCACAAGGTCAGCCGTTCCTTTGTCTGGAAAGCGGATGAACCGCGCCAATTGATGGGCAACAACCACGGGCCGAACCCGCAGGAACTGCTGCTGTCAGGCCTTGGGTCCTGCATGATGGTGGCCTTTGTTGCGGGTGCGACAACCGAAGGCATCCAGCTTGAATCGGTGAAAATCGACTTTGATGGCACGCTGGACCTGCGTGGTTTTATGGGGCTCGGCACCAACGCGCCCGTCGGCTTCCCGGAGATCCGTTACACGATCCATGTGACCGGTGATGGCACGCCCGAACAGTTTGAAGAGCTTCACAAGAAGGCCGTCAAACACAGCCCGAATGCCCAGACGATTATCAATCCTGTCTCTTTGTCAGGCGATATCGTTGTGAGCCAGATCGAAGACTAAGACCCGACCGGGAGTCCCGCCATGACCGTTTCGCGCAATCATCTGAAGACCGTAGAACAACTGTTGCTGTGGCATTCGCATTGGATGATCCACCACGCCAACCATATCCGGCCCAAGGTCGACGGGATCAAGATCGGCGGGCACCAGGCCTCGTCCGCGTCCATGGTGTCGATCATGACGGCGCTCTATTTCTCGGCCTTGCGGCCCGAAGACCGCGTGGCTGTCAAACCCCACGCCTCGCCCGTGTTTCACGCCGCACAATACCTGATGGGCAATCAGACCCGCGAAAAGATGGAAGACTTCCGGGGTTTGGGTGGGGTGCAAAGCTATCCATCGCGTACCAAGGATATCGACGATGTGGATTTCTCAACCGGTTCTGTTGGTTTGGGTGTTGCGATCACATCCTTCGCGTCGATCATTCAGGATTACATCGCGGCCAAGGATTGGGGCAAAGGTGCGCCAATGGGGCGCATGGTCGCCTTGGTCGGGGATGCCGAGCTGGACGAGGGCAATATCTATGAAGCTCTGCAAGAGGGCTGGAAGAACGACCTGCGCAACACGTGGTGGATCATCGACTATAACCGCCAGTCGCTGGACGGAATTGTCCGTGAAGGCTTGTTCGAACGTGTCGAGAAGATCTTTGATGCGTTCGGCTGGGACGTGGTGCGCGTCAAGCACGGCGCTTTGCAACGCGCGGCCTTTGAGGAACCGGGCGGCGATAAGCTGCGCGACTGGATTGATGCTTGCCCCAATCAGGAATACTCGGCTCTGACCTTCATGGGCGGTGCTGTCTGGCGCAAGCGGCTCATGGACGATTTGGGCGATCAGGGCGATGTCACAGCGCTGATCGACCGGCGCAGCGATGACGAATTGGCCGCGCTGATGGAAAATCTCGGAGGCAACTGCGTCTCCACGATGGCCGACACCTTCGATGCCATCGACCACGACCGGCCAACCTGTTTTCTGGCTTATACGATCAAGGGCTGGGGGACGCCCATTGCCGGGCACAAGGACAACCATGGCGGCTTGATGAACAAGACCCAATTCGCGGAATGGCAAAAGCATATGGGTGTGGCAGAGGGTCAGGAATGGGAGCGCCTCGCAGGTGTCAAGGATATCGCGGCCATAGAGGCCTTCCTCAAGGAGGCTCCATTTTTCGCCAGCGGTCCGCGCCGCTTCAACGATGCCAAGATTGCCGTTCCTGCAATCGACTTCAGCAGCGACCGCGAAATCTCCACTCAGGCTGCCTTCGGCAAGATCCTTGATGATCTCTCCAAAGGTGACAGCGATTTGGCCGCGCGGATCGTGACAACTTCACCCGATGTGACGGGAACGACGGGCTTGGCGTCCTGGGTCAATCGTCGCAAGCTATTTGCACGCGCGGAGCAGGCGGATGCCTTCATCGAACACCGCATCCCTTCCACGGCGAAATGGGCCTTCACGCCAGAAGGACAGCATATCGAGCTTGGCATCGCCGAAATGAACCTGTTCCTGCTTCTGGGCGCTGCGGGCCTGTCGCATTCGCTCTTTGGCAAGCGTCTTTTGCCGATCGGTACGGTCTATGATCCCTTCGTACATCGTGGTCTCGATGCCATGAACTATGCTTGTTACCAAGACGCGCGGTTCATGATCGTCGGCACGCCCTCGGGTGTGACGCTTGCGCCCGAAGGCGGTGCGCACCAGTCCATCGGAACACCCCTGACCGGGATGAGCCAGGATGGATTGGCGAGCTTTGAGCCGGCCTTTGCCGATGAGCTGGCCGTGATCATGGAATGGGCCTTTGACTACATGCAACGCGACGGTGAGGGGGATCCCGATGAGCGTACATGGCTTAGGGATGAGACCGGCGGCAGCATCTATCTACGCCTGACGACAAACCCGATTGAGCAGCCTGGCAAACGTCACGACGACGCCTTTCGGCAAGGTGCCATCGATGGGGCCTACTGGCTGCGCAAGCCGGGACCAAACTGCGATGTTGTGATCGCCTATCAGGGTGCAGTGGCCTCTGAAGCGATCAAGGCAGCGGGCATGATCGGCGAAGGACGACGCGACATTGGCGTGCTGGCTGTGACCTCAGCGGACAGATTGAACGCGGGTTGGACAGCCGCGCAACGCGCGCGGTCACGGGGTAACGACCGGGCAAAGTCACATATCGAAACACTCATGGGAGACCTGCCCCCTCACTGCAAGATTGTCTCGGCGATTGATGGCCATCCTGCGACGCTGGCTTGGCTAGGCGGCGTGGCGGGTCATCAGACCATTTCACTGGGTGTGGAGCACTTTGGTCAAACCGGGACAATCGGCGATCTCTACAAACATCACGGGATCGATGCCGCGTCTATCGTGGAAAAAGTGCAAGGATTGACGGACGGTCGGCATATCCAGATTTCTGCGGCTGTTTGAGCGCGCCTACATCATTGCCTGGTGGACTAAAGGAAAGGAGGACTGCGACAAGCATGGTCACTTTCTATAGGTGCACCCTGCCCGCGGCCATCTAAGGCCAGGCGTCTGCGTGAGGCGCATGTATGCCCACTAAGCCTTGGTGTTTATTGCCGCTGTGATTTCAGATCATCAGAACCATTCGAACGCGATCTTCAAGATCGTCCAGGAGGCGTTCCGCGGTCCAACCCGCGCGGCTACGATGAACGTGACCCTGACGCATGTCATGGAGTAGTCGTGCTCGATCCTGGGATGGGAAGTCCTTTGGCAAATTGCCATGTGATTTTTCTTTTTCGAACCTTGCGGCAAGCCGAGTGTCCGTTTCCTGAATAGCCTTTTCCATGCGCTCCGCTACGCCCTCAACCTCACCCACAGTTGTGGCTACGCAGGACGCCAAAAAACAACCGCGCGGGGCACCCTCTTGCTGGGTGGAGTGTGAAACGACGGATGTCAGAAAGCCGCGGACGGCATCCTCAATCGATGCCGCGCCCTCAAAGGCAACGATCGGTGCGCAACCATCGACATCGGCGTAGCGGTCGATGGTCTTGAGGTAGAGCTCACGCTTGTCGCCAAACGCCGCATATATGCTTGGCCCGCTGATTTTCATCGCGGCGGTCAGGTCTTTCATGGAAGTTGCGGCATACCCCTTTGTCCAAAAAGCGTTCATCGCTGCCATCAGCGCTTCGTTCTCGTCGAATGTACGCGGCCTTCCTAATTTTTTTGTATCGTTCAAAATAAAAGTCCTTGACTGCCTTTGCGCTTTATTTATGTATCGATTGATAGATAAGTCAAGGAGCCCATTCATGTCATCCATAAAGCCCGCGCCCGGTGGATCATTTCCGGCTGTCGAAGTCCCCTCGCTCGACGGAGGTAGCATTCGGTTGGGTGAGGCGAGCGACGGATACGATTGGCAATTGATTGTCGTCTATCGCGGCAAGCACTGCCCGATCTGCACACGCTATTTGCGCGAAGTGAACGAGATCGTCCGATCGCTAAAGGAACTGCGTATCGAAGTTGTTGCGGTCTCTGCGGACAGCAAGGAACGGGCCACCAGTCAGATTGCCGACGTCTCCCCGAGTTACCCGGTCGCCTATGGCCTGACAATCGACCAGATGCAGGCGCTTGGCCTTTATATCTCCAGCCCGCGCCATGGCATTGATGTGGAGGGTCCATTTGCTGAACCGGGTCTTTTCGTGGTGAACGAGGACCGCGAGTTGCGCATGGTCGATGTTTCAAACGCCCCTTTCCTTCGCCCTCAGCTACCATCCGTGGTCAGTGGCCTCCGGTTTATGCGTAGGATGACTGAGGCGTTCCCGGCGAACGGTACATACGCTTGAAACACCGCCGACCCAATAATCCCCGAAAGGACACTTCAAATGACCATGACACCTGATCATGCAAATGCTGCGGCCGTGAAGGCGACACTCGATGACCTCATCAGTGGCGTTTCAGGGCATTCATTTGATGTGCTCGATCGCATCTATCACCGCGACATGCGCACCTACCTCTTGGCGGATGGTGGCGTTCTGATGCAGAATGACAAACTTGGCTTCATGGAGCACGTGAAAAGCGCCATGGCCCAGATGGGCGACCCGAACCCTTGGGCGGAATATCACCTGGTCGAAGCTGATGACACACATGGGCATATCCTGATCAGCCGCAAGAACAACGTCACAAATCGCAAGCAACTGCTGACGTTGAGCATCGACTTCGTGCTTGAGGATGGCCGCTGGCAGATCATTCGCGAAGTCATCATGACCCGAAACGATGATGCCTAACCAACTCCCCTCTCAAAATGTTCACGAGGGAGTCGAGGTTCCCCCTTTCATAAATAGGAAATTGCACATGAGAACTCTTCTACCTTTAGCCTCTTGGGCTATGACCACATCGATTGCACTTGCCGATGAAAATGCCGCCTCAAACCTGAACGCCGTTAATGATCGTTTCAACGAGGCGGCCGCAGCCCACGACGCTCAAGGTCTGATCGAGCTTTACGCTGATGACACGCTCTGGATTGCGCAAGGCGCGCCAGTAACGCAAGGTCTTGAGGGGCCGAGACAGCTCTTTGAATTCGTCACCGCGAACAAGGGAAACGTTACCCATACGCTTGACCACCTTTTCGTGTCAGAGGATGCAACGCTGGCGGTCATGATCGGCTCGGTTGACGCTGTGATCGAAAGTCAGGGCATGGACGCTACGGGTACGTATCTTTTCGTCCTGGAACCTGAGGATGACGGCTGGGAAATCGTCACCGACATGTGGCACCAACACGCACAACAGTAATGGCTCGGATGAGCCAGCCTGAAAGGCCTGGCTCATCCATCATATTCCATAGCAGTGCTTGGAAGAAACAACTCCAACGGCTGCTTAGGTGGACATCTTGAGGTTTGAAAGCCCTCGCTTCCATGTGAATGGTCGCGCGTTGTACTTGGCTCCATAATTGCGCTTGGATCGCGCTATAAATTGACACTACGCCAGTGTTCGGTTTGTCGCGGATCTGAACTAAGTCAAAAGAGCCCGGATTTCTTCTGATGCCTTCGAATTTATGATCTCGTTGAAACGCGCGGTAAATGGTTCAATCTCGTAAATTGAATCAATCTGCCCCAGGACCCTATCGTTTTCATGAAGCACAAGGATCGTCGGATATGCTTGGATCCCCAATTCAGCTGATTGCGCATAACTGGCGGCGACATCCGGGGTGTCCTCCGTGGCACCGGCAATCGCGTCAGTATCGAGCGCAGGGAACCCGTGGGCGGCGCTGATGTCATCGTAGGTTGCCGCGAGATTGACGTCTTTTCCCTCAAGAAAATGTGCATCCTGCAAGATATGGGCAAACTCAAGCGCCCGATCCGGGACCAGTTTTTTCATCTGCAGGATCGCAAGACTTGGCGGCGCAGAGATGCTCAATGGCGCATCTTCTTGCTGCAACATGTCCCGGAACGGCTGACCAATCGCACGGCCGGTCACCCCTGTCATTTTGACCTCAGCTTCGGCAATATAATCTGCCATGTCAGCGTAGCTGCCGACCCGCTCACCTTTGACAAGACCACCTGAGATGACATTGATTTCGATGTCAGGATGAGCTGCGGCAAATGCATCAAGCGTCGGGGTAAACCCAAAACACCATCCGCAGAGGGTGTCATGACCATAGATGAGTTTGATCTTTTTCATTCGTTATTCTCCAATCGTGAAGAAGTTTCAGTTTTTTCAGAGACATTTGCTGGGATGCGGCCACCAACAGACAGCCCCACTGGAAATGGGAGCCGTCTGGATCGCTTGTTTCGGCTACTCGATCCCTCTGGCAGCAAGGAAGGTCTTGATCGTTGAAGCAATGAACGGTCCCTCTTCCTCCAGTGGGAAGTGGCCTGTGTCCAGAAGATGGATCTCAACGTCCGATACGTCTGCGGCGTAGCCTTCCGCTCCCGCAGGCGCGAAGAACGCGTCATTTTGGCCCCATGTCACCAGAACTGGCGGCTGGTGTTCACGGAGGTAGGCCTGCCATGTGGGATAAGCTGCGATGTTGCTGGTGTAGTCCGTCAGGAGGTCCAGTTGCGCCTGATGCTGCCCCGGGCGCGAGACACGCTGAAAGTCCAAAAACCAGTTATCGGGCAGGATACCATCCGGGTTTCGCGTGCCGTGCGTATATTGCCACTTCAGCGCTTCGAGGTTGAACAGGTTCGCCGCGACCTGGGCGTCGACCTCAGGGGTGCGGTTTTCCCAAAGGGCCTGCAGCGGTTCAGACGCAGCCGGGTTCACACCTTCAATGTAGGCATTGCCGTTTTGAACCAACAAAGCCGTCACGCGTTCAGGATGTTCTAATGCGATCCGGAAGCCAACTGGTGCGCCGTAATCGTGTAAGACAAGTGCATATTCGGTGATGCCGCGTTGTTCGATGAACGTGTCCATGGAGTTGGCAAGATTGTCGAAGGTATAGTCAAAGTCGTCCGGCGACGGGAATTCACTGGCCCCGAAGCCAGGATAGTCCGGTGCGATCACGTGGTAGTCCGCGCTCAGGTCCCGCAACAGGTTCCGGTACTGGTGCGATGAGCTGGGAAACCCGTGCAGCATCACAATCGTAGGGTTCGCGGGGTCGCCGGCTTCCCGGTAGAAGATGTCGACGTCATCGACGTCTTCAAAGCCATAGGTTGTCGCGGTGGTCTCAGCATAGGCGGGCAGCGCCAGCGATCCAACCGCGGCGAATGCGGCTGCAAATAGCATTGCGGCACCCTTATGTGCGTCCAATGAGGTTGAGACGCTTTGGGTTTGTTCAGTACGTTTCATAGTTTTTCTCCTGATTGTATGCGGCAGGCGATCGACAGGATCACGCTGCATTACCCATGACCTCAGCCACGGTTTTGATTTTTGGGAAGCCATTCAGCGCCTCTATCCGTGCAAGCCAGGCCCGCACATTCGGGTAATCAGCCAGCGAAATTCCAGTCTCACTGGTCGCGGCGATGTAGCCGTAGTTGGCAATATCCGCGATCGTTGGGGCCGTACCGACAAGCCAGTCATTCTGCGCCAAATGCGGCTCAAAGAGCGTCTTCATCAGCATATGGGTCTTTTCAACGGCCCAATCAAAGTCGATGGGAGCGCCAAAGAACTTTGAGATACGCGCACCGCACGGACCCTCAAAAACTTCCTTTACGCTCGTCGCGAGCCATTCCTGGACCTTGCCAGCAAGCTCGGGATCATTGGGCAGCCAGGACCGGGCAGGATCATACTGAAGGGCCAGATAGGTCAGGATGGCGGTTGAATCGCGCAAGACCACATCGCCGTCCTGAAGGGTGGGCACTTGGCCCAGCGGATTTAGTTTCAAATACTCAGGTTGCTTGTGCGCGCCGCTTTGCAAATCAACGATGACGTTTTCATAATCCAAGCCCAGAAGTGACAGCATGGCGCTCGCCCGATGTGCGTGACCGGAGACGGGATGATCATAAAGTTTCATGTCGTTATCCTTAGGATTTGAAAGCTGTGGAGTGATCCGACACCCATTGAGAGAAGGATGTCAGTTTGATGTTGAAACGGTCTTCGATGGCGCCGGCATCGGTAACGAAGCCCGGTTGGAACTGATCGGGATTGGCCTGAATGCCGCCGTACATGCCGGCGATCATACTTGCGACATGCGGGCTTCCCATCTTGGCCAGATGAGCTTCAAACTCGGCAGCGGGCATCGTTTCAAACGCCAGATGCTGGCCAAGCACATCGCCCATGATCTGCGCAAGATCGTCGCCATCAAGTGCTTCGGGACCGCCGAGGGTGAGCACTTCGTTGGGTAACGCGCCCTTAAGGGCCTTATCAGCGACCCGCCCGAAATCGGCCGCAGCGCCCCACTGCATCTTGAAGGTTGCCGGCGTTGGATAAGGCAATTTAGTTTGCGCAAGACCGGCGGTGGTCCAGGGGCCAAGCAGGTTTTCCATGTAAGTGACGGGGGTCAGACCAAGGAACGAAAACCCGCCCTCTTGCAACGCTCGAAGCAATACAGCCCCTGGATCAGTCGTAGAAGAGGGGTCCATGATCGGACCGCCCGTGTTCCAGACGATTTTCTTGACACCCGTTGTTCTGGCGGCTCTCAGCGCGTTCATGCCATAGGCATTCCGGTCATCATCGGGATCGGTGATCAGCGGCACATGCAAGAAGAGCGCATCCCGCTTGTCACTGGCTTCAATCAGCGCTTCCTGATCCGCCATGTCACCAATAATGGCTTCGACACCAGCGGCTCTCCACCGTTCGGCTCCGGCCTCGGATCGGGTGAAGACACGAACGTCATGCCCGGCATCGACCAGCGCCTGCGTTCCGGCCGCCATCTGCGCGCCGTTGGCGCCAAATGCAAGAATTTTAAGGGCCATGAGGTTAATCCTTTTCTGGAGTGAGGTCTGGATTGACGGGAGAGTGTTCTACAAAGGTCCACCGAAGCGGCGTGGCCTTTGTGGTGCGGCGAACGCCGCTGATTTGGATGCGCAATAGGCGCAGAGCACCGGGGGTTTGGGCAACCTCGTCAGCGTCTTTGATTAGCGAGGCTTTGCCGTGCAGATGCAGCTGGTCACCGGTTTTAAAGTCGACAAAAAGCAGCCCTGCATCAGGGTTCAAAAGTAGGTTGCCGAAGGTGTTGAACAGGTTGTTGCCCCGATAATCCGGTATGGTGATCTGCGACGGGCTGTCCACTGAGACAAATCCTGGCTGGCCGCCGCGATGATTGACGTCGACACCCTCATAAGGTGCGCCTGATCCATCCTGCACGTAGGACGCGATTAGGAACGTGTCTGCGGCTTTGATGAGGGATGTATCGTAGGCGTTGAGTACATCACGCTCTTCGAATTCGCCCCCGGCGATGGGGTGCTCTCGCTCGGATATCTCGCGCAGGTTGATATATTTCGGACAATTACCGTAGCTTTGCACCACAGTAATCGTGACCGAGACGTCATCCAGATCGGTGATTTTGCCATGCATACGGTTGCGCCGCTGATTGGACAGATCCAGCCCCACAACGCCGACCGCCTGCCCCAAATCCAGCGCATCGAATGCAGGTGTTCCGGCACGGTCGCCCGTTTGGATCACCAGCGTTTTGGGACCGGGCGATGAGGCGAACCCCACAGAACCGGTCATGATAGAGGCATGGGGCAAGCCTTTTGCATCCACCGTGCCCAGAAAGATGTATTCAAGCCCCTCAAAAAACGCCCGATGTTGATCCGGCATGAAGTCATTCATCAGGTGCCGGGTCATCACCGCGATTTTCTCGCGATCACCGGTTTGCTCTTGCAAACGCAATTCGCCTTCGTGGAAATGCTCAGGTGTCATCGGAAGCTCCGTTTCAAGAGGAATTATGCGAGGCTTGGCGGGCCGTTCGGGCAATCGATCAGATAGCCCCAGCCGCCGTTCTCCAGCTTCTTGGCCACTTCGGTGGACTGGCCTTCCGCCATGACGGTGCCGTCCGGGGCGACGACGCTCCAGTTTGCGCGCACCAAAGCAATGTCGCCGATGATGACTTCGCTGAACACGTCGCTCTTGATTTCGGGCCGAAGGTCCATGAAACCCTCAAACGCGGCGCGTGCGCCGGCAATTCCGGTGGCTGGCGGCTGATCGGGCGGAAAGAACACCTGACAGTCTGGGTGGAACATGGAGGCGATGCCGTCGAGGTCACCTTCTTGCAGATAAGCACTGACGCAGTGGGCAATCTCACGGGGTTGGTGGGCAATACGTTTGGTCATGGTGTTCACTTTCATTTGGTGTGTGTGGAGGGTGGCAAGTTTAGAAATCAAAGGAGCCAGCGGCTCTCACGTTCTCTGGCAGCCAGGTTTCTTGGATGTGGAGCCAAGTGACCGGCGTCGTCATTTCCATCAGAACCGTCGTGATCCGGGCGTTGTTGGCATTGGCGGAGAGGGTCGCGCCGGTTTGCCATTCAGTGTAAGTTGCCAGCACCAGGTTCTCGCGCTCATAGCGCACATCCACGTCGCGGATCTGAATGCGGAATTCGGAGTTCGATCCGTAGCCGCGTGCAAAACCCTCTTTCAGAACGGCCCCGGTCATCACTTGTCCTTCTGGCGGAATGAAATGCACGTCCTCATGCAGGCGCGACAGGAAACGCGGTTCAAGCTGGTCACGATCTGCAGTGCCGTTGAACCATTCGGTGAAGAAATCATGCAGGTCGACGATTTCTTTTGTGACGATTTCCAAGGTTGTCATCAGTACAGCTCCGGTTAAGGCGTGAAAATTCTGGCCGCGCCATAACAGCGCGACCAAGGGAGGTTTTAGGCAGGACCGTTGTTGTCCAGATCAAGGAACATCTTCCACGCACCGCTCTCGTCGCGTTTGTAGCCCAGCACCAAACGGCCCTCTGGCTTTTTGACTTCGCCGGTCTCGCGCATTTTCATGGTGCCGTAGAAACGGCCGGATACGATTGCGGTGTCGCCGTAGAATTGCAGGTCTTCGATGTCATAGCCGGAGGTGATTTCGGCGGCAGCAATGCGTGGGTTGTACTTGTCACGGATGGCTTGGGTACCGACGGTGACAGGCTGGCGCTCGTTTACGGTCATAACATCGGGGTGGCATGAGGCGACCATCCGTTCGATGTCGCCGCCATCCAGGCCGCTGTTCCATTCATTGATAGCGGCTTCAATTTCTTCACGTTCGGTCATGGTCTTACTCCGATGTTTTAGGTTGGTGGGCGGTGAAAAACTGACCAACGATCATTTCGTCGATCTGGCCGAGGAAGGCTTGCGTGGCCGGGCGCTCCGCAAATTGCGGCGTCACGCGTTTGGCAGTTTCATGATCGGGGAAGGTGAAAATGTCGGCGTAGAGCGTGTCACGCGACTGGTCTGTCGTGACCAGCGTTTCCCAGGACATGACGCCCTCAAGTGCGACAAAGTCAGCCCGCGCGGCCTCGCGGATGGCATCGACATCGTCTCCCTTTTTCATCTTCAGGATGAATATTTCGGTGATCTTGGACATTTCGCTTTCCTTCTGATTACGGCTTGCAATGAAGTTAGGCCATTGCTATCGTAAGGATAACCAAGCAATATCCTAACACAGTGATCGAAAAAACGAACAATGAGCAGAAGCAGTTTTGGAGATATCCGCGTCTTTGTTGAAGTCGCCCGACGAGGTGGCTTTCGTGCTGCTGCAGAACACCTGCAACAGGCGCCTGCATCGGTAAGCGAAGCGATCCAGCGTTTTGAGGACCGGCTTGGTGTGCGCCTGTTTGAAAGATCGACACGATCCGTCGCCTTAACCCCAATCGGCGAACAATTCTATGCGCGCAGCCTTCCAGCCATTGCTGAACTGGAAGGTGCGATGAGCGATCTTGATGATCAAAAGGATGAGGTCAGTGGAACGCTGCGCCTGTCTGCCCCCTACAGCGCAGGGCCGTTTTTTCTGGATGATCTTGTCGCCCGGTTTGCAGCCGCCTACCCCGCCGTCGATATCGAATTGATTTACGATGATAAGAAAGTTGATCTACTGACCTCGGGCATTGATGCTGCCATTCGGTCCAACACATTGCTCGGCCCTGACACGCATGCAGTTGCCGTGGGCCCCGAGCTTTCAATGGCGATCGTTGCCTCAAAGGACTATCTGGCCGCCAAAGGTACACCGATAGAGCCGTGCGACATTCTGGAGCACGATGCGATCTGTTACGCATTTGGCGTCGGCGGCCACCATGCCCCTTGGGGTTTCGTCGGACCAGACGGGCCGTATACCATGCAACCCAAGCCCCGATTGGTCGCAAACGATATGCGGTCCCTATTGCACTATGCCCGCCACGGGCTGGGTCTCGCCTATGTCTACGCAGAGATTGCCGCCCCGTATGTGGCAAATGATGGACTCATTACAGTGCTCGAAAAGCATCTGTCATCCTTACCGCGTTACTCACTGAACTATCGCAGTAAACGTCATATGACGCGACGTCTCAGAGCATTTGTGGATTTGGCGAAAGAGTGCAAGACGCTTCATAGTACGCCGACAAGGATGACAGACGTCTGCGGAGTCAAATCAACCAATCAATCGTAGATCACATCTGATACTGCACTCGCTTTCCAGCGTGGAACTCGCTCGCCGGTGTTCCATTCGTACAGCCATCCAACCAAATCTCCAGTCTCTTTGTCCAGAATACGATTGATGGCGCGTGCGTGAAGCCGCTTTGGGTTCTTACCCGTAGGTCGTGTATTTCGCGGACGAACTGGCACGTTCAAAATGACAGTCGCACTGCCAAGTTTTCCAGAAATGTTGTCACCTTTGGGCATATTTTGTTCCCCAGTTTAAATGATCCACATGAGCAAGAACCCCCGCCTCCGCAGGAATAATCGGCGGGACTCCGCTTCGCGTCTTAGTTGTGATTACTAGAACTGATATTGCACGATAAACTACGCAAAGAGGCGCGAAAGAACGCGAAAAAGGCGCGTAAGATATTGATAAAAAACGGTAGATTCTTTGCGAAACCGCAACAGACAGAGGCGAATTTTAAGCAGCTTTTTGCTCGCTTAGCGGCAGCAGGTGCGGGGCGTCCGGTCGATAGTGACGGCTTCGCAGACGGTCCGTGGACGCCTGAACTGCTCGCAGACGAAATTTCTGCGATTGAGGGGAACGACGACGGCGTGGAACTCCGATCGGTTCAAGTCTGGTTCCAGGACAATGACAATGGTATCAGCGATGCAAATATCCGGTGGCTCGCGCGCGTCTTTGGCTGCGGTGATCCCGAAGCTGCTAGCCAGTGGCAGGCAGAACTGAAGGCTGCAAAAGAGCGATTAGCGAGCGAAAGGCGTGCGAAGAAGCGCCATCGATCTAGTTCTCGCGACAAATTAGATGACCCGAAACGGGCCGCGCGAACTACTGCTCCACAAATTGAAGCGATTATTTCTAACAATGAAATCAATTTGGATGAGCAGCTCTTACTGCAAGCAAAGACGTTTGCTGAAAAATGTGAACGGTTGCTCAGCGGGGCCACTGCGCTAAATTTGCAATTTGGCTATTTGCTCGCGTTCTGCGGGCTGGGCCTTATGAACTATGTTTTTGGGACACTGAGTGTAACTTACAGCCCGCAAGAAGGCCTAGATAAACAAGTCGGGTTCGTCTGGGCCCCCACCCTCACAGTACTTCCGCTCATCACGCTCCCGGCGCTCATTTTCTTCGTGAGCAACATGAACACCTATTGGCGACGCACAGGACGGGCGAAGTGCATCTCTGATCGTGTTATGTCCATCAACCCGAACAGCAACGCCGCATGGTATGCCAAGGTGAACGATTTTTCCTTCTCGTTCTGGGCAATCGCCCTCTTTTCATTCCTTTTTGTGTTTGGGTTTCAGTGGACCGGTATCTATCTGCCCGCCTATCATTCAGGTGACAGTAACGGCGTGCAGATCGACCGATACCTCGTTGCACTTGTAAGGCCGGACGTCATTTCCATTCCGCAAGCCATTGTGCTATCCGCCGTCGGCTATATCTACACCGCGTCCTACATCTCGATCTTCATGTTCGGATTGTTGTTTTCGATTATTGTGACCCTCGATTACGAGGACATTTGCACAACTGCAGAGCTGGAGGGCTCTGTGGTCGATCGCGCGCAGCTCCGTAAAGAGGGCCAGAAGATCGTTTGGGCTGTTTTTCGCGTCGTGGTCTTTGCGCTTTGGCTGGCGACATTGGTCAAGTTGCAGATCACGTATCTTCAATCGGACAGCAAAGACTTTGTGACGTGGCTGCGTGTCGATGCAGCAACTGCTTTTGGTGCGAGCATTCCGCCCAACGGATGGTTAGACAATAGTTCCATCAGCCACTTCACAACCTTCATGATGATGGTGGTGACGGTCACGATTTTCATTGTCTGTGTAATGAAAATGAGAAGTATCTTCAACAGATTGGCGCTGTACGACAGCGACTATCCCTTCACGCGAGACAAGCCGGCGATCACCAGCATGTTCCTGGTGATCATTCTGTTGTCGATAAACCTGGTGCTAGTGGGTCGCCTCAATGGGTTTTCATTGGTGCTCGCAGCGAGTGCGGTTGCGTCGGTGTATGTTCTTGCCGGTCCGAAATTACGAACATTCTAGGTGGGTAAATGGAAGAAGCAAAATTCTATAAAGAGATAGCCGAGGGTCCATCATCTGCGGGCGCTTACTGGATACAAACCGAAGACAAAGTCCGCCTGAGAGTTGGCGCTTATCACAGTCTGGGCGACAGCAAAGGGACGATCCTGCTGATGCTCGGTCGGTTTGGCTACGTAGAACGATATGGCCGCGTGGCGCAGAGTTTCGCAGACAACGGGTTCTCGACAGTCGTTGTAGATTGGAGAAGCCAAGGTCTTTCAGATCGCATGGCGGATGACCCGCAAGCTGGTCACATCCACCACTTCTCGGACTACCAGAAAGACGTGTCCGCGATGATGCAGGTCGTCGAAAACCTGGAGATGCCGAAACCCTACTACCTTGTCGGCGTTTCCATGGGCGCGTGCATCGGGCTCAGATCCATGCTCGATGGTTTGCCAGTGGCCTCAGCTGCGTTCATTTCTCCAATGTGGGGTATCAAAATGTCCGCAGTTCAAAGGATCGCGGCGTGGCCTTTGTCATGGGCGGCAAAGGCAACGGGCCAAGGCCACCGCTATGTGCCGGGCGAAAGTGGAGAGATCTACGTCCTCGAGACGCCTTTCGAGGACAACAACCTGACGCATAACGCTGGCATGTATGACTATTGGGTCGAGCAAGCCAAAAGCGCGCCCGAGTTGCAGATCGGCGGACCAACAATGACATGGTTGTTCGAAGCGCTGTCAGAGTGCCGTAACCTATCCTCCGCTCCCTCCCCAAACATAGCCTGCATCACTTTCTGTGGCGAGCTTGATCGCTTGGTCGACAATGACTCGATCAAAGCGCGCATGGCGAAGTGGCCAAATGGCGAATTTTCGATGATCCGAAACGCCAAACATGACGTTCTGACTGAGATCCCAGAGATTGGCGGCGACGTGATGAGCCAGATCTTTGCGTTCTTCTCAAAAATGGAAATACAAGGACAAACCCATGAAAATGTTTGAAGACGCTGCCCGCAGCCTAGCGGATGGCAAGCCGATCCTTCTCTACGATTTTGACGACAGAGAAGCCGAAACCGACCTCATCTATCTCGCTGAAAATATCGACGAAAGAGCCGTTGCCGATTTGCGCCTGAATGCAGGTGCACCGTTGACCGTCTACATCAGTTGGGACATGGGCCAAGCCCTCGGCTTAGATACATATCTCGACTTCGTGTCCGAGAATGCCGACGCGGACTCAATCTATGGGGCGCTGTCCAAACCCACTCCCGGCTTTGACCCTCGATTTTCCATCACCCTGGATTTCAGGGAGAACAAGACAGGCTGCTCCCATGTGGAGACCGCACGCACAATTCGTGAGCTTTGTGCGTTGCTGAAAAGTGGCGATGCCGAGAAGTTTGCTGAGCTGTTTCGCGCGCCAGGCCACATTCCCCTCATCATTGGCTCAAAAGGGCTTCTGAAAGAGCGCAACGGGCACACAGAACTGATCATGGCCTTTGCGATCAACCAAGGTCTGTTTCCGATGGTTGTCGCGTCCGAGATGATCGATGCCGACTCCGGCCATTCGACGTCTTATGCAGATGCTCGCAAGTATGGTGAAAAGCGCGGCCTTGATTTCATTGGCGGGATTGAGCTCATGGAGGTCTATGGATGACCGACACCTCCACAGCAGAAAAAACTCAAATCCCTGATGTCACCGCTGCAGAACCAATTCCGGCTTCGGCTATGTCCGAAGTGAACCGTTTATTGGGCAACGGGGATCTCTACCGCTACACAACCGCTGAGTCTCCCGTCACGCAGCTTGAGCGTGAGTTCGCCGCAAAGATGGGCAGTCGCTATGCGCTTGCTGTCTCGTCTTGTTCAGCGGCGTTGTTCATATCCTTGAAGGCTCTAGACCTACCACCTGGCGCCAAAGTCCTGATTCCCGCCTTTACCTTTGTGGCTGTGCCCTCGGCAGTGGTCCATGCAGAATGCGTGCCCGTCTTGTGCGAATGTGGTTCGAACTACCGAATAGATTTGGATGATTTCCATCGCAAACTGCCTAGCGTGGATGCCGTTCTGATCAGTCATATGCGGGGCCACACATCCAATATGGATGCCATTATGGCGGCATGTGACGCGGCAGGAATCCCCGTGATCGAAGATGCTGCCCATTCGCTCGGAACGACTTGGGACGGGCGCAAGGTCGGAACGATTGGCAAGATCGGCTGTTTTTCCTTCCAGTCCTACAAGCTTTTGAATTCAGGTGAAGGCGGGATCCTGGTCACCGACGATCCAGACCTGATGGCGCGTGCGATCATGATGCACGGCTCCTACGAAGATAAGTGGCAACACCATGATATCCCGTCTGAGGCTATGGACCGCGTCCAAAACAATCTGCCCATGTTCGGATTACGCTTGAACACACTCTCCGCCGTCCTGATCCGTGCCCAGATCGAGCATTTGGACAGCCGCGTGCTTGATGGTCGTCGCAATCATGATCACGTGGCCAACCGCTTGCGAGCCATCAATTCTGTTGAGGTGCCACCGGCCTACCCCGCCGAGCAGCGCGCTCCAGATTCCTTGCAGTTTAATCTGCCGCATATCTCAGATGACGCACTCGATGCCTTCGTCGCTGGAGCGAACCAGCGCGGTTTGCATATCCAGGTCTTTGGGCGCTCAAAGAACAACTCGCGAGCTTATTGGAATTGGGGTTTTCTGGACGATGTCCCGGATTTCCCCCAAACCCGGGCGATGCTCATGCGGGCCTGTGACCTCCGACTGCCTGCACGGCTATCGTTGGCCGAATGTGATCTCATCGCCGACACACTAATCGCGGTCTTAGAGACGGCAGTCGACACGCATTGATGTCCAAGCCCTTCTGGGTGTGAATTTAGCGGGGCGTTTTTTCCTACAGTGATTGATTGGATCATCTTTCTGCCAGCCTGCTTTGCGCTGAATCTTGCCTGTGGGCCGAGCAATCTGTTGGCAATGACCAATGGTGCCAGATCGGGCATTGGATTTGCTCAGAAAGCAGCAACCGGCAGGCTGATGGTTTTTGTTCCCATGATTGCAATTAGCGCTTTGGGGTTTGGGCTCATTCTCACGGCCTCACCCTTCGTGTTTGGCATCAGCAAACTGATCGGCGCGGCCTACATCATCTGGCTTGGCATCTCACTTTGGCGAAGCGCAAGTACCATCAACCCAGATGAATTTCTGGGTGAAACGTCTTCAATGGGAAGTGCATTCAGGGCAGAAGCTTTGGTGGCCCTCAGCAATCCCAAAGCGATTTTGACATTTGCTGCATTCTTTCCACAGTTCGTCGCTGTTGAAGCCTACTGGCAAAGCTATGCACTGCTTGGGGTTGCGTTTCTTGTCATGGAAGCGGTCGCGATCCTGGCATACGCATCTGGCGGCCAGCTTGCATCGACCTTTGCCGCCAGCAAAATCCCAACACTCCAGCGCATATCAGCGGCCGTGATGTGTGTGTTTGGCGCTTTGATCCTGGTTACCCCGCAACCAATCGCGCCATAACCTCGCCCCTCCTACTGAAGCAACGCGGCGCGGCAAACCAAAAGGATTTGCCAAAACATTATTATTTCGCCAAAACCGTAGTATTGTAAGATATCATACACCGCGCGCACAAGGAGGCCCCATGCTGAAACAGCTCAGAAACACAGCCTTGACCGTTGCAGCGCTCACAGCAGCCAGTCTCACTGCCGCACCGCAACGCGCCGAAGCACAAACCTATCAAATCGATTGCGCAATCCTCTTGTGCTTGTCCGGAGGGTGGCCCGCATCGGTCCCTTGCACAAGAGCACGCGCTGAGTTCATCCGTCGCATCACTCCCTGGCCCGTGGAGCCTCCACTGCAAATTTGGCGGTGCCCCATGGGTGCAGCTTACACTGTTGATCCCAACACACTGACCAGCGAACGGATTTATGAAATTCTGTTTGAGCTAGAACAACGTGCCCCTCTGCAGTCCTTCCCTGTGGATGAGGCAGGCACCCCTGTCACTGGCATTGATGGCCGGTTGGCCGGGGCCCCTGCCCCGACATTCCAAGCGCCCCCACTCACGGACGGCTTGGAGCCGCAACGCGCTGTCGTTCGCTTGTCGGGCGGCGACGCGGCTCCACTGCCGGAGGGCTTTGCCCTTCAGCTTGTTCAGGATCGTGCAGACATCGATATCAGCGGCGCAGAGTTCAATTTTGTGCGCAGCATCCGCGTCTTTGATGCACGATATGTCCGCCAACATGAATCTGGGCGTGACGGTGACTGCAACCGCTATGCCACGATCTATCTCGGCACCTACGGCACACAGGGCGATTTCTCATGGCGCCGGTCATCAGTTGGCGCTTTGCCGGAGGCGCATGTCGGAACAGAACGTTACGGCGATACTTGTCCAAGCATTTTTCACCGGTCGGTTTTCGTCGAATGGCGTGATTATGAAGGGAATTACGGTTACGAGCAGGTGAGCTACTAGATGTGGTGGCCCTGATCCGCGACAAAACCGTATTTACGGCAGGCAGCTAGAAATAGTATGCCTGTTGTACAAAACAAGAATCGAAAGGGGGCAGCGAGCAGCAGCTGAAAAAGCAAACCCCCCGCAAGGCGGTGAACCTTCCGGGGGAGCTGTGCATCAGAGCGCCAACTCTGAGATCTCTTAGAACAAGATTAGCATAGCACCCTCTGAATCATGCAGGCAAGAAAAAACGCATTTGTGCGCCCAGAGAAGTTTTGCCTGCCGCTGTCTTGTCCAACGAGCAGACGAGAGGACAAGAACATGAGAACAGAACTGTTCCCTTCCCTTCCACAGGGATTTTCGAGACGCGACGTGATCGCGCTAATGGCCGATATCGGCCGCGACATTGGCCTAGGCCCAAGACTGACAGACATTCTCACGCGGCTGATCGGGTGCACCGATCCCGACGCGTGGATCGACCCAACAAAGGAGCCGATTTTCTACGGGCGCCAAGAGAGCTTCGCCCAGAAGCTAGGCATCTCAACCCGTCAGCTCCGCACACATGAAAAGACTTTACTGAAGCATGGTCTCATGGAACGCCGCACCGCGGTCAACGGAAGCCGGCACGGCAGCACTGGCCTCGGTCTCGTCCTGACCCCACTCATCGAGATGTTCACCCAGCTTCTTGAGGTGCGCGAAGCACGCAATGCCCGCTATGCCCGGATGAAGACCCTGAAAGCCACACGCAGCGTCCGGTGGGCCACATTCCGCGACGAGCTGGCGCGCTTGTCAGCAGAAGATCTGCTTTCTGACGACGTTCAGGAGATGATTGCAGAACGCGAGACCTGGCCCCGCACCGACACGCTCCTAAGCATGGGCGAAGCCCGGCTTTCTCAGCACATCGACGCCGCCACTGAGCTGTGCATAAGACTCAGCAATTGGATTGAAACTGTCTAGGCCCCTCATACAGTACCACTAATTTGGCGTTTCTCTAATAAGGTTTCTGGTACTGGCGGGCGCATGCCTAGGGCATGATGTGGCCGGATTTGGTTGTATTGTCTGAGCCAGACATTGATGGCGACCTGGGCTTGTTTGGTGCTGTGGAACCATTCGGCGTTGAGCACTTCGCGACGGAGTGTTCCGTTGAAGCGCTCGTTGTAGCCGTTTTCCCAGGGTGATCCTGGGTAGATCTGCATCGGTTGGATGCCAACGCGTCTGAGCCAATCCTGAAGCGGTGCAGCGATGAACTCCGGGCCATTGTCTGAACGGATGACCTCTGGCTTGCCATGCTTCATCAGCAGCCGGTGCAGAACATCCAGAACATCATTTCATTCATCTTGGGTCGCACCGCCACGCAGAGCGCCTCACGGGTGTATTCATCGAGCACCGTGAGCATCTTGTAGGGTCGTCCATTGCTCAGTTTGTCATGTACAAAATCAATCGCCCAGACATGGTTGGGGTGCGTGGGCCTCAGCCTGATGACAGAGCTGTCCTTATGATAGAGCCGCCGTCGCTTCTTGTGCCGATGGGGCAGCTGCAAGCCTTCTTCACCCCATAAACGCTCAACCTTCTTGTGATTGACCTGCCAGCCTTCCATGCGCAGCAGGGCAGTCACCTTCCGATACCCATATCGCCCATATTGCTTGGCCAGCCGGATCATCGCCAAGCGCATGGCATCGTCATTCTGAGGTTTGGCCTGATATCGCAGGCTGGACCGTGCCACGCCAAGCACAGCGCAGGTTCGACGTTCCGATATGTCCAGCTTTTGGCGGGTGTGAATGACCGCCTGACGAAGCTCAGCCCGCGTCAGGCCTTGGGCTTTAAATGATCCAGGCTCTCCTTCAGGATCAGCTTGTCGAGCTGCAGGTCAGCGACAATCTTCTTGAGTCGCTCATTCTCTTTCTGCAACGCTCGCATCTCTGACAGTTGAGGCCGACCCATCCCACCAAACTTCTTACGCCAGTAGTAACATGTCTTGTCCGAGATTCCTGCTTTCCGACACGCGCTCACAACATCCATGCCATCATGCAAATGCACGTCAATCTCGCGCAATATCTTCAGCGCATCCTCATCCGAATACCGCTTCCGAGCCATCTTCCATCCCTCCTGTGACACACAAATAGTGGCACAGTTTTACGGGGCTAAGACAGTCGCCGCTATCGCTCGTGCCTTCGCGGTCAATGAAATGCACGTCTACCGCCGCCTTGCCTTGGCGCATTTGCCGGAGCCGGTGCTGGACGCCCTTGCGGCCAATGAAATCAGCCTTTCGAACGCCGCCGCCTTTACAGTCGGTAATGACGAGAAGGTCATGCTCGAAGTGCTGGAACAGGCGCTGGTTGGCAACTACAGCGACCATCACATCAAGCAGGCCCTCAAACCGGATTCCCTGCGCAACACCGACCAGCGCGTGATTTATGTCACCGAGGCAGGCTATGACGAGGCTGTGCGAGGTGAATTGGTCCGGTTCCTTGCCGCTCAATTCAAAGAGGGCGACGAGAAGCTGACTGCGCTGGTGGCGAAGGCCACGAAGCCCAAAACCCGCGAGGTTTGGACGCCGACAGCCGCCAATTTCTTTGGCCGCGTGGGCGGTCCCTACATGGTCGAGATTTGGCGCGATCTTCTCGAGCTGGCCGAGAATCACCCGACCGTCACGACCTTTGCAAAGCTGAAAAAGGGCGAGAAGGCCAAGAAGCTGGAAGACCTGTTCAGGCAATCCGACTTGCGCAGCGCCCTTGGCGTGACCGAGGCCCAAGCGGCCAAGATCGACGCATGGCTTCCCGAAGGCATGGAGTGAGAACAGAGGCAGGGCGTTCGCGCCCTGCCCCATTCCCGACATGAGAGCAAAAATGACCGCTTCAATCCTCGAAATGACAGTCTCACGCGGGAAACTCTGGGGCGCTACCTATACATGGTCAGAGGCCATCAAGAACCATGCTGAGGCATCGCATGATGGGTGCTGCCGCTTCATCGTAACGAAGAACGGGATTTGGCTGGAAGGCGATGACAGACATCGCAGCTATCGCACGAAGCTGCCGAAAGGGGCTGAGAGCCACGCGCGCGCCTGTATTGCCGATGAAAAGCTTGTTCAAAGCAGGCGCGACCCGCGCCTTTGGGTCGGCGCGCGTTACACGTGAGGGTCAGGGAAATGCGGTTCAAGAGAACACCCACATTCGCGTTTACGGACACGCCACGCAAACGCGCCGCCCTTCGGCGCAAGCAACAACGGGAGCGGGACGCCCTGCCGCTCTTTGCCGCGCAGGTTGCGGAGGAGCAGCCAAGCTAGGACGAGGAAATGGCCCGCCGGGCCATCTTGTCCGACACGCAGGAGGCTCGGTGGCGTGCGGATCGTGCCGCCGCGTGGCGCAAAGCCCGCCGCATGATCGACAGCCTCCCCGCCGAGGAAGGCTGCGCGATCCGGCGCGTCTGGGACTGCGCCCCCTAGCAACGTGCGGGAGTGGTGCGATTGCGGCTATGTGCTGAACGGGCGGCGGCTTTCGCACAAGCGCAACTGCGATCTGGAAACTCACGGCATGTGTATGCCACTCGATCTGATCTATCGCGAGACCGAGCTTGAAGCGGTCGATCTGGCGCTCTGGTTCTACCGGCATGGTCCCATTGGCATCCGTCGTCCGCAGCGCGGACATCGAGGCGATCACCCGTCTACGCCGATCTTTCAGGCACTCATGAACCGGCGTGCAGCCCTGGCGCGAAGCCAGGACGACATCCCCGAAGGCGACAACTGGCGCGCTGCTCATGACAACACCAACTGAGAGTTTCCAATACTTGTGGTTAGGATCAACTTGGCCCCGCTTCGGCGGGGTCTTTTTTTTGAGAGGCCGTGAAGTTTGACCCCTATGTTCACGTAGATTGCCTATTCCGGCAGGATCTCCGACCCTTTCGGGTGAAGCAGCCCTTCATTCAGCACACGGCGAAATAGGAAAAAGAGCCCAATTTGACCGATGCTGCGCTTTGCTCCAATGTCCGCTTTACTGGCTACTGAACTCGCAACCAACCCTGATTTCAATCGTTGGAAACCTCGAAGAATGTATCATCAGATTTCAAAGGAAGACTTAGCGCTTAGGCTAAGCAAGCTACCAAGGTTTTCACTGGCTCAGCTTCCAACACCACTTCAGCAACTAACGAACTTTGGGACTACCTTTGGAGGACTTAACCTTTGGATGAAGCGGGATGACCTGTCTGGGCTGGAAGGTGGCGGAAACAAGACCCGAAAGCTCGAATTTGTTGTAGGCGACGCAGTCCAACAAGGTTGTGACATGTTGGTGACCGTTGGCGCAATTCAATCCAACCACACGCGGCAAACCGCTGCATCGGCTGCAAAAGCCAATCTGAAATGTGCACTGCTACATTGCGCTTGGACGAAAGACGCAGGACCACACTACCGCGAGATTGGAAATGTGTTGCTCAGTAGTCTTATGGGAGCTGAACTATATGTCGACGAAACCGAACGGCCTATCGAGGATCAGGGGCCGCTAGGTGCATTCATGGCGCATCTCACCGCGCAGGGTCATAGGCCTTACCTGATCCCGGGCGGTGCATCGGAGCACCCTTTGGGCAGCATGGGCTATATCAATTGCGCCTTGGAGATCGCAACGCAGACAGAGCAGTTAGGAATTGAATTTGACTATCTCGTTCACACAACCGGATCGAGCAGTACACAAGCGGGGTTGCTCGCAGGGTTCAAGGCCCTTGGTATCAAGACACACATCATCGGGGTTGCCGACGATGGTGAGACACAGATCAAAACCAAGCGCGTTCGTGAGTTGGCCAATGAAGCTTTGCAAACACTAGAATTGCCGGCCTTGGTCAACGCCGAGGATGTGGAGGTAATCGCCTCCAACGATGCTGACTATGGGTATGCGGATTCTGCAATCAAAGAGGGTATACGTTTGATGGCAGCTAAAGAAGGGATTATCGCGGATCCCGTCTATGAGGGACGGGCAATTCGAGGGGTGATCGACCTCCAAGCGTCAGCACGTTTCCCTCCTGATGCAAAAGTCTTGCTAATGCATCTAGGAGGTTCACCGGCAATTCATGCCTATGCCGGGCAGTTCGATACTGTGGAACTGACGCCATTCAGTGGTGACTGACAGAAGCAGAGCGACACTTGGGTCAAACTGGACAAGCGGACGTTGGATAACTTGCGTAATATGTCTGGTTTGTTCCGCAAAGCGGTCGCGTGTTTGCAGTCGCAATGAATGTCTGCTTCGGTGATCTGAGGTTGTACCGATCGATCGTTCTTTGCCCATGAACGCCGACTTCGACTTGTTACAGGTTGCTCATAGTGCCGGAGTTGCAAGGCATTCTTTTTGCAGGGCCTGCCCTGAACACTAAGGGCGGTTGCCAGAATTGTCCCCTGCCCTTCGGGCATTCCACGCGTAACATAATTCAGGCCTCTGCCCTTCTCCGCTCCGCCTTCGGTGTGTTCAGGCCGTAGGCCTTTGCACTCTAACCATCATTGCAGCACTAAATGAAGGAGCACAGCAATGACCACCAACTGCATCAAATTCGAAGGTGCCGATATCAAGGCCGCCGGGGGTTTCGGTTCGATCTCCACCCTCACCGTCGGCATCGACATCATCGTCGAGCCTGTTGCCAGCGTCAATCCCATGGCTCCTACGCACCGCTTTTTCGGTCGTTCGCTACGTGGCCGATTGTTCGAAAGTGGCGGTATCTGGAAGAAGCGTCATCGTGAAAGCGGTGCTGACTATTTCACGCTGATAATCCGCGATTACAGCTTCAACGCCGATCCCGGCAATGTTGCGAATCAGGAAGATGCCGTGCTTCAGGCAATGATTCTCTTGGGGGTCGAAAGAAGTCTGAGCACAGTTCCCGGCGGGGCAATCTGCCTCGCTGGGGGGTTTACAGCTGTAAACTTGCATGGTTTGATGGACAGCGAATATAGTCCAATCTGCCAACTTAGACACTAAATAGGCGAAAATTCTTGACTTAAGTGGGTGAATCACACCTTTTATCCCCAAGTGGCGCGTAAAAAGCCACATGTTTGAATTTGGGGCAACCACATGATTCCAGTGACACCGCTTAATACCGAAAGACCATCAGCCCTCGCAACCGAAATTTCCGAACGGCTGAACGCAGCGATCAGAGAACACCTTCTTGCAGCTTTCGCACCAGACAACACCAAGTCGTTGCGTGCCTTCTCCGCTCCGGAGGTCGCTGAGTTGTTGGGAGTATCTGGCCAGTTCATGCGCAAAGTGCACGCCGAGGGAACGGTTCCTGAGCCAAGCGACATCCGTGGTGGCCGCCGGTATTACTTCGCCCAAGAGATTTGGAACGCCCGAGAGATCCTTGAGCGCTCGTCTCGTACGAAAGGCCGGTACGTGCCCTGCCGTTCCCCTGCAGAGAAGCTCCAGGTTTGGCAGCTGATGAATTTCAAAGGAGGCAGCAGTAAAAGTACCACGACCATTCACCTTGCCCATTTTTTTGCGCTACGTGGCTACAGGGTACTCGCTGTGGACCTTGACCCGCAAGGCTCGCTTACATCAATGTGCGGGATTAGTCCGGAGATCGAGTTTGATGGTCTGACGATCTACGATGCAATTCGTTATGATGATCCGGTGGACATGGCGGAGGTCGTGCAGCCAACCTATTTCCCGGGGCTATCAATCGCTCCGTCGCGGCTGATCCTTTCCGAGTTTGAAACGGAATCTGCGGTTCATTCGAACCCGGACCACCCTTTTTTCACACGTATTCGGAATGCACTTGCTCAGGTAGAAGGCGATTTTGATTTGGTTCTCGTGGATAGTCCGCCGCAGCTTGGTTTCCTGACAATTGCAGGTATGGCGGCAGCGAGTTCGCTGCTTGTGCCCCTCACCCCATCCATGTTGGACGTGTCGTCCACAGCTCAGTTTCTCGAACTTGCGGGAGCCTACATGGGGGTGATCGAAGACGCGGGTGCTAGCCTGCAATATGATCACTTCAAGTTTTTGATCACCCGTGACGAACCAACCGATGTACCTTCGCAGCAGCTCACATCCTTCATGCGCGCCTTATTCCAAGATCGGGTTATGTCAGCGACGGCGTTGAAGAGCACAGCAATCAGCGATGCTACGATGCTCAAGCAGTCGATCTATGAGGTCGTTCGTTCCGAGATGACGCGAGCGACATACGATCGTGCCAAGGGTTCTATGGATGCCGTTGGAGAAGAAGTCGAGATCATGATCCATCAAGCATGGGGACGTTCATAATGGCCAGGAAATCACTCCAAGAAATGTCCGGCATCGCTAGTACGATTGCGCGGTCCGGCGCAAAGCCAGCGGACAAAATAGCAAAGACAAGTGCTCCGGCTCTTGGTGCGCTGCAGGGGTCACTTGCCGCAATTCGTGAAATTGATCCGGATCTCATAGATGATTGGGGGCCTATCGACCGGCTCAACGAGTTTACAGTTGTAAACTCTGAGGATGACGGCGAAGGTTTTGATGCTCTCAAGAACAGCATTCAGGAAGGTGGACAACAGGTCCCAATCCTTGTTCGAAAAGCGAAGTCTGAGGGCCGATATGAGGCTATCTATGGTCGACGGCGACTAAGAGCCTGTCGGGAACTTGGCATCAAAGTTCGCGCCAATGTTCAAGACATAGATGACCAAACTGCGCTGCTCGCAAAAGGTTTAGAAAACGCCGCTCGCCGCAACCTTTCGTTCTACGAAAAAGCGCGATTTGCAGAGGCAATCCTTGAGGCTGGTCACGCTACCCCTATGGTGCGGCAGGTTTTGAGCCTATCCGCCTCGGGTCTCTCGCATTTGATGAAAGTGATTCAAAACGTACCGGTCAAAGTAGGTGATCTTATCGGGGCTGCTCCGAAATCTGGTAGACCCAAATGGACCGCACTTGCGGAGTTTTTCATCTCAAAAAACTCACAGAGAAGGCAGCCATTTCCATTCTGCAGAAGTGCGGAAAGGAAGTCAGTTCTGATGATCGACTGGATTTGGTGTTGAAAGAAGCTTCCAAGCGAGGTGCGAGGCAAGGCAGTGGCTCCTCGGAGGTGACACCGGTTGAGGGTGTGACGATCAAGACACGACGCGGATCGATATCGATGTTGGCCAAGAAATCGGGTGCTAACGCGAAGTTTGCGGAATGGCTCGACGACAACCTGGCTGAAATCATGAAGAAATCCTACGCCGAGTTTACAGCTGTAAACCGGACGGATGAGAACTGAGGACGAGCAGAAAGGAGGAAGGCGAGCAAAGAAAACCCCCGAAACCGGAGCTTCGAGGGCTGCTGCGCAGAGCGCAATTCTTAGATTAGACACCTAGAATCTAGCAGTCACCGAATCATCACACAAGAGAAAACGCTCCTGAGCGAATAGGTTTTCTTTGTCTGCTGGCAAAAAATGAAAAAATTCAACGATGCTCCGCACGGAGCGACTGGGACAGGCATGCCTCAGAACGGGGAAGGTATGTCCAACATCAACCAATCTTCGGGATGGCGTAAAGCAACGGCCGGACTCGCCGTCGCTGAGCAACTTGCCCAAGCCGGTGAACGGGTAGCTGTACCCAAAACACAGGCCTTTGTGGCCGTGAAGCGCGTGGGCGCTCATATTGGCCTCAAGGCCGGCGACATGCTGCTTCTGGATACGCTTGGGGCCTTCACACAGGCCCAGGACTGGGAAGAGGGGCGTCGTCCGATCGTTTGGGCGTCCAATGCCTATCTGATGGAGCAAACAGGCTTCTCGCTCTCGGCGCTCAAACGCCACGCACGACGCCTGGCCGAGATCGGCGTGATCTCCTTCAAGGACAGCCCCAATGGCAAACGCTGGGGCCGCCGGGACGCGGACGGCGTGATCATCGAGGCCTATGGCTTCGATCTGTCGCCGCTATCGGCTCGCGTCGAAGAGTTCGAGCAGCTCCAAGCCGAATTGCAGGCCGAGCGTGAGCTCTGCCAGCGCCTGAAGCGCCAGGTCACGGTTGCGCGCCGGATGATCCGCGCGCGGATCGAGTCAGCCGTCAGCGGCGCGCTGAGAGGTCCGTGGGCGCAGTTCACCGACCACTTCGAAGAGCTCCTGGACCGCCTGCCACGCCGCATTGTGGCCTCTGAGACGCTCGAACGCCTCCTGGCCTGGTTTAGGGAACTCCAAGAACGCGTCGAGGCGGCTTACCTCAAGGCAACGCGGGCAAATGTGGTTGTGGAAAACGCGGCTGAAACCAGCGAACAAGTTACTGAACAGACTCAAGAAATGAACCCCAGGGAGGACATTTCTGACCCTCATATACTAATTACAAACCAACTTAATCCTGTAACCTGTAAATGCTCTAAAAAAGAGAACGCGGCGGGCGTAGTGCCCAATGCGATACCGGAAGAGCAAGTGGATAGGGAGTTGGAAGATTGGGTGGACGAAACCCGCAAGAAACGCGGTGCAGCGCTTGATTTGCCGACAGTGATGCAGGCTTGTCCCGAATTCGCGACTTGGGCACGCAACATGGGCGGGTATTTGAAGGATTGGGGCGATCTGCACCGGGTTGCCGTGCAGCTGAGACCGATGATTGGCGTCTCGGAGCATGCCTGGAACCTCGCGCAAGACAGACTTGGGCCTCAAATCGCCACGGCAGCGCTGGTTCTTACCTTCGACAAGCATTGCGCCGGTGAAGTGGCTTCTCCCGGCGGCTATCTGCGAGGGATTGTCCAAAAAGCCGGGGCAGGGGAGTTGCATCTTGAGCGCAGCTTCTATGGCAGGCTCAGCGGACAGGCGGCGTAATGGGGCAGCGGATCAGAGCCCCGCGGCCTTGGTCAGGTTCACCCGGAACCGGTCCCGGCGGCGCTGGTAGCGGCGGGTCATTTCCGCCGAGGCGTGCCCGAGCTGCTTCTGGACATAACGTTCGTCGGCTTCCGCTGAACTGGCCAGACCCGCGCGCAATGAGTGGCCGGAAAACTGCGCCAGGCGGTCTTTCTCGGGCAGCTCGGCGCGGATGCCGGATTTCAACACGGTGGTTTTGATGAGACGGGCGACATGTTTGTCCGATAGACGCGCTTCCAGGGCCATTTTGCCGTTGCGCGAGGTGCGCACGAAGACCGGCCCGAAGTCGATCTTCGCAAAGTGCAGCCATTGCTCGAGCGCATGGACCGGGCAGGTTTGTTCCGAGGATCCACGTCCGATTTCCACCTCGCGCCAACCGGTCTTTGCGTTCAGCGTCAGAACCGCGCCGTCGTCCAGGATTTCAATCCAGCCGCCAGAATCCGGGGTGTCGTCTTTCCCGACATCAAGGCTGACGATTTCGCTACGCCGCAGTCCGCCGGCATATCCGAGCAGCAGGATTGCCCGGTCCCTGAGTCCACGCAGATCGAAACCCAGGGTGGCGACCATGGCGAGGATATCCTCGGGCAGGATAGCCTCTTTCTGTACTGGCGGGCGCGCATGCTTGCGCTTGATTCCAGCCAGCACGGTGGCGATGTGGCGGTCCTTGCGATCGAGTGAAAACCCACGCTGCGCATAGTTCCAGGCTAGGCCGGACAGGCGGCGGTCTATGGTGCTCACTGAAAGGGCAGGGGATCCATTGGTCGGCGCGGCCAGGTCGGTCAGATAAAGTCCGATCATCTCCGGTGACGGGGGCAGGGGATCCGTTCCCTTCAGCCTGCACCAGCGTGCGAAGTGCTTCCAATCGGCGGCGTAGGCCTTATTGGTGTTCTCGGCCGTCGAGGCCACCGCGTAGTCCCGGGCGGTGTCTACCAGCCGATCGAGGTTGCCGGACCCTGCCACATGGGAAGGGAGAGTCAGAGTCTCGCCAGTAGGCGGGTCTCTCTCGTCGCTTTCGTTGGGTGGAGGCCCAGCTTTTGGCTCTGAGCGCGATTTCTCGATGTTTCCTGACATGTCGCTGAGTATATTCTTTAACGTCCGATAAGGCAAACTTATTGGACATAGCAGAACACTGCAGGGTGGGGCGGTTTATGCACTATATGGTAGGCAAAAGCGCCGTGACAGGATAGTGTTGTGGTATGACCTATCAGTCCACGACCATCTCTAACGACTTAGATACCCTACCGAAGCTGCCTTCGTGGGTCACCTCCGGGCGTGCGGAAACCCTTGAAACTGTGGCTTTTCGGTCTGGCGCGGCGCTGACGGTGCTTGATCAGCTCGTAAGTGATCAACGTCATGGCGTGCCGGTCAAACTGCTCGCGAACCGGCTGGCCCTGAGCGCGGCGACGGCGACGTCAAAACTGGAAGGACGGCTGGCGCGAGAGGCGGATATTCGCGACGCCTACCACCTGACGCCGTCGGGCGAAGCGCGCGGCCCGGATGGCGATCTGTTGGCGTTCTGGCGCGAAGGTGCACGCTTGCGGGCAGGCGGGGCCGGAGAGACCGCCGACTTCGTTGATGCGGACTTCGCGGGCGAAGTGGACGTCTGGCTTGATGCGGGTTTAGAGCGGGCCAGGACCCATGGGCCGTTGGCCGGATGTGTGGCTGTTCTTCGTTTCGTTCTGGAGGCCGATGACCGAGCCGAGCGGGTTGCCTGTTTGTTGTCTGATATCGTCCTTGCACGTGCGCTGAACTGGAAAATCGTGTTGCCGATCACGGCACAGCACCTGACCAAGACGGCGCTGCGGGACCTGGTCGCAGAAGGGCAGGAGGCCGAGCTAGTGGCGCAGACACGGATCCTGGAGTCCATCGAAGAGAAGATCCGACTTGCGCGGGACCTAGCCCGTCGCGCCGAAGCGCTTCGTGCTGTGGCTCCAAAACTCCGGTCGAAAGGATCGGACGCTGCCGTCGACCTGTTCTTGGCCGAGGCTGCCGTGGCCCCGGCGTCGATGCTTTCACCGCATGTCCAAGGGACCACCATTCCGATGACCGACCGCGCGGCGCGGCGGTTCTGCGATCGGCTTGTCGAGCTCGGGGTTGCAAAAGAGCTGACCGGTCGCCCGACGTTCCGGCTCTACGGGATTGCGCCATGAGTGTTGCTGCCAAAAGGAAGTTTGCCGACGAAGACGCAGCGGTCTTCGACCGCGAACTCGACGAGCTGCCGCAGGATCTGCGCTGGCGCGAATGGATGGGGCGGATCGAGGCTGTGTTGTTTGCCAGCGCGACACCGGTGGGTCGCGACGACCTAGCGCGCGTGGTGGGGCACGGGGTCTCCGTCGAGATACTGATCGACGACATCCAGGCCGAACTCTCTGGGCGCCCATACGAGCTCGCCCAGGTAGCGGGCGGCTGGATGTTCCGCACCCGGACCCAGTTCGCCGATGCCATCAAGGCGGCCGCCGATCTTGGAGACCAGGCGCTCGCCTTCACAGAGATGGAGATGGGTGTGCTCTGCGCCATCGCCTACCACCAGCCGATTGACCGGGCGGGATTGAAGGACATCTTCGGCAAAGAGGTCAGTCGAGATCTGCTGGCACGGCTGCGCTACAAAGACTTGATCGCGAGCGGCCCACGTTCACCGCGGCCGGGCGCGCCGCATACCTTCGTGACGACGGAGACGTTTTTGGTGACGTTTGATTTGCAGACATTGCGCGACCTGCCAGAGTTGGATTTGGGTGTTGGAAACGCAGATGAGGCGACACAGACAGTTCAAGTCTGAAGCTCTTCGCTTTCAATTGGTCGGGCTTTGACTTTCAATCAGTCGGAGATGTGAGCAGGTTTTACGTGCAAATGCACAGCAGATTTTACGTGTGTTTGCACAACATAAAAAACGTGTATACAAACTACACACTTTACGTGTAAATGAACGAAAATGAATACGCGTGAATCACCGACAACTACTTTAGGAATGTGGCCCTCGTACAATGGCGTCCCCGAACGAAAAACTTGCAGCCTCGCTGGAACTTCTCAAGGAGCGACAAGCGGAACACGGCAACGTCCTGCGGAGCAGTGAGCTCAGCCGAACCCACAGAGAAAGGCTCAAGAAGAATGGCTTCCTGAGCGATGTCATTTTGGGTTGGCTGATCGTGACCCGACCACAGGACAAACCGCATGACTCAACCTTTTGGTACACATCGTTCTGGGATTTCTGCCGCCGGTACTGCCACGAACGCTATGGTCTGGAGTGGTGCTTCTCGTCTGAGCAATCTTTGCTTTTGCATGCCGAGAGTACGCACATTCCGAAGCAAGTGATCGTTTGGACACCCAAGGGGTCTGGCAACAACACGGTGCTGCCGTTCGACACCTCGCTGTACGACCTCAAGAAGGACCTGCCTCCGAAGAGTGACATCGCAACAAAAGACGGGCTGTTTGTTCTGTCCGTCGAAGCGGCACTGATCAACGCCCCCGAAGCATTCTACCGATCCTACGCAATGGAAGCGCAAATTGTCTTGAGCGGTTTGAAGAACACAGGTCCTCTGCTTGTCAAATTACTTGATGGTGGTCACGTTTTGGCGGCAGGGCGGATCGCGGGTGCTTTGCGTCGCGTGGGACGCGATAGTGAGGCTGACACCATTCTCAAGAAGATGAAGGCCGCTGACTATGATGTCCGGGAAAGGGATCCTTTCGCGGATGTTGCCCAAGTGATGCCTCTTGAGGTCGGCAGCTCACCACTCGCGGCTAGGATCAATGCGGCATGGGACACCCATCGCGATGCCATCGTGGAGATATTTCCGGACGAACCAGGTATGCCAGACGACAAGGATGCTTATCTTGCGAAGATCGACGACATCTATGTCAATGATGCCTATCACTCGCTGTCGATCGAAGGCTATTCCGTCACCGAGGAGTTGATCGAGCAAGTGCGGCAAGGGTCCTTTGACCCTCTTGGAAACGCGGAACACAGGAAGGATGTCGACGCGCTTGCCGCCAGCGGCTACTGGCAAGCCTTTCAAGCCGTCCGGGCTTCGATAGAGAAAATACTATATGGAGAACCGGCGGGGCAGGTGGTTAGACTGGATCATGACGCGTGGTTTGAAGAGCTGTTCCGCCCGTCTGTGACAGCTGGCATCTTGAAGGCAGGCGCATTGGCGGGCTACCGCAATCATCCCGTCTATTTACGGGGTTCGAGACACACGCCGCCGCGGGTAGAAGCGATTGCCGACGGTATGGCGACACTGTTCGAACGGCTCGAGAATGAGGATTCCGCAGCAGTTCGCGCCGTCCTGGGTCACTGGTTGCTTGGTTATGTCCACCCTTATCCTGACGGCAACGGACGGATGGCGCGGTTTTTGATGAACGCAATGTTCGCATCCGGCGGCTACTCTTGGACAGTCATCGATGTTGATCATCGAGCAGCATACATGTCGGCGCTGGAATGCGCGAGTGTTGGGGGAAACATCGTACCGTTCGCTCAGTTGGTTGAGGATCGGATGCGCTGGTCAGGATCGCTTGCAACGCATTAAAACTGACCGAAAGCTGGGGTTCGATGACGTTTTTCTCTGATGCAGGCGAAGCCTTTGACAAAACCAGATAGGGCTAATTGTCGTCCATTCACTACTCTTTGAAATATGAAAAGTGGGGTACGGTTTGAACCAATCGAGAACAGCATCTGTATCGACACTTGAAC